>NZ_BBOX01000059.1 GCF_001553455.1 Streptomyces hygroscopicus subsp. hygroscopicus
TGGGTGGCTGTGACGGAGGCCGGAGTGACCGCCGCCGAGGTGAAATGAGTGCTTCGCGGAAGTCATGCGTAAATAGGAAGAAAACCTTGCCGACGCGCTGTGTGCGCCGTTGTGCGCCCACTGGGCCGACTCATCAGCATCGCGGCCCGCCTCGAGCAGCGGGTGTCGTGGCGTATTCCGTGACTCTCCTGGCCCCACGGCATTCCCGGGGCGCGGTCGGACCCTACCGGCTCATGAGCCGACCATGACCGGACATCAGGAACGGTCCACCCGATGTGGCGGCCTGTCGACCCCGCACCCACCTGCTGATTGTCGTATTTATTAGGGAATTCTGTACATCCTTTCGCTTCCTGGCTCATCCTGACGCCTACAGGACTCGGGCCGTGGAGGTCGCCATGAACGCAGTAACGGAGGTCACGGAACAGTTGCTGCTACCGGATGTCATCCAGGTGGGCAGCAGTCCGATCTACGCGGCGGTCAGCCCCAACGGCCAACGCGTCTATGTGACCAACTTCGGCAGCGGCAGCGTCAGTGTCATCGACACCGCCACTCACACCGTCCGTACCACCATCGCCGTGCCCGCCGGCCCGTGGGGAATCGCCATCGCCCCGGATGGGCTGCACGCCTATGTGGCCGCCTTCGGGAACAGCCATGTGGTGGTCATCGACACGGCCACCAACACCGTCACCCAGGACATCACCGGACTGAACAAGCCGCTCGGTCTGGCGGTGACGCCCGATGGCTCCCGCGTCTACGTCGCCAGCCAGGGCGGCAACCGCGTCGATGTGATCAGTACGGCGACCAACACCGTCACCGCCTCCGTCCCGGTCGGCATCGGACCGCGCAACCTGGCGATCACCCCCGACGGGGCCGAGGTCTACGTCACGGAAGAGGGGACGAACACGGTCCGGGTCATCGACACGGCCACCAACACCGTCACCGCCGTGCTCACCGGCTTCACCTTCCCCCGGGGCGTGGCGGTCTCGCCCGACGGACAACGGGTCTATGTGACCGACTACGGCGGCGACCAGCTCGATGTCATCGACACCAGCATCCACGCCGTGGTGGACACCTACACCGGCCTCTCCATTCCCTTCGGCGTGGCGGTCACCAGTGATGGGCTCCTGGCGTATGTCGCGTGCGACGGCAATGACAGCGTCGCCGTCCTCGACCTCATCGCCCGCAAGACCCTTACCAGGGTGCCGGGCTTCCATGCCCCGTACTGGCTGGCGATCACACCGGACAACTCCGAGATCTACGTCACCAACAATGGCAACGAGACCGTGCAGGTGATCACCGCGCCGGCCGGTGTGTACCCCAACGTGGGCCCCATGTCCGGCGGGATCCCTGTGACCATCACCGGGGAGGGACTGGGCAACACCACCGCCGTCCGCTTCGGCTGCTTGCCCGCCGCCTCGTTCAGGGTCATCAACGACCACCAGATCCGCGCCGTCTCACCGCTCTTCGTCAGCGACGTCAAGATCGACGTCACCCTCGGCCAGAACACCACCCGGACCGTCGGCCGCTTCTACTACCTCCAGGACTCAGTGATGACCGGCATCAGCCGGACCTCGGGCCCGCTGAGCGGAGGTGACACGCTGACCGTGACCGGCCGGGGGCTGATCACCACTACCGAGGTGCGGTTCGGCAACGTGTCCGTCACCCCCTCGACCCTCCTGGACGACAGGCTCACCGTGACGGTACCGCCCGCGCAGGCCCCCGGACCGGTGCCGGTCACCGTGGTCACGAAAAGCAACGCATACGGGCGGGCGGTCTACACCTACACGAACCCGCCCGGCATCTCCTCCGTGACCCCCACGTCAGGACCGACATCAGGCGGCACACCCGTTCTGATCGAAGGGACCGCGCTCGCGTTCACGCAGACAGTGACCATCGGCGGCACACAGGCGGACTTCGGCATCATCTCCGCCACCCGAGTGGCCGCCGTCACTCCCCCCGCGGCCGCCCCGGGACCCGCAGATGTCGTCGTCACGACGACAAGCGGTACGGCCACCGCCCCCGGCGCCTTCCTCTACACCTGAGATTGACAAGGACCGGCACATCAACTTCCTGGGCCGCTACCTGTTCAACATCAAGGCCAGCGGCCCCGGCCAGGGCCTGCGCCCCTTGCGGGACCCGGACGCCGTCGAGGACGACGCGGACTGACGGCCGGTTTTCCTCAGGCTGTGTTCTGTCGAAACCCGTCAGGGCTGAATGTTCTCCAGGTCCTCGAGGAGGCTGGGGTGCGTCGGCTGCCACCCGAGGGCGTTGCGGGTGTGGGTGCTGGACGCAGGCTGGTCCATGGCGAAGATCGGACCGAACGGGCCGAAGGTCTCCTCCGACACCGCCTCGACCGGCAGGCCCAGCCGTCGGCCGATGACCGTAGCGATGTCACGCACCGCGTCACCCTCGTCGGCTACGGCGTGCCAGGCTGTCCCGGTCGGCGCCGATTCGAGGGCCAGGCGGAACAGGACCGCTGCGTCGAGGGCATGCACGGCCGGCCAGCGCTGGGTGCCGTCGCCCGGGTAGCCGGCCACTCCGGTGCGGCGCGCCGTGTCGGCCAGCAGGCCGGCGAACCCGCCCTGGCCCTCGTTGTGGACCGTGCGCGGCATGCGGACAGCCGTGGCGCGCACACCGCGCGAGGCCAGTTCCAGTAGTGCGTTGACGGAACGGCCTCGACCGCCCACCGGTCCGTCGGTCGGCAGTGGATCGGTCTCGGTAGAGGAGCGGCCTGGTACCCAGGGCGTGCCCGAGACCGCGACGATCGGACGGTCGCTGCCGATGAGCTCGTTGCCCAGGGCGGCGATGGCGGCGCTCTCCTGGGCGACGGCCTGTGCGAGCCCGTCCGGGTCGTTGTAGTCGCGGCTGAACGCCAGACTGATCACGCCGTCGGACTGCGCGGCACCGGCGCGCAGGACGTCGAGGTCCGCGATCTCTCCTCGCAGCACCTTGGCACCAGCGTTCTCGAGGATCTGCGCGGAGCCGTCCGAGCGAGCCAGTGCGAGAACGGTGTGGCCGTTGCCGAGCAGTTCGGCGACGACGGCGGAGCCGATGGTGCCGGTACCGCCGGTGATGAAGACGTGCATGAGCTCTCCCTGAAAGTGATGGGACCATTGTCCCGTCACTGACCTTACACCGGTGACGGGACAGGTGTCCCATCACCTATCCTGGTCTCATGGCTAGATGGCAACCAGGAGCGCCGCAGCGACTCGTCGTCGCGGCCGTCGACCTGTTCACCGAGCAGGGGTACGACGCCACCACCGTGACGCAGATCGCCGAGCGCGCCGGCGTCACCAAGAGCACCTTCTTCCGGTACTTCTCCGACAAACGCGAGATACTGGTCGCCGGCCAGGAGACGCTCTGCAGGCTGCTCGCCGACGGCATCGCAGAGGCGCCTGCGAGCGCCAGCCCGCTCCAGGCGGTGGCAGCCGGTCTCGAACGCGCATCAAGCGCCATGGGGGCGACGAACCGCGAACTCGGCCCCCGCCTCAAAGCAGCCGTGGCAGCCAGCACCGAACTTCAGGAGCGCGACGCCCTCAAGAGCGTCGGTCTCGCGGCCGCCATGACAGCCGCGCTCATCGCCCGCGGTGTCCCCGACCCGACTGCGCGTCTTGCGGGCGAGCTGGGAGTCCTCGCGTTCAAGCAGGGTTACGCCCAGTGGTCCGAAAGTGATCGTGACGACACAGAAGGGCTCGCGCCACACGCACTGGCAGCCCTGGAGGACCTGCGCGCGGCAACTGCGTCGCTGGGCTGATGGATGCCACCTGCGAGCCGACGGCGCTGGCCGACCCGCCGTACTGACGTCCACTCAGGAACCAGCGGGTGGCGCGGGCGTGCTCGCCGCCGAGCCGCTCGTGTGCACCGAGACCAAAATCGGGTACGCACGGGTGTCGACCGGCGGGCAGAAGCTGGAGCGGCAGCTTGACGCACTCACCGCCGCCGGATGCCGGAAGATCTTCGCGGACAAGAAGTCCGGCAAGGACGCGCTCCGCCCCGAACTGAAGGCGTGCCACGCCTTCCTCGACGCGGGCGACACGCTCGTTGTCCCCTCGCTCGACCGGTACGGCCGCAGCCTCCAGGACCTCATCAACATGGTCGCCGAGCTGCGCGAGCGCGGCATCGGCTTCACCTCGCTGCACGAGAACCTGGACACCACCACGCCCGGCGGTCCGGCTTGTCTTCCATGTCTTCGCCGCGCTCGCGGAGTTCATCCGCGAACTCATCGTCATCGGCACCAAGGAGGGCCTGGCCGCGGCCCGCGCCGGCGGCCGAGTCGGTGGACGCCCCAGCGCCGCCACCGAGGAGATCATCCGCGCCGCCCGCGACCTGCTGCCCGACCCCGGCCGCTCGATCACCTCGATCGCCAAGCTCCTCGGGGTCTCCCCGGGCACGCTCTACAACCACATCCCGGACCTGCGCGAGCTCCGCGCCAGCGCCGTCCCGCGTCAGCTCGAAGCCCCCGCGCGATAGGCGAACCCGAGCAAGATCAATCTCAGCGGCACTTTCTGTACCTCAACTACTCACACCCGCAGAGTCCCGTAAGTTCACGCAAACTGAAGGGTTCTCGGTGGGAACTCAAGGGTCCGTCGTCGTGCTCTGCGGAGTTGCTTCCGTGGGTTCGGGGCCAACTCGCGACCTTGCCGTTCCTGGTCCCCTGGACCGGCAAGACGCCGAGCGGCCCCCTGCTCGAACGCAGCGAAGCGGAGTTGAGAGCTTGGGGAAGGAGTTGAGAGCTTGGGCGCGGGGCAGCCTCGGGTCGCTGCTGTACCGGCGGGCGTTGGGCGAGGCCGTCGCCACGGCGCTGGCGGTACGCGACGGCGCGCCGTCGACCGGCCCCGCACCCACGTACGCGCAGGTGCAGGCCCTCGTCGACGGGCCCGGCGTCACGTGCCGGTGAGCTTGTCGAGGTCGGGGGCGTAGACGGTCATCCAGTGCGGGTTCAGCCGGTAGTAGACGACCTCGCGGTTCCAGTCGAAGGCGTCGTCGCCGTAGAAGTCCTTCAAGTAGGCGAGGAGTTCCTGCCAGTCGGCCGTGGTCTCGGCGTCCTCGGGGTTCAGCTCCTCCACCGTGCCGTGGGTGAACACGCCGAGGTCCTCGCCGCGCATGTGCGCGACGCTGGCGGCCGGACGGGCCGCGAGATGACGGGCCTTGGCGGCGTTGCGCGCCGTGCCGAAGTGCCACCGGCCGTGCAGGAAGTGCCCGTCGGCGCCGCTGATCCGCGGTTCGCCCTTTGCGGTCACCGTCGAGAGGGCGAGCGTGCACATGCCGGTGAGGACCCCGGTGAGCTGCGCCGCCGTGATGGTGCGGCCCTCGACGATCGAGCGGAGGTGTGCGGTCGAGCCGGAGAGGGAGGAGTCGAGGAGGGACTGGAGCTTGTTGAGTTCTTCTGGGGTTTCGCGCATACGTCCATCGTCGGCCGTAAACCCGACACCCTCTGTCGTCATTGATGAAGCAGCGGTGAGGTTGCTCCGCGCGGGCAGGCAGCTAAGTTCGGCACGGAAAAGAACGCCGAAGCCGTTTGGCGGCAAGTACAGGACCAAGGTGCCGTCGAGCACGGTCACTGGATGCGCCAAGAACGCCTCAACACCTACGAGAGCTTTCTTTGAAGCCTGGGATGAGTGTCTGCGCCTCTCCCAAGGATCTGCTGACGCCGACTCCAAGTCGCTTCAATCCGGGCCAAGTTCTCTTCCTGAGGGCGATGCCGAGTGCTCGGCTGCCTGTTCCAGTAGTGCCCGTGCGGAGTCCGCGTAGCGCATCGCGGTCTTCTCGTCGAGCCCGAACACCTCGGCGAGGTGAAGCGGATCGGGCCCGTGGGTCAGCGCCTCTTCGAGCTGCCGGTCGACGCGGAGCCGCTCCAGCGTCGCGTCCTGGCCGCGCATCGAGGAGCTGATCCAGTGGTTGCTGGCGTGGCTGGTCTTGGTGGCGGTCTGGTTGTTGATCAGCAGATGGAGGTTCGCTGTGCTCGGCCACCGGTTTCGCCGGTGCTCCAGCCAGTCCAGCAGCAGTTTCAGGGTGAGGTCGTCGAGCGGCCGGACGCGTCCGGCGATGGTCAGCCGTCGGTTGCCGAGGTCGACGTCGTCGAGCATGAGCATGCCGATCTGGGCGACCCGGGCGGCGTGCACCGCGGCGAGGGCGAGGATGAGTCGTGTTGCCGGGGTGGTGGCCGCCGCGACGGACCGGCCGACCTGGGCGAGGACCAGCGGCTGGAGCACGCCGTACTCGTACTGGCCGACCTTGATCCGGCTGGTCGGGTTGCGGAAATGCAGCCCATTCCGCTTGGCCCAGGAGAACAGCGAGCGCAGGGCAACGAGTTGGTCACGCCGCTGGTGGCCGTGCAGTGTCTTAATGTAGGTCCGGACGTCGTCGCGGGTCACTTCCCGCAGGTGGTCATAGCGGTCCGACCATTCCAGCAGGGCCGGCCGGACACGGTTGAGGTAGAGCCAGACCGTGCCTTCCCGTCGCGGGAGGCTGCGGGGGCCACCGTCACGCAGGACGCGGGTCCAGCGCTCGGCCTCCGAGCGGATGCCGGGTGCGAGACCCTCCAGACGCTCGGCGAGCCAGCCCTCGAAGGAGGGTTCGCTGTCGTCCTCGAAGATCCCCATCTCCTCCAGGACCGTGACGACGTGGCCGACCGGGAGGTCGCGGGACCGGAGCGGGGTGAAGATCTCGCTGTGCCGGATGACGTCGCCCTCGACGTACCCGGTGAGGACAAGGGCCAGGCCGCGGTTGACGGCGAAGCGGATGTTGCGTCCCCAGCCCCGTGCCTCGGCGAACCGGTGAGCGAGGTACTTCGCCCAGGTCAGCCAGGGGCTGGTCAAGTCGACGCCGGAGGGGTCGAGGCGGCCGTAGTCGCGCGGGACCTGTCCGAACAGCGGCAACTGTCTCCAGTCGGCATTCGGCCGCCAGGACGGCGCGGGCGGCGGCTTGCGAGGGGCGCTCCGCCGTCCGCCGCGCCGCCGAGGGGCGGGTGCCGATCCGTTGCGGTGGTGCATGCCCATGAAGAACAGTTGATGGTGCCGGACCGCGTTGAGGCGCGCCCTCACATCGGCCTCCGCGGCCAGCTGGTCGACAGCGGCCTGGGCCCCCAACCGGGCCTGGCACCAGCACAGACGACAGAATTCCCACTTCAGCGGCTGGACACGGCGGCAGCCGGTGCAGACGGCCGTCGCGTGGCTGCGGCCGAACATGTAGCAGGTCGGACAGAGCCGTCCGCTGAAGTCGCCCCAGGCCAGGCAGCCGTCGCAGGAGTCGGTGGGCTTGTAGTAGGCCTTCGGATACCGGCTCATGCAGGCGGCAGCGACCGGCCGTCGCGACGCTTGGGCACCACCGCCGGAACCGGTGCGGCGGCACCGACAGCGGTCCGGCTGATGTTCGCCTCGCCGGGGCGGGTAACCTTCTGCGGTTCCGGGATCAACAGGTCGCCGATCTCGCAGCCCAGCACGACGCAGATGACGTCCAGGTCGTCCAGCTTGAGGGAGACCGGCTGGCCGGACCACAGCCCGGACATCTTCCCGGCCGAGATCACCAAGCCGTGCTCGGCCAGGCTCCGCTGGAGCTCGGACGCCTTCCAGATACCCTTGTTCGCGGCGGTCAGCCGCAGGTTCCACCTCATCGGGCCAGCCCTTCCAGCCGCTTCGCGGCCCGTTCCATCCCGGCGACCCAGGCGTCCTCGACCCGGGTCTGCTGCACGTGGATATACCGCATCGTGGTGGCAATCCAGGAATGTCCCAAAACCTCCTGGATCGCGAGCAAGTCCAGCCCATTCCCATAGAGCTGGGACGCGCAGAAATGCCGCAGGACGTGCGGCGTCAACCTGTCTGTCCAGCCCGGCAGATGAGCCTCGACGGCGTTGTCGAGACCGTTGCGCAGGGCATCGTCGCCGACCCGGCGTGCGGAACCGTCGGTGTTCTTCCGCTCACTCGGGAACAGCGAGGCACCGGGCCGTGTGTGATCGTCGTCGAACTGACCCCACACGTCCTCGATGAACCACCGCAGCGTCCGGTCGGCACCGTTGATCAGCGGCACCATCCGCTCACGCGGCCCCGAGCCGCGGGCGCCCTTGCCGTGGCGGACGTGGAGCTTGCCGAAGCGGCCCAGGTCCCACTTGATGTCGTCCAGGTCGAGGCCGCATGCTTCGCTCACCCGCAGGCCGACCTGGGACATCAGCTTCGAGGCGGTGTAGTTCCGGGCGGTCGGGGCGAACTTCCTGCAGGTCGCCAGCTCGCCACCCCAGCCCGTGAACAGCGTCCCGACCTCCGGCTCGCTCGGCGGGATCCGCAACTGTGCATCCTTGGCCCCGCGCGGCCGGTTCATCTCGTCGATCGGGCACTCGACCACCCGGCCGGTCATCCGGTGGATCTCGACCTTGTGCCGCAGCTCCAGGAACATGAAGTACGTACTCAGCGCCTGTGACCGGCCCAGCCGGGTGCCGCTGGGCGAGTGCCGCAGTACCTTCCCGAAGTACGCATCCGCGTCGGCGGGCTCCATGTCCCACAACGGTCGGCCGAACCAGGACCTGATCTGATCCAGGTGACCGACGTCCCCGCGAATGGTGCCGTCCGCCAGCCCTGCCGAGGCCCGCGCGAGAACGAACCCTGACAGCACGTCGGTCTCGAACCGCTCCAGTTCCTCCGCCGACGCGGGCGCCCAGTGCTCACGCAGGTCCCGTACGACTGCCAGCGCCGCCAACCCGAGCCTCCCCGCCTTCGGTCCGACTACAGATCGGTCGGACGAGATGAGAACGCTTCAGAAATCCCGAAGTTGCGTCACAGGCCACCAGAGCACACGAAGGAGGAAGACCCCCCCCGGCCACGGGCCCAGGGAGTCTGCAGAGCTCAGGGGAACTCACGGGATGTCGCACATCCCCACGGCCCCGGTCTGGTCACGTGTGTCCTTGGCCGGAGCGCAGAATCAGGCCGGCGCCACCCACACCTCCCGCGCACTTCCGGGCGAGCGACCACGTTCGAGTCCCATGTCGGACCGAGACGCTGATCCAGCGCCGGCCCTGAGCTTGTTTTTTATGGTCTGACCTGGTCACGTTCGGCGATGGTCTCGGGTCGTCTGACGGTTTTGCCCACGTCGTAGCGGGTGGCGGGGAACCGGTTCTTCGAGCCAAGGGGCCTGCCGAGCCCGGGCCGGTTGGGTTTCGGCGCACGGGCCAAACACGGCAGGTTCGGGCGGAGGTTCCTGAACCCTCGGCGGACTCGGGCCGGGGTGAGCCGGCCGGGCTCGGCGGGCTTCTCCCACGGCCGCCGCAAGTCGGCGGAGGCCCCGCGCAGAAGGCGGATCTGGGTGTGCGCGGCGATGATCAGCCAGGTCCAGCGCTCGCCGGCCTCGGGGGTTCGCAGCTTCGGACGGGTCCACCCGAGAGTCTGTTTCATCAGCCTGAAGAGATGCTCGATGTCGAACCTCCTCAAGAACGCCTGCCAGCGCACGTCGACGTCACCACAGCCAGAGCGGGAGCGGGTCGCCTCCGCTGGGCAGGCGGTCGACCTGGAGGCGGATCAGCGTGCCTTCGATGATGGGGAGTTCTCCGGTGTGGCCGATCCACGCGGAGCGGGTGGTCAGGCGGGGGTGGATGCGGCCCCAGGCCATCGCGCGGGCGGTGCCGTACCGGTCGGTGACCTGCGTCGTGGCCGCGTTCGGCTCGCCCCAGGTCTCCGGCTTGGCGAAGCGGAACTCCTTGCCGTGCTTCGGCGGTCGCCCGCCCCGGGGATAGGCCAGGGCGCACTCCTTGAGCGTGGGTGTCGGCCGTCGCATGACGCGGTCGGAGCGCATCCGTCCCAGCACCTCGACCGGGAGGCCTTCGAGGAGATAAGCCATGCGCGGGGCGTCGTAGCCGGCGTCGAAGATGATGAGGATGTCGCGGTCCCCGAAGTGCCAGCGGCCCATCTCGATCAGGTCCGTGACCACCCGGCGGAGCTGGGCGGCGGTGACCTCGGCAACGTCGTCCTCGGGCCCGAGACGGACGGCGTCCAGGAGCTGGCACCAGGACGTCCGGCCCGATTCGAGGGCGGCGACGAAGGAGTATGGCCAGCCGGGGATGAACTGGTCCGAGGACCGGCCGCTGCGGCCGTAGACGTGGCAGAACAGACGCTCCGCGCTGGTCGGCGCGTCGGGGCGGAGCCAGTTGCTGACGTCGACCGCCAGGACCAGGCGCGCCTCGTACATCGCGCCGTGCCCACGCCGGTGCTCGGCCACCAGCGTCAGATCCACCGGCGAGGTCACCGGACCGTCCGCGCACAGCAACGCGTCGACCAGCTCGAACAACTCGTCCCCGTGCGGTCAGGCAGTTGATTAAGTCCTCTCGGAAGCGTGACGCCACCGCGAACGGCTCCCGCTGGATGCCAGGTTGCTGCAGACTCATTCCCCCACGGCCTTCGTGCTGGTCAGGTGCGTCTTTGGTCGGAGCACAGGATCAGACGAAGGCCGTGTTCACGTCCCCGGAATTCTCATTCGGGCGATCATGTTCGGGCTAGTTCGAGGCCGACAAGCCCCGCCGTTCAGCCGAGCTGGTAGTCGAACCAGATGCGATGCGTGCCGTCAGCATCAACGGCCATCCCTCCGGCCCCGGAGATCCCGGCCAGCTCGCCGGTGCCGCTTGAAGGCACGATGGTGAAGAACTCCGCTGTGCGGTCGCTGCCGGATGTTGTCGCCGAGTGCACGAAGTTGAAGGCCCCCTCCCGTCCCTGCATCGAGCCTTCGAATGACTCCATGGCCACATAGGTGCCGACGCCGGTCGACTGGTCGAACGCGGCCGTGAACAGGGTCGCCGAGCGTCCCACGACCTCTCCCTCGAAGTGTTTCTCCATCGTCGCGACACCTACCGGCAGTCCAGTGGACACGGCAGGCTCGGGCTTCAGCTCAGTCGGGACGAACGCTTTGACGGTGAAAGTTGCCGTAGCTCTCATGCGCCGACCGTACCGAGGCGGTCTGACAAACGCGGCGGACCATAGGTCCCCGGCGCTGGGAGGCGAAAGAAACCTTAAACACCAAGCTGAGCAGGCGGGCGAGAAAACGCAGGTGAAGCTCTCTGATCGGAAAGCTATCCTCGCGCCATGGACTGGGACGAGGAACGGCTGCTGAGCCTGGAAGTCGATGCGAACTACGGCCTCGCCCCGAACTCGGGTGGCTTACCAGCACTCCTGAAGGACCCGACCGTGCTGGCCGTGTGCGCATGGTCGCCCGGAGCCCGCCTGCTCGCCCTCGGATCCGGCATCGCGCACCGCGCCCGCATGAACGGCTGGGACCAGGCATACAGCCCCGGCCGGCCTCCCGATCCGCTGGTGCGCCTGGCCGAGTCTCTGGACGACCAGGCAGTGTCCGTCGAAGGCGGCCCGTGCTTCGTCTTCCCCCCACATCTCGCTGCCCCGGATCCAGCCCCCTTGCCCCTCATCGTCTCCACCGCCGACGGCAAGATCGCGGCACAGGAGCTGGTCCGGCCTGACAACTGGCAGCCCGGCGAGTGGTCCGAACTGATCAACGGGCGCTTCGGCGAGTGGGCGATGGCCGTGTACGACAACCAGCCGGTGTCGATCTGCCACACTCCCGCATCGAACAGCACCGCCGCGGAAGCGGGAATCTGGACCCGCGCCGACTTCCGCGGCAGAGGTCTCGCCCCGGCCGTCGTGGCCGCCTGGTCCCAGCGCGAGTGCCGCAACAAGGACGTGCTCTTCTACAGCACCACCGCCACCAACCACGCATCCCAGTCGGTCGCCCGCAGCCTACGACTCATCCCGCTCGGCTGGCTATGGACAGCGCGTTGGTCCTGATCACCCACGGCGCGATCGGCGCGAACGCCCTCGCGCACGCCACTCTCGCCGAACCCGCCGACCACATCGTGGCCGTCGCCCGTCGACGGCTTCCGCACACACGGTTCGTGAGTCTTCAGCGTGGCGGGCGCGGGGCTGGGGCGGTGGTCTTCCGGCCCGGTCAGTCTGATCGTGCCGGGGTCATCCCAGCCCCGGCAGGCTGCGCAGTTCCCCGATGTGCAAGAGTCGTGCGAGAAGCAGGAACAGCAGCAGCATCGTGATGCCGCCTGCAGTCAGGGAGAGAGCTGGCGTCCAGGAGACAGATGCCAGGCTGTGGCTGCAGGAGCGGGCGATGAGCCACCCGGCCGACCCGGCCCCGGTGGCGGCCGCGGTCAGCCTGGCGTAGGTGCGGCAGATCCGCCGGCCGTCGAGCAGCCCCTCGGTGCGTTGCCGCAGCTGTAGAGCCGTCAGCAACAGGCCGATCGCGTAGGACAGGGTGTACGCGGCGGCCATCCCGGTGACCGCCCACCGGGGAGACAGCAGAAGATGGCAGGCCACGGCGAGTCCGATATTGATGCCGCTGATCCACAGCGCCATTCGGAACGGTGTGCGGGTGTCTTCGAAGGCGTAGAAGCCGCGCAGCAGGAGGTACTGAGCGGAGAATGGAATCAGTCCCAGGCCGAAGGCTTGCAGCATGTGGCCCAGGGGAGTGGTTGCCGCGGCGTTGGCGGCACCGTGGGCGAACAGCAGCTGCGCGATCTGCGGGCCGAAGGCGACGAAGAAGAATGCCGCCGGAACGATGATGACGCCGCTGGCCCGCAGTGCGCGAGAGAGATCGGCACGCAGGTCTTCGACACGGTGCTCGGTCACTGCCCGGCTCATACGCGGGAGAAGCGCGGTGACAAGGGAGACGGTGACGATCGACTGGGGCAGCATCCAGATCTGCTGGGCGTAGCTGTAGGCGGTGTAGCCGACACCGTCGTGGGGCAGAGCGGCGTCGGCGGAGGAGGCCAGGCGGGTGACCACCGTGCTGGCCACGAGGTTGGCCAGTACGAAGAGCAAGGTCCAGCGGGCCGCGTTCGCGCTCTTGCGCAGGCCCGTGCCCCGCCAGTCGAAACGCGGTCGAAACCGGAATCCGGCTTCGCGGGCGTAGGGGATCAGGGCGAATGCCTGGAGGGCCAGGGCGGTCGTGGTGCCAATGCCGAGCAGCCGGACCTGGGCCCCCGTGATGTCCGCGACCTTGTCGGGGGCGGTCATCATGCCGACGTACAGGCCGAACATGGTGATCAGGATGAGGTTGTTCAGAACCGGGGTCCACATCATCGCCCCGAACCGGTTCCGGGCGTTGAGGACCTGGCCGAAGATGCTGAACAAGCCGTAGAAGAAGATCTGCGGGAGCAGGAAGCGGGCGAAGACGACTGTCAACTCGAAGGCGTCGTGGGTGGCGGGTGTGTCGCGCTGGTAGACGCTGATGATCTCGGGAGCGGCCCATGTGGCCAGCGCGGTTCCGACGCCGAGGACACATATCACGAGGGTGACCAGACGCTGTTCGAAGGCGGTTCCGTCATCGGGGTCTTCTGCGCGAGCCCTGACCAGCTGCGGGACCAGGACGGAGTTCAGCGCACCACCGATCAGCAGGAAGTACAGGCTGGTGGGCACCGTGTTGGCCTGGTTGTAGGTGGTGGCCAGCAGCCCGGTGCCCAGCGCGGCGGCTTGCAGCACTTGCCGGATCAGTCCAGTAGCCCGCGAGACCACCGTCCCCGCTGCCATCAGCGCGGACGAGCGCAACACCCCGTCGCCACCCCGGCTCCGCTTGGGTGCGGCATGCCTCCTGCGTCCGGTGCTCGACCGCTCTAACCCTTCGGGCGACGTCTCCTCGCTCATGGACACAATTTACGGCGAAAGCGCCTGCGTTGGTTCCTGATCCCATGGCCCGCCCAGAGCTCGTGGGGCCGACCACAATGCTGAAGATCCGGGGATCACAAACATCGACGCGCTCAATTGCGGCGCTGGGAATCGTACGTGGGCGGCAGCGCTCCCGTGCTGCTGCGGTCGGCAGTGCCGCGGCGGACGTTCCGCTGGTAACAAGGGACAGAGGCATTACTCCGACACCTACTGGTCCGCGACAGTCCGCGACCACGTGATCCACGAGTCGCCTGGCGCTGGCAAGGCTGCTCTTCGCCGACGTCGACGCCTCTGAGGGCCGCGCTCGACAGCAGTGTGACCGCATCACGGCGACGGGGCCCGACCCAGGCGTGCGGCCAGTCGACAACGAAGACACGGTCCGCACTCATCATGGTGTTGAACGGGTACGTGTCTCCGTGCAGAAGAGTGGCACCATCCAGCGATGCGTTTTCTTTCAGGGCGGCAAGTTCGTCGAAATGGTGGGCCGCGCTTTACACCGCGCCTGACGCCTGTCGGCGAGGCGTTGTCTACACTCTGTGTTGACATCGACCCCCGCGCTTGTTCGACGAACTCGCGGCGCACCCGGGTTGCCCTGGAGGGGGACGATAAGGGATAGCCCAGGGGAAAGAGGCATCGCAGTGGCGATCGTGGACCGATCCGGTACGGGCAAGACCGGACAGAACACGAACGGCAAGGCACGATTACAGATTCTGCGTCGGCAGGGCAACAGCGCTGCGGGAGGGACTGGTGGCGGAGGCGCTGGAGCCGGGCCGGGCGACGAGCGGCGACCAGACCCACCCTGGCTACCCGTAGTCGCTTCGCTGGCCCTGGCCGCAGTGCTCCATCTGGCGTGGGTCTTCCTGATCGCGAACAGCGGTGGTGACCTGGCTGCGCAAGACGCCTGGGCGGAGTTCGCTCTCCAGCATCCCGGCTCTGCGTATTCTCTGGCGTGGTTCGGTGGGATGCACCCCGTCTCCTATAGCGCTATCTCTCCTTATCTCATGGCGGTCCTCGGTGTCCGTACGACGATGGTGATCGTCGGCACTCTCTCGGCGGGACTGATCGCCCTCCTGCTGGTGCGCAGCCGCGCGGTGCACCGTCCGCTATGGCCCGCGCTGTACGGCGCGTTGGCGCTGAGCTTCAACGCGATCTCGGGCCGGGTGACGTTCGGGCTGGGCATGATGTTCGGCCTGGCGGCGGTAGCGGTGATTTTCGCGTGGCCGCTGCAACGGCGCCCCCGTCAGCCGATCCACCGCTGGGCGAGGGGAGGGCTCGCCGCGTTGCTGTCGGGGCTGGCGACGGCATCCAGTCCTGTGGCGGGTTTGTATGTCGGCATTGTGGCCGCGGCGCTGTGGCTGACCGGGCGCCGTCCAGCCGCCTGTGCCCTTGGTGTCACACCAGTGCTCGTGGTCGCGCTGTCGTCCTGGTTTTTCCCTTTCTCCGGGACGATGCCGATGGCCTTCGGGGCGGTGGTGCTGCCGTTGCTGAGCTCGGTGGCCGTGTTCGTCTTCGCGCCCGAGCAATGGCGTACGGTCCGGGTGTCCTCCTTGCTCTACGCCGTCGCGGTGGTGCTCGCCTGGCTGATTCCCTCACAGATCGGCTCCAACATCACCCGCTTGGGCATGGTCTTCGGCGGGGTGGTGTTGCTCGCCGTGCTGCCGACGCGCAGGCTTCCGCGGTTGGCGCTGTGGCATACCCTCGGCCGGAAGTGGGTCACACTGGCCGTGACCAGTGTAGTGGTGATGATATGGCCGGGGATACATTCGGCCCGCGATGTCGACCGGACCACGCCCTCGGCGTCATGGAGCAGGGAGCTGACGCCCCTCCTCGACCAGTTGGAGCGGGCTGGTGCGGGGCGAAGCCGAGTAGAGGTCGTTCCCGCGAGCAGTCATCGCGAGTCGTCGGCGATCGCCTCGCGTTTCAACCTGGCGCGCGGCTGGAACCGTCAGGCAGACGTGCAGCGCAACCCCCTTTTCTATGAGGGAGAACTGACCCCGGTCGCCTATCACGCGTGGTTGTTGCGCTGGGCAGTCGGCTATGTGGTGTTGCCCAGCGACAAGCCCGACGAGGCGGGCCAAGCGGAGGCCCAGCTTGTGTCACGCGGCCAGCCGTATCTCGACGAGGTGTGGTCCGACGGCAGCTGGAAGCTCTACAAGGTGCAGAACGCGAGGCCGCTGGTCGGCCCGTCGGCCACTGTCAGGAGCACGAGTGCCGAGGAACTGGTCATCGAGGTGCACTCCGCGGGACCGGCGCTCATCCGGATTCCCTATTCGCCCTGGCTGGGACTGATCGATGAGCAGGGCAGGACCATAGGGCCGCCGAAGAAGGGCGACGAAGGGAGCGCAACGGTCAACGTGCACGGCTGTCTCAGCAAGCAGGTGGAGGAGGCCCATGAAGGGCAGCCCGAGGACGAATGGACGGTGCTGCACGCCCCCCGACCCGGCACGTACCGGATCGGGGCGCGCTACACGTTTCCGCGCGGTACGCACTGCCCCGACGAGTTGGCGCGGTAGGCAAGAGCAATCCCGGTGCCGTATGCGGCGGCGTCTGCCGATAGCAGACAGCGGCGTACGCCAGCCATTTTGGCGCATACGCCTGCCTCTGCTGTCCCATGTGCATGTGGTTGGCGACTGTCTGCGAGTGGATCACCTGACGGAGTTGCCTCGAGGCCGGATCAGGCGTCAGGACAGGCTGATGACAGTTCGAGGAAACGATCGGGCAGGGTGGACGGATGCCTGAGTCGTCCTTGCCTGGAGGTTTCGTCAATGCGGTCGTTCGTGTCGGGGACACGGTGCGCCGTCCAGCCTCGGCTCGCACGAGGTTCGTGGGCGATCTGCTGAGGTTGCTTGAAGCCAGTGGCTGGAGTGGTGCTCCGCGGTATCTCGGTGTGGACGACGAGGGCCGTGAAATCCTCAGTTACCTTGAGGGGCATGTGGCGTGGGAGCCGCGTCAACCTGCCGCTGTCTCATCCGAGGAGAGTCTGGTGACGGTCGCCCGGCTCGTGCGTGAGTTCCACGACCTGACGGCCGGCACCTCGCCGGCCGGTGACCAAGAGGTCGTGTGCCACAACGACCTGTCGCCCAAGAACACGGTCTACCAGCTGTGCGGGGGCGAGCTTCGGCCAGCGGCATTCATCGACTGGGACCTTGCTGCGCCGGGCGCGCGGATCCACGACATCGCTCATGTCTGCTGGCAGTACCTCAATCTGGGCCCTTCGGTCGCCGACGTCGAGGAGGCCGCCCGGCGCATGAGGCTGATCGTTGACAGCTACGAGTTGTCGGACCGGCAATGTCTCGTGTCCACGATCTTGTGGTGGCAGGACCGGTGCTGGCGGGGCATCGAGTCCCAAGCCGATGCGGGTGACGTCGCCATGGCCCGGCTTCGTGACGCAGGGGTGGTGAGACACGTTCGGACCGCCTATCGGTGGGTTTCCGATCACCGGGCTGCATTGGAACGCTCAGTGCGGTGAGCGTGTGAGCAACGGTCGCGGTCGGTTCGCTGGTTCCTTCACCTGGCGGTCGGACGGCCTTCTACGACCCGACGCATGCTGGATCCCGAACTGCTGGAACGGATCACGCCCTTACGGCGAGGTCCGGCTGGACATGGGCTCCCGGCTGGAGGCCAGCAGGGCTGATCTCGGCGGCCTGGGCTGACTCGGCAGCCCAGGCCGCCGAGCCAGCGGCCGGACGGTCAGCGGCCGGGCCTGCCGCTGCCGGGGATGCGCTTCATCGACAGCCGGTGCCGGATACCGCCGGTCACGGCTCGGCGGCCTGCGGAAAATGCCGATGAGCCGCCAGAAGAGCTACGGCGCGCCCAGGCGATGCTCCGCCGCGCACGCACCGTTCTGGCGGTCGCCATCATGATCGCCACCTGTCTGCTGAACATGCGGCCTTGACGGGTGGACCAGCGCGCTCACCGGCATTCTGCTTCTTGCCGGAACTACTGCTTCTTGAAGGAGCGGATCTGGTAGCTGCCCTGGAGGTTGCCCCCGTGGCCGGCGGCCGTCGATCCGACGCGCGCGTGGTAGTTGGTCTGCTTGTAGTACTGAACTCGGTGGCCGGTCCCGTTCCACACCGACAGCACCTTCTTGCCGTTGCGGATGAAGGAACACTGGTCGGCGGTGTTCGCGACCTTCTGCGCCGTCCACTGGCAGCGGCTGCCGCCACCGCTCCAGCCGCTGTAGATGCAGAAGTGCCCCGGGTCGCAGCGGAAGGCCGCGGCGCTGTTCCCGGTCGCCGGGGCGGCCGGAGCCGTGGCGTCGGCGGTTGCGGCGGGAGCTGTGCCGAGGGCCGCCGCGAAGGCGAGTGAGGCGATGGCGAGCGTGGTGACACGGTGCATGGAAATCGTCCCCTTTCCATGGGTCCATGGGTTCCATCGATTCCGTCGGTGTCCCCGGGCGACACCCGGGCGACAGCCGTCAGTTTCGTGCGCCCAAAACGGCGACCGTCAGGGCGTGCGGCGGGGGCGCGAGAGGCACTCGCAGAGGCCGCCGCCACCTCCCCTCCGCCACATGAGCCGGGGCCTCCGGTGGCACCGGCGGCGGACCGCCCACGCCGCCGCCCGGCCCGCGCCCCCGCGCCGCCGGGCTCGCGCGACCGCACTCCACGCGCCGCCCGCCTACTCCGGTGCGTATGACGTACTGATCGTTTCAGAACGAGGACCAGCACCGTGCCTCCGCCGGCTTCGGCCAGGCCGCCTGCCCCGGCTGCCGCCCGCGCCCCGAGTCCTCACTGCCCATGCCCAGCCGCCTGCTTGCCGGCGGTCTGGCGCGCCTGGGTCAGGTGAGCGAGGCGGTCGGCGCGTAGCGCGGTCAGAACCCCCAGGGCACAGAAAGCAGCGAAGCCCCACAGGAGGTAGCGCGCGGAGGTAAGCGTCGAAGGACCACCCAGGTTGACCAGGAGGCCAGCGAGGGCCGCACCGAATGCTGTCGACATCGTGAGTATCGTCGCGATTGCCGCGGCGGCCTTCTCTCCCTCCTCCTTGTCCGGCGTGCCGGCCATCGCGGCGACGGACAAGTGGGGCATTGCCAGGCCGATCCCTGTGCCGGCGAAGAGAAGAACGGGCAGCCACGCAAGGACCAGAAGCAGTGATGCTTCGCGCTGCTGCAACAGAGCGAGCACGGCGAGTCCGGCCGCGAGCAGACCGGGACCGGCCACCCGCAGCCATCGGACCGTCCGCTGCCGACGTGCTGAGGAACTGACGACTTGGCTTGCCGCCCAGCCGAGCGACAGCGCCGCCCCGAAGAACCCGGCCGCAGCCGGCGGCAACCCGCCCAGACGCTGGCCGAACAACGGCAGGAACGTCTCGACGGCAACGCCGGCCGCGAGGAAGGCGATGGTCAGGTAGACCCACCGTAACGCGGAGCCGGCCTGGTAAGTCGGGCCGGGAAGGACGCGGACCAGGCTGCGTTTCTCCCTCACCGTGAAGGCCATGGCCAACGCCAGTGCCAACGCGATGAACACCAGCGTCAGGGCCTCGTTCCGGATGAGGCCGGCGGTGCTCACGGCACCCGCAGCTCCGATCACCAGCATCAACGAGCCCAGCGGCACGGGAGCCGTCTCCGTCTCGGTCCTGCCGCTTTGCGGAAGTACGTGAGGTACGAAAGCCGCCATCAGTGCCGAGGTGACGGCCAGCACGACGAACGCCAGGCGCCAGGAACCGAACTGGGCGAAGAGTCCGCCCAGAGCCGGACCGATGAAGTTGCCCAGGCCGAACATGGCAGAGATCAACGCGCTGCCCCGCACCCACAAGACGCGCGGTAGCGACGAGTGGATCAGGGAGAATCCCAGACCGGCCAACAGACCCGCCCCGAGTCCCTGTGCGCCGCGGCCGGCCAGCAGCACGGGCATCGTCGGACTGGCTGCACAGACGACCGACCCGACCGCGAAGACGCCAAAGCCGATCAAGTAGGAGTTGATGCCGCCGTGTCGGGAGAGGGTTCGACTCACGAGCATGGTCGCGACAACCTGGGCGGTCAGGAAGACGGACATGTTCCATGCGTAGAGGCGTTCACCGCCGATGTCGTCGACCGCCGTGGGCAGCAGGCTTGCGGCCAGGTAGATGTTCACGGCTCCGACGAGTACGCCCCCGGCCAGCACTACGGCGATGCCGAGGTGGCTGCCAAGTGCCCGCCACGACCCGACACTCTGGTGATCGTCCACTTCCGAACCTCTCCCTGAACCGTTTGCTTCCTTCCGGGCATCATGGCGAAGCGGGAGGACCCGGTAATCCGGCAAAACGGACGTGACCTGCATCACATTTGGAGTGAATGGGGTTGGCGTGTACCTCGCCGGGGCCGAGCTGCGCTCGGGTGGCCGTGCCTCGCGGGTGGCGCGCAGCGCGAGGCACGTGGTGGGTTCGTCGAGGAAGAGCGCGCTCGCGGGCAACGGCGGCGCACACAGCACGGCCATCAGCGTGCTTGGGTGTTCGTCCACGCAACCCCAACGGCCGCTGCCGAGATCGGCCCCGCTGATCTCCAGTCGGGAGTCCATGTCCAGCCGGACCTCGCCGTAAGGGGCTTCGAAATACCTGAATGGAACTTCAAACTTCCATTGATGAGTTACAGACATCCGAAACGGGCTCCTCTGATACCGTTCAGCCGTGAGTGCGAAGCAGCCTTCCAGCATCCGGAACCGCACTGAACGGGCCATCGTGACTGCCGCGGTGCGTGTTTGGGTGCGCGACCGGGCAGCCACGTTGCCCCAGGTCGCCGAGGCCGCGGAGGTCGGCCGCACGACCCTGCACCGCTACTTCCCGGAACGCGACGGCCTGCTGCGCGCCGCCACCGAGCACGCCCTGGAAACCATCGGTGGTGCCATCGCCGAAGCGGACCCCGGCAAAGGACGCCCGCTGGACGCCATGCGCCGTGTGGTCGCTGCCCTGGCCTCGGCCAGCGATGCGATCATGTTCGTCTTCGGCGGCCAGTCCCTGGTGCGTGATGCCGCCCCCAACCCCGCCGGGCCTGATCTGCCGACACCGCACGACCCGGTGATCGACCTCATCCGTCGCGGGCAGGCCGAGGGCGTCTTCGACGACCAGCTCACCGCCGAATGGATCCAGCAAGTCCTTTGGGGAGTTGCCTACACCGCCTTCGAGCAGGTCGAACGGGGCGCCCTCGCCAAGTTCGACGTCGCCGCGACGGTGACCCGCACCCTGGAACGGGGGATCACCGCCACGGCCGGCGCACGTCCGGGATCGGAACCGAAGCCGTGACCGGCACTGCCACCGAGGGCGGCTGGAGTGTCGACTTCTGGCTCGATCCGGCCTGCCCGCTCACCCGCCACACCGCACGCTGGATCGCCCAGGTCGCCGACCAGGTAGCGCTCCAGGTGCGCTGGCGGGTGATGAGCCTGTCGGTGCTCAACGAGCACCGCGACGACGACCCCGAAGGCGACCCGCACGGCTACCTGTGGATTCCCGCCCGCGTCGCGGCAGCCGTCCAGACCGAGCACGGACATGCCGCACTCGGGACGTTCTACACCGCACTGTGGACCGAGCCTGACGGCGCCGCGCGGGAATGGATCGGCGACATCGGCGAAGCGCTGCACCGTAGCGGCCTGCCCGCCGCGCTCGCCGAGGCCGGTACCGCCACCGACTACGACCAGGCACTGCGCGTCTCCCACCACGCCGGCGTCGACCGGATCGACGCCCGGATCGGCACCCCCGTCGTGGCCATCACCACACCCGACGGCACCCAAAGAGCATTCTTCGGCCCCGTCCTCGATGCCACCCCCGCGCGAGCAGACGCCATCCGCCTCTGGGAAGCCACCCTCCTGATGGTCGGCGTCCCGGCATTCCGCGAACTCAAGGCGTGACACCACTGGTCGTCACGGCTCATCACTGATGCAGCCCCGGTCCAACGGCGCTCCGCCCGGGCGAGGCCGATGCGCCCGTCGCGGATCATGGCGAACCACCGGGCCGAGTCGAAGCACCCGGCGTTCGCCGCCAGGGTGACGGTCCCCTCGCCCGCGTTGAGGAGGCCCGGGGCGACGTCGTCCGAGGCCGTCACCGCGCACCGTGGCACGCTCCGTGCGCTCCTTGTTCCTTCCGCCGTGTCGGCTCAGTGCCCGTGTCCCGCCGTCATGTCCGTCGCCGGGGCGGGGGCGGTCGAGGCCCTGCGGATCAGCTTCGCCTGAAGCCGCAGGTGGACTGCCTCGTCGTCTGCCGGACCGTCACCGGTGCGCCGGGCGTGCAGGCGGGCGAGCAGCTGTTCGGCGGCGGCCGCGCCGAGTTCGCGGTGCGGCTGGCGGACCACTGTGAGCTGCGGGCGCACCAGGGTCGTCCAGTCCTGGTCGTCGAAGCCGACCAGGGAGATCTCCTCGGGGCAGGCGCGGCCGCTGCGCTGCACCGCGGCGAGGGCGCCCGAGGTGAGGATGTTGTCGGTGCAGAAGAGGGCGGTGACGGAGGGGTCGCGGCGCAGCAGGCGGGCGGTGGCGCGTTCGGCGGCGGCCCGGTCGTAGGGGGAGTGCACCGCGAGGTCCGGGTCCGGCCGGATGCCGGCACGCTGGAGTGCGGAGAGGTATCCGGCGAGCCGGGCGGCGCTGGGCCGCTCGCCGTCTCCGGCCGCGGGGTGGGCGAGCAGCCGGGAGAAGTCACCGGAGGCCTCGCTGACCACGGCGATGCGCCGGTGGCCCAGGCCGGTCAGATGGTTGACGGCGCTGCGGGCGCAGGCGGTGTTGTTGACGAGTACCTGGTCGACCTGGGGGAGGGCCGTCAGCGGGCGGTCCAGGAGGACGACGGGGAGGCCGCCGCCCACCAGGGTGCGCAGCCGTTCGGCGCTGTCCGGCCCTTCGGGGGCGATGATCACGCCGTCGGCCCGCTTTTCCCACATGACCTGGATGGCGCGTTGTTCGGCGTCGGGGTCGGAGTCGGTGTTGGCGAGGAGCATCTCGAAGCCTCCGGCCCGCACCACGTCGGCGATGCCCCGGACCGCCTGGGCGAAGAAGGAGTTGCCGATGTCGGTGACGATGACGCCGATGGTCTGGGTCGAGCCCTGGATGAGGCTCCGGGCGAGCCCGTTGGGCCGGTAGCCGAGCCGTCTCGCGGCCTCCTCGACCTTCACCCGGGAGGCCGCGCTGGACTGCCCGTACCCGCCGAGCACCCGGCCGGCCGTGGCCGTGGAGACACCTGCGGCCCGCGCGACTTCGACGATGCTCGGCGGCCCGTCGGCCCGCCCCTTGCTCTGCACGTGAGTGCCTCCTTCTCTCCAGGCGCCGCAGTGGTGAACGCCGCCGGTTTCCGTCTCCGGGGATACTCCGCATCCGGCCTCTTGACACAGTCTAGGCCCGCTGAGAAGGTTCTCAGCATCTGACTGAGAACCTTCTCAGCGGCTTTGCCGACACCTCATCGCCCGTCCGTGGCGCGTCCGATGCCATGGGCCGCGCACGACCCCGTTTCCGTGGAGGAGACCCGAATGCTGGACGTCGCCGTCGACCCGGTACCGCTGTCCGACGACCTCACCCCCACCCTGGAGCACACCGTCGCCCAGGCCGGCAAGGCCCGCGAGCTGGCCGCCCGCCTGGTCGGGCAAGGGCTGCGGACGGTGTACTTCGTAGGCTGCGGCGGATCGTTCTACTCGACCTTCCCCGCCCAGGACCTCATGGAGAGCGCTGAGGACACGGTGGTCTCCCACCGGATGACCGCCGCGGAACTGGTCCACCGCCCGCTCGCCGGGCTGGACCGGACCTCCCTCGTCGTCGCCTCCTCGCACTCCGGCGCCACCCCCGAGACGCTGGAGGCCGTGCGGGTGGCGAAGAAGGCGGGCGCGACCGTGGCGGGCATCGCCCGGAGCGGCGACTCCCCGCTGGCCGAGGAGGCCGACGTGCTCTTCGACTATCCGAGCAACGTCACCGTCACCGAGCCCAAGGCCATCCACTTCACGCAGATGGCGCTCGCCCTGCTGGAGGCCACCGGCTCGCTGCGGGACGCCGAGCAGGCCTGGCAGGCGGTGGCGGCGGTGCCGCAGGCGCTCACGGCCGCCAAGAAGGAGGTCGCTCCGCTCGGGGAGCGGGTGGGCGCGCAGTGGCGCGACGCCGAACTGGTGTACGTGCTCGGCGCCGGCCCGAACTTCGGCGCCGCCAACGCCCTGGCCGCCTGCTATCTGCAGGAGATGAACTGGCTGCACGCCTCCGCGGTCAACGCCGGGGACTTCTTCCACGGCCCGTTCGAGATCGTCGGTGACCACCCGGTGCTGGTCCTGGTCGGCGAGGACGCCACCCGCCCGATGGGCGAGCGGGCGGTCGCCTTCGCCGAGCGCTACTACCGCACCTGGTCCGTGCTGGACTCCAAGGACTTCACCCTGCCCGGTGTGCCGCCGCGGCAGCGCGGCCTGATCAGCCCGCTCGCCGTGGCCAGTGCCTCTCGCCGGCTGCTCGACTTCTGCGCCGCCGAACGCGGCCACAACACCGCCCAGCGCCGCTACATGTACCGGGTCGCGTACTGATGCGGCTGATCGGCATCGGCGACAACGTGGTCGACCGCTACCCCGCCCTGGGAACGATGTTCCCCGGAGGCAACGCGGTCAACGTCGCGGTGTACGCGCGCCGCGCCGGAGCCCGCACCGCCTACCTGGGCGTGACCGGCGACGACGAGGCCGGCCACGCCATACGCCGGGCACTGCGCGCGGAGGGCGTCGACACCGGCGGGGTGCGGACCTCGCCTGGGCCGAACGCCTGGGCCGAAATCGGCCTGGTGGACGGCGACCGGGTCTTCCAGGGCGCGTCCGACGGCGTCTCCCGCTTCCGGCTGACGGACGCGCAGATCGCCGGCCTCGCCGTCCACGACATCGTGCACACCGCCTACAGCGGCTCGCTGATCGAACAGGTCCCGCGGATCGCCCGGCACACCCGGGTGTCGTTCGACTTCTCCCACCAGCGCGACGCGCCGTGGGCCCCGGAACTGGTGCCCCACCTCTACCTCGCCGCGTTCTCCGGCACCGGCCTGGACGACGGGCAGATCCGGGAACTGCTGGCCCAGGCCGCCGCCCGCGGCGCCCAGTGGACCCTGGTCACGCGAGGCCGCGACGGGGCGTGGCTGAGCGACGGCGCCACCGTATGGCGGCAGCCGGCGCAGCCGGTGGAAGCGGTGGACACCCTCGGCGCGGGCGACGCCTTCATCGGCACACTGCTGGCGGCACTCGCCGACGGTGCGGACCCCCGGCCGCCACTGGCCGCCGCCGCGGCGGCGGCCGCCGCCGCCTGCCGGGCACACGGCGGATTCGGCCACGGCGTCCCCCTGGAGCCGCCCGAGCCCGTCGGTCCCGTCCGCCCCCCACGCCCCGCCGCACGCACCCTGGGCATCGGGCCGGCCCGCGGCTCCCGCCCTCATCCGAGCACCATCTAAGGAGACGTATGACCCTGCGCATCGGCGTCGACACCGGAGGCACCTTCACCGACGTCGTCGCCTACGACGAGTGCACGGGGACCGTGCACGTGCGGAAGGTCTCCAGCACCCCGCAGGACCCGGGACTGGCCATCGTCGAAGGCGTCCGGCAGATCCTGGAGCAGATCGGCGACAGGTCCATGGCCGATGTGTCGTACTTCGCGCACGGCACCACCGTGGGTACCAACGCGCTGCTCACCGGCCGCGGGGTGCGGACCGCCGTGATCACCACCCGCGGCTTCCGCGACCTGCTGGAGCTCGGCCGCGGCCGCCGTCCGCGCCTGTATGACCTGCAGGCCGACAAGCCCGCCCCGTTCGCCTCGCGCGACCTGCGGCTGGAAGTCACCGAGCGGGTCCGGCACGACGGCCGGGTGGAGGTCCCCCTGGACGAGCAGGACGTCCGGGCCGCCGCCAAGTACCTGCGCGAGCAGGACGTCCGGTCGGTCGCGGTCTGCCTGCTGTACAGCTTCCTCCACCCGCGGCACGAGGAGCGGATCGGGGAGATCCTCGCCGAGGAACTGCCCGGCGCCTACGTGTCGCTCTCCAGCCGCGTGCTGCCGGAGTTCCGCGAGTACGAACGGCTCTCCACGGTGGCGACCAACGCCTACGTCGGCCCGATCGTCGCCGACTACCTGGCCGGTCTGCGCCGGCGGCTGGCGGAGCAGGGCCTGGCGGTGGTCCCGCACGTCACCCAGTCCAACGGCGGCATCATCCCGTTCGAGGCGGCCGAAGCGCTGCCGGTGCGCATGGTGCTGTCCGGTCCGAGCACCGGCGTGGTGGGGGCCGCCGCCATCTGCGCCGTCGCCGGGCACCCGGACATCATCACCTTCGACATGGGCGGCACCTCCTCCGACGTGTCCCTGGTCCAGGGCGGCGAGCCGAAGGTCACCACCGGCATGGAACTGGACGGCCGGCCGATCCGCACCCCGATGCTGGACATCCACACCGTCGGCGCCGGCGGCGGCTCCCTGGCATGGGCCGACGCCGGCGGACACCTCAAGGTCGGCCCGGCCAGCGCCGGCGCCGACCCGGGCCCCGCCTGCTACGGCGAAGGCACCGAGGCATCGGTGACCGACGCCAACGTGGTCCTGCACGTCCTCAACCCCACCCACCTCCTGGACGGCCGCAAGAAGATCGACGAAGGCGCCGCCCGGGCGGCCGTCGAGCGGATCGCGGCCCGTATCGGGCTGGGCACCGAGGAGACCGCCCAGGGCATCCTGCGCGTGGTCACCGCCAACATGGCCCGCGCCATCCGGGTCATCTCGGTGCAGCGCGGCTACGACCCGCGCGACTACACCCTGGTGCCCTTCGGCGGCGCCGGCCCGCTGCACGCCTCCCGGCTCGCCCGGGAGCTGGGGATGCGCACCGTGCTGATCCCGCCGACACCGGGGGCGCAGTCCGCGCTCGGCCTGCTCATGACCGACGTACGCGCGGACTTCTCCCGCACCCGCATCCAGCCGCTGGACGAACGGTCCGCCGGGCAGCTCGGCGAGGTGTACGCCGAACTCGCCGCTGAGGCGCACGCATGGTTCGACGACGAGCGCATCGCCGAGACCGACCGGACCGTGCAGCGCACCGCCGAACTGCGCTACGCCGGGCAGAACTACGAGATCCCGGTGCCGGTGCCGGACGGCGCACTGGACGCGGCCGCCGTGCGTGGCGTCCTGGACGCCTTCGCCGCCGAGCACGAGCGCCTGTACGGCTACTCCTCCCCCGAGGAGCCCGTCCAGATCGTCACCTTCCGCGTCCAGGGCGTGGGCGCGGTCCCGAAGGCCGCGCTGCGGCGAGAGGAGCCGGGCGGCGAGGACGCCTCCGCGGCGGTCGTCGGCAGCCGCGAGGTGTACCTGCCGGAGCTGGGCGGCTTCACCCCCGTCCCGGTCCACCGGCGCGACCGGCTGCGCCCGGGGAACCGCATCACGGGGCCGGCCGTGGTGGAGCAGATGGACACCACGACCCTGCTGCTGCCCGGTGACACCCTTACCGTCGACGAGCACTCCAACCTCGTCCTCGCCATCGCCGACACCGGCACCACGGACTGACCCCATCCGCCTTCCGGCCGCCCGCCCCCGAGGAATCCGATGAACGCAACCGCCAAGAACACCACCGCACCGGACCCCGTACTGGTCGAAGTCATGGGCTCGGCCCTGTCCTCCATCGTCGAGGAGATGGGCGAGACCCTGGTGCGCGCCGCCTACTCCAGCAACATCAAGGAACGCCGGGAC
This sequence comes from Streptomyces hygroscopicus subsp. hygroscopicus, assembly GCF_001553455.1. Classification (GTDB taxonomy): domain Bacteria; phylum Actinomycetota; class Actinomycetes; order Streptomycetales; family Streptomycetaceae; genus Streptomyces; species Streptomyces hygroscopicus. The sequence goes on from NZ_BBOX01000059.1 coordinate 27,257, forward strand.
TGCACCGCCGGGCTGTTCGACGCCGAGGGCCGCATGCTGGCACAGGCCGAACAGGCCTCACCGGTCCACCTGGGCTCGCTGATCGGCGTCGTCTCCGCCGTGCTGGAACGTTTCCCCCGCCAGGAGATCCGCCCCGGCGACACCTTCCTCAGCAACGACCCCTACTCGGGCGGCGGCTCCCATCTGCCCGACATGGTCCTGGTCACGCCCGTGTTCGTGGACGGCCTGCTGACCGCCTGGGCCGCCAACCTGGCCCACCACGCCGACTTCGGCGACCGGGGCCACGCCCATATCTTCCAGGAGGGCCTGCGCATCCCCCCGGTGCGGTTCGCCCGCGACGGCAGCATCCAGGAGGACGTCTTCCACCTGATCCTCACCAACTGCCAGGTCCCGGCCGAGCGGCGCGCCGACTTCCGCGCCCAGCTCGCCGCCAACCGGCTCGCCACCTCCCGGTACACCGAACTGGCCGGCCGCTACGGCCGCGCCACCATGACCGCCACCGCGGCGGCTCTGCTCGACTACACCGAGCGCCGCACCCGCGCCGCGATCGCCGAGGTGCCGGACGGCACCTACACCTTCCGCGACAGCTTCGACTGCCCCGAACTGGACGACGAACTCCAGCTGCGGCTGAAGGTCACCGTGGCCGGCGACGAGCTGCACTTCGACTTCGCCGGCAACCCCGGCCAGGTCCGCGCCTCGGTGAACATGGTGTGGACGGCGCTGTACGCCACCGTCTACTACGCGGTGAAGACACTGGTCGACCCGGACATCCCGTCCAACGCCGGCCTGCACCGCCCGATCCGCATCGACGCGCCGCCCGGCTCCATCGTCAACTGCGTCGAGCCCGCCGCCGTCAACGGCCGCACCGAGACCTGCCAGCGCGTCGTCGACCTGGTCCACGGCGCCCTGGCGTCGGCCGTGCCCGAGCGGGTGACCGCCGCCGCCAACGGCGCCAACACCGGCGTGCACTTCTCCGGGCTGGACTCCGGTACCGGGAAGTACTTCGTCTACCTGGAGACCATCGGCGGCGGCTCCGGCGCCCGCGCGGCCAAGGACGGCCTGGACGGCGTGCAGGTCCACGTCACCAACACCTCCAACCTGCCGGTGGAATCGCTGGAGAGCGAGTACCCGCTGGTCGTCGAGGCGTACGAGCTGGTCGAGGACTCCGGCGGCGCGGGCCGGCACCGCGGCGGCATGGGCATCCGCCGCACCATCCGGGTGGAGGAGTCCGACGTGCAGTTCTGGCTGGACACCAGCCGGCAGACGTCCCGGCCATGGGGCCTGTTCGGCGGCCGGCCGGGCAGCAGCGCCCGCGTCGAACTCAGCGACGGCGCCCGGCCCGTCGTGCACGGTCACACCGTGCTGCAGCCCGGTGACCGGGTGAGCATCGTCACCGCCGGTGCCGGCGGCTACGGCGCCCCGGCCGAGCGCTCGCCCCAGGAGGTACGGCGCGACATCCGCGAGCAGGTGATCTCCCCCGAGCGGGCGCGCGAACACTACGGCGCGGCCGACGGGGACGCCTGACGCGGCTCCCGGGCCCCCGCCTCACCACCGCGCCCCGGCCCGCCGCCCTCGCCTCACCGCTGTCCCCGCCTCGTCCTCGCCCCGTCGCTCGCCCTCGCCTCACTGCCGTCCCGCCTCGTCCTCGCCCAGCCGCCTGTCCCCGCCCCGGCGCCCGTCCCCGTCTCACCACCCCGCCCCGTCCGGCCGCCGTCCCGCCGCCGGCCGGACGGGCACTCTGCCCGACCCTCACCGAGACCGCACGCCCCCTGCATCCCCTCCCACCACCGAAAGGAGGTGTCCGGTGAGCCACACCGCAGCGCCGTCCACCGGCGACTCCGCCGACACCCCCGCCCCCGGACCCGTCCCCGGTCCCCCCGGCCCCCAGCCGGCCGCCGTCCCGTGGCGCCGGATCCTGTGGTCCGCCATGCTCGGCAACGCCGTCGAGTGGTACGACAACGCCCTCTACGGCATCCTCGCGGTGGTCATCGCCCGGCAGTTCTTCGCCGACGGCGACTCCACCACGGCCCTGATCTCCACCTATCTGGGCCTGATCCTCTCCTACGCCATCCGCCCGATCGGCGGCACCCTCATGGGGCGCGTGGGGGACATCAAGGGCCGCAAGTACGTCCTGACACTGACCATCGCGCTGATGTCGATCGGGACCGTGGCCATCGGCCTGCTGCCTCCCTACTCGGCCATCGGCGTCGCCGCGCCCGCCCTGCTGGCCCTGTGCCGGCTGGTCCAGGGCGTCGGTGCCAGCGGCGAGTACACCGCGGCCGCCGACTTCCTGCTGGAACACGGCGACAAGCGCGGGCGCAACTACCTTTCCGGATGGTGTGTGGGCTCGACCTCCATCGGCCCGCTGCTCGCCTCCGCCGTCGCCTACGTGATGATCCTGGCCGTCCCGGAACACGCCTTCAACTCCTGGGGCTGGCGGGTGCTGTTCCTCCTGGCGGCGCCGCTGTCCCTGGTGACCCTCTACATCCGCAGGCATGTCACCGAGACCCCGGAATTCCGGCAGGTGATGGAGCAGGCCAAAGCGGAGACCGTCAAGCAGTCGCCGTTCCGGGAGGCAGTGCGCGGATACTGGCGGGACATGCTCCGGGCGATCGGGCTGGGCGCCGGCCAGCGGGTCGGTTCCTTCGTGATCCAGAGCTACTTCGTCACCGCCCTCGTCCAGAACGGCTTCGGCGAGGACCAGGCGCTGCTGGCCGCGATCCTCACCTACGCCGTCGGCGCGCCGGCCGCGATCTGGGGCGGCCGGATGGCCGACCGGCACGGCGGCCGGCGCCTGCTGGTGGCCGGCTACTCGGTGTTCGTGCTCTTCACCGTGCCGACCTTCCTCGCGATCGAGTCCGGTTCGGTCGCGCTCGCCTTCCTCGCGGTGGTGGTCTTCACCGTGATCAACAACATCGTCGGCGGGCCGCTCACCACCGCCTACGTCATGAGCTTCCCGGCGCACGTACGCGGCACGGCCTCGGCCCTCAACTACAACCTCGGGACGACGCTCCTCGGCGGCACCGCACCGCTGCTCGCCGCCTGGCTGCACGGGCTCACCGGCACGGACGTCTCGTTCGGCTGGTACATGACCTTCTTCTGCCTGGTCTCCGCGCTGGTCGCCGGCTTCGCCCTGCCGAAGTCCGTCGACGAAGCCCGTAAGCTCCCGGCCACCGCCTAGCGGCTCCGCGGCGCCGGGGCCGGGCGAGAAGCCGCCCGGCCCCGGCCTCTTCCGGCTTCATCCGGCTTCATCCGGCCCCTTCCGGCCGCAGAGACGCGACGAACCCGTAAAAGGACAAAGACAAAGGATCTTCATGGACACCGCGACACCAGCCCGCTACGGGCGCAAACCCCTGGTCACCGGCGCCTCGGGCATGGTGGTGACCTCGCATCCGATCGCGGCCCGGGCCGCCCGCGACGTATTGCGCGAGGGCGGGAACGCCTGCGACGCGGCCCTCACCGCGGCGGCCGCGCAACTCGTGGTCGAACCGCACATGACCTCGCTCACCGGCGGCCTGAGCATGCTGCACCACCAGGCGGCCACCGGCACCACCGCCTACCTCAACGGCAACGTCAACGCGCCGCTGGCGCCGCTGCCCGACTTCACCGGGGCCGACCTCACGCGCGGCCGGGGCGTCCCGGTGCCCGGCTGGTGGCCGGCCTTCGACGAAGCCCGCCGCCGGTTCGGCAGCCTGCCCGCCGGGCGCCTGCTCGCCCCGGCGATCGCGGTCGCGCGGGACGGCTTCGAGGTCAACCCCTTCCTGTTCGGGGTGATGTACGGCCAGCAGGCCAACCTGGGCGCCTCCGAGCAGATGCGCGACGTGTTCTTCCCGGACGGGCACCTGGCGACACCCGGCCAGATCATCCGTCAGGAGCGCGCCGTCCGCACCCTGGAACGGCTACGCGACGAGAACATGGACTACTACCTCGGCGACTTCGCCCGCGCCTTCTGCGAAACCGTCCAGTCCGACGGCGGCGTCATCACACCGGAGGACTTCCAGCACTACCGGGTCCTCCTGCAAGAACCGGTCAGAGGCACATACCGGGACGCCGAGGTGATCGCCTCGCCGCCGCCGGACGACGGCGGCGCGCAGCTCATCGAGGCCCTCAACATGCTGGAAACGGTGGACCTGGCACGGCTCGGCCCGCCCTCCGTGTCGCCCGAGTGCCTGAAACTGCTGGTCCAGGTGCACAACACGGTGTACTACGCGCCACCCCGCCAGCACGGACCGGAGCAGGACGGAGAGCGGCTCGCCCTGCTCCTGTCCAAGGAATACGCCCGCACGAGGATGCGGCTGCTCTCCTCCCGGCCGCCACTGAGCGCCCCGCCGCCGACCCCGGGAACCATCCACGTCTCCGTGGTGGACCGCAACGGCGACATCGCCTCGGTCACCCACTCGCATATGGCCTCCGGCTGGGTCAACGGCCTGTTCTGCGAGGGCTTCCAGCTCTCCGGGGGCGGGTCGTTCTTCCAGCGGGTGATGCCGCGGCCGGGGGAGCGGGCGTGTATCTACCTCGCCCCGAACATCGTTTCCCGGAACGGCAGGCCGGTGGTGGTCTCCGGCTCGCCCTCGGTGTCGCTGGTCGCATGCGTGCTGCAGAACCTGGTGAACCTGCTGGACTTCGGCATGACGATCGAGGAGTCCGTGCAGGCGCCGCGGTTCGGCGCCCGGCCGCACACCCCCGAACGCGGCTGGGAGCCGGGCAACCTCCTGGAAGCCGGCTTCGCGCCGCAGGCGCTGCGCGAGTTCCGCGCCTGGGCCGGAAAGGAGCGGCTGTGGACCCGAGTGACCAACCCCTGGTACGCGCTCACCGGGAACTTCGAAGGGATCACCCTGGACCCGGCCACCGGCGTGGCCGCGGCGTGCGCGGACCCGCGCCGGGTCGGCGCGGCCGAGGCCGCATGACCACGAACTCGGGAAGAAGGCTCCGGGCACGCTTCGCCCGGGTGCCTGTTCCCGCGGCTTCGGCCGGGCGAGGGCCGGTGCGGTTCGGAGATGACCTTCCGGGCGGTGGTCCGCTCCGTGAGATGTGCCGGATCGGCCGTCTTGGGGGGCGGGGAGGAGCCGGCCGGGTCCGGCGAGCGGCCGCCGGCCGAGGGGGTGAGGCCGTAGCGGGCGAGGACGCGACGCGCTCGGCGGGCTCCGGTTCGGCGGTGCGGAGGAAGTCGGCGGCCTGTCCGCGGCGCTCCAGGCCGATCGTGCCGACGCACATGCCCGCGACGCCCTTCTCATCTCCCGGAGTCGGCACGTGGAGCGGCGGCTGCCCGGCTTGCCGGGTACTCAGCGCTGAGGGCGCGGTTTGGCCTTCGTGGCGTGGCGGGCGGCCTTGTAGGTCTTGGGCAGGAAGCGGTGTTCGAGAGATCCACGTTGCCGGCCATGCCTCCATCCTCCTGCCCCGGTGGAGGCGTCGCGATCGCGATGGGCGGGTCGCTGCGTCCTAGGAAGCCGCGTGACGGATGCTCGCCCCGCGCACGACGTGGCGGGCGCGGCGCCTGGCCGCCGACTTCGGCGAGGGCATGGACGCCCGGACTGCGTGGGCGATGGGTCGCCTCGCCCGCCACCCCGACGAGCACGGCTACGCCGTGGCCCACCCGGACAGCCAGCCTGGACGGCGAACGCCCCGCCCCGGAATGAGCGGAGCACCAGTTAGACGTCGGCCTCCGGCTCGTGGAGCTGCGGCTGTCCTGCTGCCTCGCCCGCCGTGGCTTTGCTGGTCTTGCGCGGCCCGGGTCTGTTTCTGACAGGACGTGCGAGGGCCACTCGGGCAGCGAGAACGGGGATCACATAATCGTGATCACAGTGGGCCCGCAGATGTGCGGATACCTCTGCTGCGCCTCTACCTGTTCAGTTTGCGTTCGATCCAGGCAGTGGCGAAGTCAATGACTTCCGCGGCCTCGAACAGATGGCTTTCGGCAGCGCCGATCCGGCCCTGCCGGCCGATTCCCGCGGCGAGCATGTCCTGGGCGATCGCTTCGAACGGCTCTTGCCCTTCGGGCACCACTGCCGAGTAGTCGAAGGCCCCGTCCTCCGAGTCGATGTCGTGGAAGCGGCGCCAGACCCGCTGGCCTTGCACGAGGATGGGCTGTTCGTAGTCCACGAACCGCTTGCCGGGGGCCTTGGCGAGCGCCTCGGCGTGGTGCAGCAGCGTCATGGTGTCCAAAGGAGCGCCGATCAGAAGGACCCGGCCGCGGCGGGCGACCAGCCGGGCGAGGGGGCTGTGCGGACCATGGGGATCGTCCCAGGGATGGTCGGCCATCAGCTCGGCTGCCGCCGCTCCCAGAGCCGCGAAACTGACGTCCGGATGGCGGCTGCGAACGGCTCCGGGCCAGCGGCGCAGTGCTTCGGGGATGCGGCCGTTGTTGTGGTCTGCCTCGCTGAGGTCGGGGTCGTAAGCGGGATGTTCCGCACGCAGGGCGGACTGCCAGCCCTGTGGCCAGGTGGCGAAGTCATGGGGGGGCGCGTCATTCCAGCCGCAGGTCACCATGAGGGTTCCCTGCGTCCCGACCACGTCACGGAGGGCGCCGATGATGGTCTGCGGTCCTCCGGCCACGTAGCCGATGGCGGACATGCGGGTGTGGAACATGACGGTGTCACCGTCTGCAAGGCCGAGCGCGGTCAGGTCACGGCTGATCCGGCTTCGGAGTACGGGACCGCGCGAGTGCTTGAGTAAGTCCATTTCGTCCATGATCGCGAACCTATCCCTGAGCCAGGTATCCCGTGCAACTGAATTGATGCCTTTTGGCCAGCGGTTCTCGATGTCGTCCGGGGCGGGCGCGCAGAGCGAGATGGCGCATGGGTTACCGGGCGCTGTCGGTGCCGCGTTCGGTTTCGGTGGCCTGGAAGCGGTAGGAATCGGTGCCGGTCTGGATCAGCGTGCACCGGAAGGTGATCCGGCCGGTGACAGTCGGCCTCGGCACTGGTGGACGCCGAGGAGACGCGGCTGGCCGGCGGTTGGCTGCCAACCGCGAGCGGTATCGGGATTCCGGTCTTGTTCAGCAGCGCGGACAGGTGGTTTGGGCTGAGCGGCTGGCCGGTCCGGCAGCCGGAGAAGAGCCGGCGGGACACCGGGTTGGTGGCGGTGTTCGTATTGTCGCGGTTCGTGTTGTGCTCCAGCGCAGGGCGGGGGCGGCTCGCCGAGTCGTAGCAGCACGGCGTCGCCGTCGAGGATGACGTCGGCGATGGTGAGCCGGACGACGCGGCTCGGCGTCCCGTCGGCCGCCCCCGCACCCGCCCGGATGCGCTCCCCGGACAGCACATCTGGCTCAGCGCCATCCGGGGCACGGGGCTGTGCGTTTCCGCCGGAGCGCAGTGACGGACGTGCGGGGCTGCCGCGGACGGAACCCGGTGAACGGGGGCGTTCGGGACGACTGCTGGTGTTGTGTGCATACCGTCCGCGGCAGTGTGCCCTCAGCGGTTGTGGGGCGGCTCCTTCCCCAGTTCGAAGACCCGCTTCTGCACCGCGTCAGATGCCTTGGCCAGTGAGCCGGAGTCGAAGGGGGGCTGTGGGTCGTACTCGATCCACAGCTGAATCGCCTGGGCGGTCACTTCGTCGGTCAGCAAGGCGGCCAGAGTGAGGGCCATGTCGATGCCGGAGGATACGCCGGCCGAGGTGATGACCTTGCCCTGTCGGACCGTACGTTGGGGGGTGTAGACGGCGCCGTACGACGCCAACGCCTCCGCCCCGCCCCAGTGGGTGGTGGCGGTCAGGCCCTTCAGCAGCCCTGCGGCGCCCAGCACCAGGGACCCGGTGCAGACCGAGGTGGTGAACCGGGTGCGCCCGTGGATGCGGCGCACCCAAGCGAGGAACTCGGCATCGGCCACCATGGCCTCGACGCTGCCCCCGCCCGGGATCAGCAGGACGTCACAGTGCTCCACCTCGGAGTACGTGGCCGGGACGTACGTCGGCAGGGACCCCAGCGCATCCTTCACCGGGCCCTTCTCGGCCCCGACGAACCGTACGGAGGCGCCGGGCAGGTAGGCGAGGACTTCGTAGGGCCCGACCACGTCGAGCGGCTCGTAGGCGTCGTAGAGCGGGATCACGATGTCCATGGCGGCTTCCTCTTTCCCGGATGACCCCAGGGTGCGAATGTCGGGTTGCGGCGCGGGCGCTGCCGTCGCGCCGGCGGCGAGCGGCAGCGCGGTCGCAACGGCCATGCGGGTCCCGAGAACAGTGCGCCGGGACACGGCGGCTGTTCGAGCGCGCTTGGGTTCGCTTGTCATGGCTAGTTAGTTGGCCGCGGCCCCACGTCAGTTCCCGTACGCACCTGGCTGAGCCCTCGGATCCAGCACCGCTCGACATCCTCGCCGCCGGTTCGTGCGAGTCGTCGTGGGGGCTGGTGGCCACACCCGCGATGACCCCGTTCGCCGTGGAGGTCGGAGCCCCGGCTGCAGAGGGGGCCCGGCGGAACTGGACGAACTGACGGTTGTAGCCGCTTGCAATCTCATGTCCGTCCTTGGGGAAATATCTGAACAGGGTTGGGCACAGCGCAGGAGGTCCGGGCCGCATGGGCCCCGGGTCACGACAGGGTCGTCGGAGCGGCGATTCCGAGGGGGCGGAATGTGGCGGCAGGTGTCGAACGAGGGGCTGCCCGCGAATGAGCAGTTGCCTTTCTGGGCCGATCTGCTCTCCCGTGAGCTGGCCCCTCTCACCCTCAGCAGCGCGAAGGCCACCATCGGCTTTCCCGCGAGGGTCTCGGTGCTGGACCTCGGCTCGGTACGGGTGGCCGCGTTCAACAGCCCGCCCGCGCACTTGAGACGCACCTGGGCGGACATCCGGCGGGCCGACCCGGGCACGTACCAGCTGGCGTTCGTCTCCGGCACCCCGCTGTGGATCAGCCAGCGGCGTCAGGATTCCGGGCTGGTGTTCGGCGACTTGGTGCTCTGGGATGTCTCTCACCCGTTCGAGGGCGCAGTGCCCGACCAGGGCCGTCACGTCCAGCCGGTCATTATGCAGCTGCCGCGCGAGGAGCTGCCGCTGCCACCGGACAAGGTCCACCGGCTGCTCGCCCAGCCCTTGTCGGCCCGCACCGGCATGGGAGCGATTCTCGCCCGGTTCATGACCGCGCTGGACGTCTACGGCCCCGACTGCGACCCGCGAGATCTGAGCCGATTAGGGGCGGTGGCGCTCGACTTGGCGGGCGCCTACCTGGCCCAGCACCTCGGGGCCTACGACGACCTTCCGGCCGAGACCCGCCAGCAGGCCATGCTGGCCCGCGTCAACGCCTTCATCGACCACAACCTCGGTGATCCCGACCTGGGGCCGGCGGACATCGCGGCATACCATCACATCTCCGTGCGCTCCCTGCACACGCTCTTCCGGCAGCAGGGGGAGACCGTGGCGGCCTCGATACGCCGGCGCCGCCTGGAACGCTGCCACGCCGACCTCACCAACCCACGGCTGCGGCGGCGGTCGATCAGCGCCATCGCCGCCCGGTGGGGGTTTCTGCGCCCGGCGGACTTCAGCAGGGCGTTCCGCGCCGCGTACGGCGTGGCGCCCAGAGAGCTCCGGCAGGCTGCGCTGCGCAGCCTGCCGGATACGCAACGGGCTGCGCTGAGCGACAAGTAACGCGGCACGCATCGCCAACTCCCAGCCCACGGCGCACGCCACGATATGAGGGCAGGGAAGAGGGGTACGGGGGCGCCGGCGCTGTCCGAGGCGAACCGGAGACACCTGAAACCGTATTCCGCTTAACGTTCACGCCGATTCTGCTGGCGACGGCTCTCACTGAAGGCATCTCGGCAGCTCAGGCTCACACCAGAGGAGAACAGATCATGAAACTGGCCAAGAAGCTCTTGATGGTCGGCGCAGCTGTCGCGACCACCGCAGGTCTGAGCATCATCCCGGCCGAAGCCAGCTCCGACACCGCTGCGGGATGCTGGACCTTCGGAAACACGACCAGTTTCGGCACGTACGGCGGCCAGGTCTGCGACAGCAACCACATCATGGGCTGGGCCAAGGACACCAAGTCCGACGGTTACTGCGTCTTCTTGCGAGCGCACTACTCGAACGGGTACGCCGACGGCCCGTGGGCATGCCCGAAGAACGTACAGAAGAACTGGGACTGGTGGGCCCCGCAGGGCATTTCTCACGTGAGCATCGAGAAGATCTACGCTCCCTAACAAGTCGTAACCGACCCACGCATTTCGCCACGCGTGAGCGGGCGACAGCCAGATCCTCCGGTGAACGGCCGCGGAGGCCGAACAGAGAGCTGCCGGCCGGAGCCCGGCCGACCGCGGTCTGCCGGGCTCCACGCGCCCCCTGATCTGCGCTGCCACCGGCATCCCGCCTGCGGCCACGCACACCGGAAGCAACCGCAACGACATCGCAGCCGCTGCCGGCAGCGGTCCCGCCGATACGCGGCCGGCGCGGCCGTCCTCGCGACCGGCCGTGGGGAGCCTGCGCCGATGTCGTCAGCGAGCCGCTTCAGCGACTTCAGCGACCGCTCGACCGTCCAGGGCGCCTGCGCAATGAGCCCACCCGATTGCCGGAAGTCGTCGGTGAACTCCATGGCGGCGCTGGCGACTTCCACCTCCGGCGGAGCCACCAGCGCCTCATCCCAGTCGAGAACGGCGATGAGCCGGGGCCAAGCCTTCCGCTGCGAACCGCAGGTCGATCGTTCCGGCGGGCGTCCCGTCGGTGCCGACCCGGATGCCCGAAAGCGCGCAGTGGCCCGGCCGTGTCCCCCTCTTCCCGGCGGTGCCGTCATACGCTCAGCAGCAGGTCCCGGACGGCTGCAGGCTGGGACAGGAACGGATGGTGGCCGGTGTCGAGCTCGACGACGCTGCCGGCCCGGCGGGCGAACTCGCGCTGCAGCCGCGGCGGGGTGCCTCGGTCCTGAGCGCAGACGAGGTACGTCGAGGGCACCTGCTGCCACGCGGCCGCCCCGACCGGCTGCCCGGTCACCCGCACGCTCTGCCGGGCGAGGTGGTCCGCCGCCTGCGCCTGAAGCTGGGGGTCGCAGTCCTGCAGGAACGTGTTCACGAGGAGTTCGGGGCGGACCCCGAACGTGCCGCCGTCGGGGTCGACGTCGAGGAACGGGGCGGGGCTGCCGTCCCCGAACTCCGACAGGCTCTGCCCGGCCTCGGGCAGGTAGCTGGAGACCAGCAGCAGGTGGCGTACCGACCTGATTCCCGCGGCGGCTTCCGCGGTCACGATGCCGCCGTAGCTGTGGGCGACCACGACGGTCGGCTCGTCGCCGGTCTGCAGCACCTGCCGCACCGCGGCGACATCCTCGGGCAGCCCCGGACCGTCAACACCGCCGGGCAGGCCCGCCTCGCCGCAGCTCGGTAGCGCGGGGGCCACGCTCGGTACCCCGCGCTCCCGCAGCAGCTCGGCGGTGCGGTGCCACCACCACGCCCCGTCCCGCACGCACGCTCCGTGCACGAACACCACTCTCATCGCCACCTCCACGTCGGCCACTCTCGCGAAGTACAGAACCTGCGATCACAGGCTCCCACGGGCATCGGGATGGTGCCGCAGTAGATACCGGGGCCGGGCTCGACGGCCGACGCCGGCGTATGTCGTCGGCGCCCTCGCGGCGCGGTGCGATCACCACCTTGCCAGGGCAGCGCGAGCTCAGCCCGGTGAACGGGGCTCGCCAGGAAGGGCCGCCGCCAGGTGCGGCAGATATCTCGATCACGGAGGGCCGGGCGGCCCAGCGGACGTCTCGGCATTCGCCGGCATGCTCCGCAGCCAACTCGCCTCCGTCGCCTGGTGTTTGTGGCTGGCACTGGGCCACCGCGAGGCCGGCGCCGACCAGCGCGTCTTCGGGCTGCGTCTCGTCACCTCCGCGGCACGGGACATGCCGCGGGTGATGTGCTTCTTGGAAGGTGGACCACACTCCTTCGCTGAAGCCAAGCCCCGGCAGCGGGCGCCCTGCGCCCTGCGGTCGTCCATCGGCGGCAGCCTGCTGAGCTCGGGCCTTGGCGGGTGCGAGAAGACCGCTGGCTCCACTCATCCGGCCTCTTGGCATCGATCATCTAGGCTGGCGCGGTGACTGATGAGCGGGAGCGGGTGCGGCCGTCGGGAGTGTGGGCCACGGCGGTGGGGGTGGCCAGGGTGCGGGCGCTGGAGACCGAGCGGGTGAACGCGTTGTTCCGCGACCCACTGGCGCGGGCCTTCGCCACCGCCGGCGGCCTGTGGCCCTCCTCGCCGCCGCTGCCCGATGACGAGGCCGCGCGACGCCGCCGGCTGGCCGTGTCGTTCTCCATCGTCATCCGGACCAAGTTCCTCGACGACCTGTTGCTGCAGGCCTCCGCGTCCGGTGTGCGGCAGGTCGTGCTGCTCGGCGCCGGCATGGACAGCCGGGCCTTCCGGATGGACTGGCCCGAGGGCACCCGGCTGTTCGAGGTCGACACCGCCGCGCCACTGGACTTCAAGGCTTCGGTGCTGCGCCAGGAGCGGGCCGTCGCACGCTGCGAGCGGATCACCGTCGCGGTGGACCTGCGTGAGGACTGGCCAGCCGCACTGGCCGCCGCAGGGCACGACCCGGCCGTGCCGACCGTGTGGATCGCCGAAGGGCTGCTGATCTATCTGCCCCAGGACGCGGTGGAGCTGCTGCTGGCCCGGATCAGCGCGCAGTCGGCGGCAGGCAGCCGGATGGGGCTGACGCTGGGCTCGCGCGGCGTGATCGAGCGCTTCGGGGCGGACGCCGTGCCGGGATCGGCGGCGTCCATGTGGGTCTCGGAGATGCCCGACGACCCGGTGGGCTGGCTGGCCGGGCACGGCTGGGAGGCCGACAGCCACACCCTGCGCGAGCGCGCAGCCGCCTACGGCCGCCCGATCAGCACCCCGCCGCGGCGCGAGGAGCGGCCCGGCGGACTGATCTCGGCGGTCCGGCGGTAGAGCGCCTCCCGGTTCCCGGGGTGATCGATTCCAAGAGAGCCTGCGGGCGGCCCCCGCTGCCCCCACGGTCCCTGCGGCCCCCGTGGCCCTCGCGGTGGCCGTGGTGGCCGCGGGCCAGATGTCGCAGGGCAGGACCCGGACCATGCCATGGGCCTGGGCCGTCGGCCTACTCGGACTCTTCGCGGGCTCGGCTGTAAACGCTTTCGGTGTGGACCAGGTCGCTGAGGTGGAGTCCGGTGTGCTGTGGGGGTGTGCGCTGGATAGCGAGGATGGCGGCGTCGTCGGCGAGCGTTCCGTCGGCGTGGGCGTACAGGTCCTGCTGTATGCGCTGGACCAGTGCCCTGGGACTGCTCCTGTTCCAGTGGGCCACCCGGCGTTCCAGCGGGTAGAAGGCGCGGCTGCGGTCGCGGGCCTCCACGACGCCGTCGGTGTAGAGGAGGAGGGTGTCACCCGGCCGGAACGAGGACGTGTACGTGCCGTGGCCGTCGGGCCCCAGATCCCACATGCCCAGTGGGGGTGCCGGGTCGGGGGTCGTCAGGTGTGTCGTGCGACCGGATCTGATCAGCAGGGGTGGCGGGTGCCCGCAGTTGATCACGCGTATCACGGGGCTGCTGTCGGGGATCTCTATCAGGAGGGCGGTGATGAAGTGCTCCTGGGCTTCCTCGTCCCGCTCGGGGAACTCCGCGAGGTGGCGGAAGACGCTGCGGTCCAGGGCCCTGGCAAGGGAGGGGAGCGTGGCGTGCTGATGGGCGGCCTCGCGGAACGCGCCCAGCAGCGTGGCAGCCTCCCCGACCGCGGCCAGCCCCTTCCCCCGGACATCGCCGATGATCAGACGGGTACGGCCGCCGGTACGGACCGCCGCGTACAGGTCACCACCGATCCGGGCCTCCTTGGCGGCCGCCAGGTACGAGGACGCGATGTGCAAGGCACCCAACCGGTCGGGGAGGGGGCGCAGCAGGGCCCGCTGCGCGGCCTCGGCGACCGACCGTACCTGGGCCAGTTCCTCGATGCGCCGGTCGCGCAGGAAACAGACGAACACGGCGAAGACCGAGAGGAACGTGAGTCCGATGAGCTGTGCGACGTGGTTTTCGTCGAAGCCGCCCTGGACCGTGGCGATGAGGGCCTGGGCTCCCACGGCCAGCGTCCCGACCAGCGCGGTCAGACGGTAGCCGGCGAATGAGGTGGTGATGGCGGGAGCCACAACGAGCAGCGGGCCGAGATGAACAGTCTGCGGGGCGCGGATGTCCGCCAGGGTGATGGCCACGATCAGCACAAAAGGAAGCGCCGCCAGCGCATGGCGCGAGTGCCAAGGCTGCCGGACACGAGCGAGACGCTGCCCAAGGCGCATGTACCCAATATGCACCATTCGCCCGGAAGCCAGTCGCCTCCCCGGTGCACCCGCCGTCGACCCCGCCGGACCTGGTGCACCCGACCCGATCAGCCGGGCCGTCCACGGACCAAAGGCCCTGGGGCAGATCCGACCCGGGCGGTGTCGCGGACGCCGCGGCCGAGGACGGCGACCGCTTCGGTGCCGCTCTCGCGGTCACAGACGTCACTCACCAGGGACGGTCGCGACGGCCTGATCGTGGGTGCTCCGGGCGAGGCCATCGGAAGCGAAGCGGGGGCGGGTGCCGCCTGGCTGCTCTCCGGCAGTCTCCGGCAGCGCTGAGGGCCTGCGCGACGCGGGCGGCGTTGCCGCATCCGTTTCCTGGGACCAGGGCACGCCCGGTGTCCCGGGCGTCGCCGAGGCGGGCGACACCTTCGGCGCGGCGATTGCCTCGGAGGACTGGAACACCGGCGGTGTACCGGATGTCATGGTCGGGTCCCGAGGCCAAGGGGGAAGCCATGCTGGCTCATGCCCCGCAGGGGACCACCTGTTCGAATTCGGAGGCAATCAGATGGCGGCGGCCGGCGGTGCTCCTGTCCGATCCCGGGCTCCAGGCGTTGGCGTGCTGAGGAGGAAGGTGCCGTCATGCTCACAGGTGCCGTCATGCTCATCGGCACGGCGGGCGCTGGACGGTCGTGGGGAGGTCTGGGATGGACAACGATGCTTGTGAGCCCGGACGAGGTGACCGGGCTCGGGGATCCCCGGGAGGGTGCCGACGCGGAAGCCGTCGCGCAGGCTGCTCGGCGGCAGGCCGAGCGCCCGGTCCCGGTATCGAGGACATGGCGGCATATCTCGCCGCCCAGGTGGCCGACGGTTCCCACCGGGAGGTCATCGGCCCTCTGCTGGACGGCCAGGGCGGGAGCGGTGTCATCGTCCGGCGCGGCACGGTGATCGCGTCCTGGGGCGACCCGACGCGTGTGGAGATGGCGTACAGCGCGACGAAGAGCGTGCTGTCCCCGATGGAGGGCATCGCTCACGACGACGGACTGCTGACCGACGAGTTCGCCGCGCCGGGGTGCGGCGCGATGTGCGGGGGATTCGTGAAGAGTTCGGGCGCGGTTCTCGGGATTCGGTGACGGGAGCGGAAGACTTGGAGCGTTCACTCGGCGCTTCCGAACAGGTCGGGCGCCGACTCATGCGAGGGGAGACCGGTCAACGATGTTCACTCTGGTACGGAGTAGAGTGCGGACGGCCGCGCTCGCGCTCTCCGCGGTCGCGGCCCTCGCCTTCGGCGGGACCGCCGCGACCGGCGCGGCAGCGGCCCCCGTTCCCGCGAAACAGGGGCCGACCTCGGTGGCGTACGTCGAGGTGAACAACAACAGCATGCGCAACGTCGGCAAATACACCCTCGCCAACGGCGGGGGCAATGTCTTCGACGTCGCCGTGGTCTTCGCGGCGAACATCAACTACGACACGGCTACGAAGGCGGCGTATCTGCACTTCAACGAGAACGTACAGCGCGTCCTCGACAACGCGGCCACGGAGATACGGCCGTTGCAGCGCAAGGGCATCAAGGTCGTCCTCTCGGTGCTCGGCAACCATCAGGGCGCCGGCTTCGCCAACTTCCCTTCCCAGCAAGCGGCTTCGGCGTTCGCGAAACAACTGTCGGACGCCGTGGCCAAGTACGGCCTCGACGGCATCGACTTCGACGACGAGTACGCGGAGTACGGCAACAACGGCACGGGCCGGCCCAACGACAGCTCGTTCGTGCACCTGGTGACGGCGCTGCGCGCGAACATGCCGGACAAGATCATCAGTCTCTACAACATCGGCCCGGCCGCCTCGCGCCTCTCCTACGGCGGTGTCGACGTCTCGTCCATGTTCGACTACGCCTGGAACCCGTACTACGGCACCTGGCAGGTTCCCCGCGTGACCCTGCCCAAGTCGCGGCTGTCACCGGCGGCTGTCGAGATCGGCCGGACCTCGCGGAGCACGGTCGCCGGCCTCGCCCGCCGCACCGTCAGCGAGGGATACGGCGTCTATCTGACGTACAACCTCGACGGCAATGATCGCAGCGCCGATGTCTCCGCGTTCACCAGGGAACTGTACGGCAGCGACGCCGTCTACACGCCATGAGGCGGCCGCACGCCCCGGCATACGGACAGGACCGGGCAGCGCGAGCCCGTCCTGGCCGGGGAGGCCGTCTCGCCTTCCGCGGGGCCCACGGACGTGCCGCCCGGCGCACCGGGCCGCCGCACGCGCCGCCACGAGGCCGTGGCCGTGGCCGTGGCCGTGGCCAGTCCGCGCCTATGCTCTGCACGGTTCAGGGCGGCTTGTCGGTGTGTTGCTGAGGGTTTTCGCGGGTCAAGCCGCCGGAAACTGGTGCGGTGCCCAGGTCGTTGGTGCCGTCCTCGTGGCGCAGGACCCAATCGTCGAGGTCGAGGGCCGTTTCCAGTGGTTCCCTGGTCATGTGGGCCCGCAGGCTGATCATTTCGTCGGCGGTGTGGCCCGGGTGAGTGCTCTCGGGGGCATGCAGTTCTTTTCGGAAGGCGGCCTCGGGCGTGGCGAAGCGCATCTGAGCGGTGTGGGGAGACATGTCCAGAACGGCGCCGATCAGCTGCCAGTCGGCGCCGCCTGCGCGCTCGAACACGGCGGCGGCTTCGAGGAACCGCTGCGCGGCGGCGAGGACCCGGGCGGCGTGGGCCAGTACGGCGCCCGGTGTACGGGTGGTGCCGTCGGGGTGCAGTTCGTGCTCGCCGATCGGTACGGCGGCACGCGCGAGGTCGGCCAGTTCGCATGCTTCGTAGGACGTCACCAGCCTCGCTCGGGCCGCGTCCGGGTACGGTGCGGTGCCTCCCGCGCCGCTTTCGGTCATGTCAGCCGGCCTCACTTCCGGTGATGGGCGGTTATCACCGCGGCTCTCCACGTGGTCAGCCGCGCAGGAAATACAGGACGGTCGTGATCACGGCGGTTGCCAGGAGAAGGCCCCGCAGCAGCCAGGCGGGAAGACGGCGGGCCAGGTGGGCGCCGGTGAAGCCGCCGGCCAGGGCGCCGACCAGCATGACGGCGAGGAGGAGCGGAGCGCTCAGCGCGTCCGAGGCCATGAGGAACAGCACCGTCGCGCTGAGATAGATGGCCGCGAGTTGGGTGATCCGCATCGGGTTGCTGACCGCGGCGTCAAGACCGAGGCCGATGTTCCACAGGGCCAGCATCAGGATGCCTACGGCACCGCCGAAGTATCCGCCGTACACGGCGAGGAAGAACTGTCCGATCAGGACGGCTTGTGAACTCATGCCGGCCGAGCGGCCCAGCGCGCTGCTCAACGCCCTGGAAAGGTGGCGGCCGGAGGCGAGGATCACGGTGGCGAAGGCGAGCAACCACGGCACGGCGGCGTCGAACGACGACGCGGGCAACACCAGCAGCAAGGCGGCGCCGACACCGCCGCCCATCATGCTGGTGGCCGTCAGTGCCTTCGTGGACGCGGGCCCGGCAGGGACGAGTTCATGTCGGTACACCCATGCGCCGGCCACGGCGCCGGGTACGAGGGCGACCCGTGACACCGCGTTCGCCGCTACCGGCGGCAGGCCGAAGGCGACGAGCGCGGGCAGCGCCACAAACGTTCCTCCGCCCCCTATGGCGTTCAGGACTCCGGCGGCGACCCCCGCCAGCAGGACAAGCGACATCTCCCACACACGCCGAGCATCGCCTGCGACGCGCGTGTCCACAATGCGGAATCGGCGCACCCAGCCTAAGCCTGCGCCTTAGGCTGAGTGTGTGCGCTACGACCTGGACGACCTGCGGCTCTTTCTCCACATCGTCACGGAGGGGTCGATCACGGCGGGCGCCCATCGCATGCACCTGAGCCTGCCCTCGGCCAGCGCCAGAGTGCGCTCGCTGGAACACCACGCCGGTGTGGCCCTGCTGATCCGCGGCCGGCGGGGCGTGCGGCCCACGCCGGCGGGGACGACCCTGGCCCGCCACGCACGCGACGTCCTCGCCCGGACCGCGCGGCTCGAAAGCGCCGTCGCGAGCTACACCCGGCCCCCGACCGCTCCGCTGACCCTGCTGGGCGGCGGCTCCGCGATGCACCGGCTCGTGCCGCAGGCCCTGATCTCATTCCTCCGCGCCCACCCGGACACCGATGTCACCGTCTCCGAGAGCCGCACCCCGCGGACGGTGCGGATGCTCGCCGACGGGGAAGCGGACCTGGGGGTCGTTCTCGATGACGAGGCCGGCGACTGCGGCCTGCGCACGGAACCCCTCGGCGACGACTCCCTCGTCGTGATCGGCCAGGCCGGAGGGGTCCTCGCCGGACGGACCGCGCTGACCTACAGCGAGGCCGCCGAACACCCCCTCGTCGGGCTCGACGCCGACTCCTCGCTGCGGCGCTGGATCGAGAAGCACCTGGGGCCGCACGCCCCGGTGGTGCGCCACCGCACCACCGTCGCCAACCTGAACGTCCTTGTCTCCCTCGCCGCCGCCGGCGTCGGGCTGGCCGTCGTACCGCGCCGCGCCATCGGCCCCCACCAGCCCCTCGACGTGTGCGAACTGCGGGAACCCTGGGCGCGCCGCCACCATCTGCTGGCCTGGGGCGTCAAGGACCGCGCCGCGTCGACGGCGACCATGGCGCTCGCCGAACACCTGCGCCACGCGGCCCTGGCCGAGCCTTCCTTCCGCGGCGCACACGCAGACTCCGGCGGACGGCAGCCCTTCCACGACGGCTGACCGAAACACCGCAAATTCTTTCCGATGATTGCGGACAGGGATTGTAGGCCCCGATCGGGACTGGTTGAGTCGGGTCGTCCGAGCGAGCCGAGAACGGGAGAGCCGCCTCATGCGTCCGTTGCCTCAGCCGTCAGCCGATGCCGCCGACCAGCCGCTCGGCGGCATCGGGCGGCTGTTGCTGTGCCGGCTGGCCCACGCTCAGGCCCAGGGGCGGGTGCCGTCCGTGGCGGGCTGTGCCCTCATCGACGGCCGGACGGCCTGGACCGGGGTGCGCGGCCACGCACGGGGCGTGCCGCCGACCCTGGACACGCAGTACCGGATCGGGTCCCTGACGAAGTCCTTCACGGCAGTGCTCGTGATGCGGTTGCGTGACCGGGGCGAACTGAGGACGGACGAGCCGCTCGAGACGTACCTGCCGGGCACGGTGGCCGGTGACCGCACCGTGCGGCAACTCCTCGCCCATACGGCGGGGTTGGCAGCCATGACACCCGGCTGCGACTGGCCGTACATGGGACCGGGGTCGGCCCACCCGCTGCCGTCCGCCGCGGGGGTGCTGTGCCGGGCGGGGGAGCGGTTCCAGTACTCGAACATCGGATACGCGCTGCTGGGCGCGGTGGTCGAGCGGGTGCGCCAGGAGCCCTGGGAGGACGTGCTCGCCAGGGAGGTGCTCGCGCCACTGGGGCTACGGGGCACCGGCACGCCACCCGCGATCCCGGGCCGGCTCCGGCGGAGGTCCCGCCGCCGCCCGGGGCGGCGGCGGGCTGAGCCGGGCGGTCCCGGCGAAGTGGCCGGCCAGTTTCCAGGCGCCGGTGACGATCCCGTCGACGGGCGCGATGTCGAGCAGGGTGGGCAGTGAGGTACTGGTCAGACAGGCGTTCTCCGGTCTGGAGGCGTAGCGGGTCAGGGCTTTGGGCACCGGGACCACCAGCTGCCGGGGGACACCCAGCGCGTCGGCGATCGCCATCGCCCACTCCGCCCGGGTGACCCGGTCCGGGCCACCGAGGTGGAGGACCGGGGGCAGCGGCGCGTGGGCGGCCAGGACGGCGGCCGTGACCCGGGCGACGTCGCCGACGGTGACCGGGGTCGTCCAGTGGTCGCGGGGCGCGTGCACCGGCTCGCCGCGCAGCAACTGGTAGGCGCAGGCCGCGAAGAAGTTGAGCCACTTTCCCGCGTCCGACGGTTCATGGCCGTAGACGAGGCTCACGCGCAGCGCCACCGCGTCCCGCGCGGTGTCCAGCAGGATCCGTTCGGCGCGGCGCTTGGCGCGGCCGTAGGCGTTCGCGGGGCGGACGGGCGCGGACTCGGCGCTGTGCGCGGCGGTGCCGTCGAAGACGTTGTCCGTGGAGATGAGCACGATGCGCGCGTCCGGCGCGAGCGACGCCACGTTCTCGGCGACCGCCGCGTGGACCCGCTCCGCCTCGGCCGGGTGCGCCTCGCACCAGGTGACGTCGGACGGGCCGTGCACCAGGACGACGCTGTCCGGGCGCAACGGGATCAGGAGCCGGCCGCACGCCTCCGGGTCGGTGGCGTCCAGCGCGGACCAGCGGGCCCCGTACGCCGCGGGCGGCGTGGCCGGCCGACCGCGCGAGGCCAGGGTGACCCGGTCGCCGCGAGCGGCCAGACGGCGGGCGATGCCGGTGCCGACGAAGCCGCTGCCGATCACCAGGGTGCCGCTCATCGGACCCCCTGCCCGGCCGGAAGGGGGATGCGCGTGCTGAGCAGACTCCCCATGCCGAGCAGGCCGTGGTCGTCGTCCGCGGCACCGAGCGAGACCATCGCGTCGACGGCGCCCGGGTCCAGTCCGAAGCAGCCCAGCCGCGTCAACTCCGCCACCAGCAGTCGCCGGTAGGGTTGCCCGACGGCCAGCGCGAAGCCGCCCATCAGGATGTAGCGGCAGATCCCGATCGAGGAGAAGACGGACGTGATCGCCTGGGCCAGCGGGGTGAGAGTGGTCCGCAGTACGGCCGTGGCGAAGACGTCTCCCGCCCGCACGGCCGCGGCGATCGCCCGGTTGTCGATGGCTTCGGGGTGGCCGTCGGCGAACGTCGACAGAAGTGAGGCGGCGAACGCGTTCCGCTCGGCCGCCGCGGCCCGGCGGGCGGCGGCCAGCACCCCGCGGCCGGAGGCGACCGCCCCCAGATGGCCGCGGCCCCCGCAGTCGCACAGCGGCGCGTCGGGGGAGGTGTCACACGTCCAGTGCCCCAGTTCACCGCCGTGTCCGTCGGCGTCGAGCAGGACCTCGCCGCCCCGGAAGACCTTGTTGCCGATGCCGGAGCTGACGGTGATGAGGCAGAACGGCTGGTCCTCGACGGCCGCGTAACGCCAGGCGGCGGCCGTCAGATCGTTGACGACGACGACCGGGGTGCCCAGGCGTTCGGTGAGCAGCCCGCCGAGCGGCAGCGGTTCGCCCCGCCCGCCCCACACCGTGGGCGCGGCCGTGACCAGGCCACCGGCGGTGATCGGCCCGGCGAAGGCGACACCGACGGCGCGCGGCAGGCCACCGCCCCCGCCGTCGACGTGTGCCTCGACCTCGCGCACGAGCTGTTCGACGACGCGTCGCTGCAGCACCGGCACCGGAGCGTCCGGGTCGCGGGCCAGGCCCTCCACCGGTCTGCGGCGCACCCGGCGCAGCGCACCCGTCGCCGGGTCGTAGTCCGCGATGCGCACGGTGGTGCCGCCCACGTCCAGCACGGTGAACGGGGCCTTGGGAGCCTTGTCGGTCACGTGTCCGCCTCCTCGGGCATCCCGGGTGCCGGTGACCGTACCGACTCCTCGAAGACGAGCAGCCGCAGCTCCCCCTCCCCGTCGTTGACCAGGCCGTGCTCGCCGAACGGGCGGTTGACGATCACATCGCCCGCACCGACCCGGAACCGCTCGCCCTCCAGGAACATCAGCCCGCTGCCGTCGAGCACGATGTACGTCTCCCGGTCCGCGCCGTGCCGGTGCCGGCCGATCGAGGTGCCGGGCGGCAGCACGGCCAGGTCGACGAACTCCGCTCCCCGCCCGCCGGGCCGGCGGGCGAAGGCCCGGTGCGCCAGGATCGTGCCGAGGCCGCCGTGGTCGTGTTCCTTGGGCGCGAGCAGCTCGCGCAGATTGCGCACCGCCGCGTGCCGTCTCGCCTCAGACATCGTGCCGCTCTCCGTCCCGCGCGAGCGCGTCCAGGGCCGCACGCAGCAACGGCTCGGGTACGTCCGCGAGCTCGTCCACGAAGGCCGCCTTGCCCGGTGCCGTCGGCACGACCAGGTGCAGTCTGCGCCCGCGCCGCTCCCAGGAGGCCCGCAGTGCGTGGCTCATCAGCTCCGGGGTGCAGGTACGGGCGTCGTGCACGGGCAGGCCGATGCGGCGCAGCAGACGCACGATCCGCTCGCAGGTGTCCGTGTCGGTCAGGCCGAGCAGCCGGGCGATGTGCGCCGAGAGGGCCATGTCGACGGCGACCGCCTCACCGTGTTCGAGGCGATGGTCCCCGGCCGTCTCGATCACCGGGCTGAACGTGTGCCCGAAGTCCACCAGCCGGGCCAGCTGGTGTTCGCGCAGGTTGGGGCAGAGCTCCTCCATCATCAGACGCATCGACGTCCGCAGCACGTACGTCTCCAGCCGGCCGTCGGCACCGGGCGGGCCGAGGAAGACGTCCGGGTACCGCTCAAGGGTCCGCAGCAGATCCTCGTCCAGGATCACGGCCATCTTCACGATCTCCGCGAGTCCGCAGCGGATCTCGCGCGGCGGCAGCGTGGCCAGGAACCCGGGGTCGTTGAGGGAGGCGTGGGCGGGGTGGTAGGCGCCGAACATGTTCTTCGTCTCCAGGGCGTTGACCCCCGTCTTCACCCCGACGCCGACGTCCACCTGTCCCACCAGCGTCGTGTTGATCTTGATGTAGCGGACGCCACGCGCATACATCGACGCGGCGAAGCCGACGACGTCCGCCACGATCCCGCCGCCCACCGCGAGCATCACACCGTGCCGGTCGAGCCCGGCGGCCTTGGCGGTGGCACAGACCTGTTCGGCGGCGCCGAGCGTCTTGTGGTGTTCGCCGGTGCGGACCGCGTGGACGCTCCAACTGCCCGGATCGGCATGGACGTTGAGATAGGCGCGGAGCCGGTCGCCGTACAGCCGGTCGACCGTCGGGCTGACGAAGGCGACGACCCTGCGACCCGCCAGCGCACGCGCGAGGAGCGGATTGTCCTGGTCGAAAACGCCCCGGACGAGGTCCACTCGGTAGGCGGTGCCGTCGGGTGCCAGCAGGCCGAAGCCGGTGGCATCCTCGCGCACACCCGGCTCGACCGGGGCAAGAACCTGGCCTGACATCTCTCTCCTCGCTCAGTGAACTCGTGAACCGCGGGAACTGCGGGAGCTGGGGGAACTGCGGGAACTGGGAGACCTGGGAGAACTGCGGGAATGCGGGAACAACTGGATGACCCGCCGCACGAGCGGATGCTCCGGCAGCTCCTCCAGGGCCACCGGACGTCCGGTGGCGTCGGCCAGCGGAAGCCGCCAGTTGGGGTGCACCGTGGACGTGCCGGGCAGGTTCTGCGGTCTGAGGTCGCCGGTGGTGTCCGGCAGCCACACGCCCAGCATCCTGGCCGGAGTGCGCAACAGCAGCGCGTGGAGGGCGAGGAGCGCGGCGTCCGGATCGGCCTCGCCGTCACCGGCCGGCAGCAGGCCGAGCCGGGCCAGCTCGGCGAGCCATCCGTCACGCTCCGCGGCGGCCTCGGCCTTCTCCTCCGCCTCCGGCCGGGTCAGCAGGCCCAGCCTTGCCCGCAGCGCGACGTGCTCGCCGCTCAGCCACGCGGCCGTGGTCGGCAGGTCGTGCGTGGTGAGGGTGGCCAGGCAGTCCGTACGCCACTGCTCGGGAGGCAGCGGCCCGTGACGGCCCTCCGACCCGCCGATGTACTCGAAGCGCTGCACGGACGTGCCCAGCACGCCGCGCTCCGCCAGACGCCCGCGCACCCCTGCCTCCACGGTGCCCAGGTCCTCGCCGATGACGGTGGCGCCGGCCCGATGGGCCTCCAGCATGAGGACGCCCAGGAGCGCGTCGGCGTCGTAGCGTACGTAGGTGCCCTCGCCCGGCGGGCGCCCTTGCGGTACCCACCACAGCCGGAACAGGCCCATCACGTGGTCGACACGGAGCGCGCCCGCGTGCCGCAGCCCGGCGCGCAGCAGTCCCGCCAGAGGGCGGTAGGCGGCGGACGCGAGCGCGTCGGGCCGCCACGGCGGCTGCCCCCAGTCCTGGCCGCGCGGGTTGAAATCGTCCGGTGGCGCGCCCACGCTCATGCCCGCCGCCAGGAACCGCTGGTACGCCCAGGCGTCCGCGCCGTGCGGAGAGACCCCGACCGCGAGATCGTGGACGAGCCCGATCGGCATGCCCGCGGCCACGGCCCGGTGCTGTGCGCCGGCGAGCTGCTCGTCGGTGAGCCAGGCGAGCCACTGGTGGAAGGCGACGGCGTCCGCCAGTTCGGAGCGGGCGCGGGCGACCGCCGCCGAGCGCGGATCGCGCAGCCCGGCCGGCCAGGTCTGCCAGGTGCCGCCGTGCACCTCGGCCAAGGCGCACCAGGTGGCGAAGTCGGTCAGCTCACGGCCCTCGCGCTCGAGATACGCGGCGAAGGACGCGGCCCGGCCCGGGGTGAGCGGCACCGCCTGGTGGACGCGGCGCAGCGCCGACAGTTTCAGGGCGCGTACCGCCTCCCGGTCGATCAGCGAACCGCCGCGCAGAACCTCGTCGTTGAGCGCTCGGGCCCGTGCCGCGCAGGCGTCGGCCATGTGCCGCGCGGCGCCGTCCAGATACGCGTACTCGGGGACCGCCTCCACGCGCAGGTGGAGCGGGTCGGGGAAGCGGCGCGAGCTGGGCCGGTAGGGCGACGGATCGGTGAGCGGGCCCGGCTCGGCGGCGTGCAGCGGGCCCAGCTGGACGAAACCCGCGCCCGCTTCCCGCGCCGACCACTCGGCGAGGTCCGCGAGGTCACCCAGATCACCCATGCCCCAGGAGCGACGCGACAGCACGGAGTACAGCTGGACGACGAAGCCCCAGTGCCGGCCCTCGGGCGTGCGCAGGCGCTCGGGTGTGACCAGCAGCGGGCAGCTGTCGCCGCGGTCGGCGGTACGGACGTGCAGCGTGTGCAGCCCCACCGGCAGCGGATCGAGGAGTGCGGCCGTTCCGGCGCCGTGTTCGAGCTCCACGTGACCGGTGGCGCCGTGGGGCAGGCCGAGGGCCTCCAGCCGTGGCGTCTTGGGCTGCCGCATCACCACGGACGGCGGCAGCAGCCGCGTGGCCCGCCGGTGTTCGTGCGCGGCGAGCGCCTCGCGCGCCGCCGCGGGGGTGGCGGCGTCCACCCCGCACGCCGCGAGGACGGCCACCAGTGTGTCCGGTGCGACGTCGACGCGGGCGCCACGGTCCGTGGTGTAGGACGTCGCCACGCCGTGGGCGTGGGCGAGCCGGAGCAGAGCGTCGGGCACGGTCATGGGCGAAAGCCTCTCCCGGGAGGTCATCCGCGGCGTCCGCGGGGTGCGAGCGGGGGTGTGGTCCGGGGCGCGAAAAGGCGCTCCAGGACCGCCGCCACCCCGTCCTCCTCGTTGCGGGGCGCGATCTCGTCGGCGACGGCGCGCAGGGCAGGGTGGGCGTTCGCCACGGCCACGCCGTGCGCCGCCCAGGTGAGCAGGGGGATGTCGTTGGGCATGTCGCCGAAGGCGACGGTGTCCGCGCCGGTGCATCCGAGCAGCCGCGCGGCACGCTCCGTCCCGGCGGCTTTGGTGGTGCCGTGAGGCAGCACTTCCACCATGCCCTTCACCGAGTGCACGACCGTGACCTCGTCGCCGCACAACTCCTGGGTGACAGCGGCCAGTCGGTCCTCCGGCACCTGGAGGTGGTGCAGGATCAGCTTGTCGACGGGACTGTCCCACAGCAGGGCCCGGTCCGTGATCACGTCCCAGCCGTGCCGCACCCGCTCCCCGAACCGTGCGGTCACCTTGAAGCGGCTGTCCGGCGGCGCCGTGACCACGCCCAGTTCGACGGGGCCGAGCCGCTCCTCCACCCGTGCGACGACCCGGCGGGCCAGCGCCCGGCCGAGCGAGGCCGAGGACAGCAGCCGCCCCGAGCCGGCGTCGTACAGCTGGGCGCCCTGCCCGCACACGGCGAGTCCGCGGTAGCCGAGCGCCTCGAGCACATGCGCGCAGGCGGCGGCCGGGCGGCCGGTGACCACCAGGTGGTGCGCGCCCGCGTCGGCCACCGCCGCGAGTGCGGCGCGGGTACGCGGCGAGACGGTCAGGTCATCGCGCAGCAGGGTCCCGTCGAGGTCGGTGGCGACGAGGCGGAACGGTGGCCGGTTCAGCGGCAGGGTGTCCCAGGCGACGCGTCCGGAGGCCAGGGTCAGCATGACGACCAGGTCACGTCCCACCGGACGGGTGCCGACCAGGCCCGTGAACGATCCCGGCCGGCGGCCGTCGGCGGGGAGGTCGCGGAGCAGGGCGCCCGTTCCGCCGGGTACCGGTTCGTCCGACGCGAGGGCTTCGGCTGCGGTCTCCAGGGCGGCGGCCGCGGGCGCCGGGCGGTCGCCGCCCTCCACCACGACCTCCACACGCGCCACCTGCTCGTGCCGGTACCTCACCTGCCACCGCCCGTCCGCCGTCCGCTCCACACCTCCCCGCCCGTGCACCCGGGCGGCCAGGTCCGGGCGGCAGGCCAGGACCGCGGTGCGCAGGGCGGCGGTGAAGTCCGCCCGTCGCCACGCCGCTTCGAAGAGGCGCTCGTACGCCTGCGGGTCCCCCGGGCCGCCCGCGCGCTCCCAGGCGTCCGCGTCCCCGAGCGCGAGCGCCGCGTCCTGGATCGCGGCGGCGTGGCGGTCCCAGGCGGCCGCGGGCAGGGCGTCGAACCAGCCGCAGGCGATCGCCTCCCGTGCCGGGAACCTCCGGTCGCGGCCCCGGAGCAGGTCCTCGAAGGCATCCAGACGGGTGCGTGCGGCCCGCTCCCACGTGAACTGCCGTGCGAGGTCACGGGAGTTGGCGGACAGCCGGGCGTATGTGCCGTCCGTGCCGGCGGCGTGTGCGGCGAACACGTCCGCCGCCGTACGGATGCGTGCGGCGAGGTCCCGGGCGAGCCCGGGATCGTCGTCGCGGAACGAGCCGCGCACGGCGAACCCCGTCGCCTGCGGATGCCCGGCCGGCAGGGCGTGCCGGAAGTGCCGGGTGACCTCTTGGCCGGTGGCGATCGGGACCGCGCCGCACGCCATCGCCTCGGCCTGCGCGATGAGGAAGCCGTCCAGCTCGTACTTGGACGGATAGACGCAGAAGTCCGCGCATGCCGCCTCCTCGAAGAGCGTGTCCTCGTCGGCCAGGTCCCATACCAGCCGGACCCGGCCGGGGTGGCGGTCGGCCACGGACTGGAAGTACGCGTTCGCCGCGGTGCCGTCGCCCGTGGCGCACCGGATCAGGAACCCGGCCTGCAGGCCGCTGTCCAGCACCTCCTCGATCGCCCGTACCAGCTCCAGCTGCCCCTTGTGGTGCACGGCGTAGCGGGCCGCGTGGTAGAAGACCGGCCGGGCCGGATCGAGACCGAGACGGCGCAGCACCCGGTGCCGGTCCACGGTGGCCACGTCCCGCGCCAGCCAGGTGTCCGTGACCGCGCAGCCGCCCGCGAGCAGCCGGTCCGCGCGCCGCCGCAGCAGCCGGGCCACCGGCAGCGTGGCGAAGAGCGCCTCGACGGGAGTGTCCCGGAAGGTGCTGTAGTACCTCCGCTGCCCCGGTGACACGAAGTCCACGAGGTCGGCGTGGGCGGCCACCAGCGGGAACAGGCCGACATGGTCGGGCCCGTACTCCAGGTGCATCCGCGTTCCGGCCAGGGCGCGCCCCAGCACCGCCGGCGCCGAGTCCTCGCCGGGCGGCGGGCCGTCCAGCGCGTCCAGATCCACGTCCGTGACGCCGAAGAGTTCCAGCAGCCGCTCCACCTGCGGCCGGTACACCTTCTGTCCGATCGGGGCGTTCGCGGCGACGGTGCTCACCGTGTGCACGGACGGGTCCCGGGCGAGGACCGGCGGCAGGAGGTAGTGGTATGCGGGCTCGAAGGCGTGCACCACGGCCGGCTCGCCCCGCGGCGCCAGACACTCCCGGACGAATCGCAGCCCCTCGGTCTGGAATACCAGCGGCTTGAAGTGGGCCAGGTCCCGGCCCTCGGCGCCGGGCGGCGGATACAGCCGGTCGGGCAGGAGGTCCAGACAGGCGTTGGACAGGAAATACACGTCCACGCCGTCCAGGCTCAGCCGGTGCGCCGTGGTCGTCAGCTCCATGTCCACTTCGGCGGGCCGGTCCGCCCAGACCTTGGGGTCGAGGACCAGGGGCACGGTGCGGGTGCGCGTGAGGTGCGGCAGGTCCTCGATCTCCCGCGAGGCCCGCAGCCGTTCCAGATGGCCGTGCGCGGGCGTGACCAGGGAGACGCGGTGACCGTGCGCGGCGTACCGGCGCGAGAGCTGCCACACCAGCGGGGACAGCCCGCCGCGCATCAGCCGCCGGTCGAAGCCGCCGCATTCGAAGGCGAAGGTGATGATGTGCATGTCGGTGTCGTCCCGTCCCCGTCGTCAGCCCTCGGCCGTCGTGGCGCGTGCGCAGCCCGCCCGCAGCCCGGCCGCGTCGATGAACTCGGTGTGCGTGCCCGCACGCGTGCACGCGAACGCCCCGGACACCGACCCGGCCAGCACGCATTCGGACACCGGCCGCCCCTTGGCGAGCGCGTACAGGAAGGCGCTCACGAAGGCGTCCCCCGCACCGTTGCTGTCGACGACGGGCCGTTCCGGCGGTACGGCGGGGAAGTGCCGCACCGCCTCGTCGCCGCGCTGGAGGACATGACATCCGGCGGCGCCGTCGGTCGCGACGGCCAGGCGCGCGTGCCCCCGCTCCACGATGGAGCGCAGCACGGCGTCGAGGCGGCCGTGGAGCGCGGCGGCGCTCAGGAACACGTAGTCGGAGGCGAGCGCGTAGGCACGGTGGTGTGCGTCCACCCCGTCCCAGTCGTGCAGGTCGGTGGAGCTGGGGATGCCCAGCCGGTGGATGTCGGCGTACATGTCCTTGGTGACCCCGGTGATGGACACGTGCACATGCCGGGACCGCTTGAGGAAGGGCAGATAGAAGGCGCGCGGCAGCCGCAGGCCGGCCGGGTGGCGGCCGTCGTAGAACGAGAAGCGGCGGCCCCGCGCGTCGACGAGGTTGACGCCGCGCGGGGTGCCGTGCGGGGAGACGACATGGCTGAAGTCGAGCCCGTCGGCGGCGTACGCGGCCAGGATCTGCTGTCCCTGGACGTCGTCACCGAGGAAGTCGATGAACTTGGTGGCGAGTCCCAGGGCGTGGGCGCCGCGCGCCACGCCGTTGCCGGTGTGGGCCACGTAGTCGCGGACCGGCGGTACGGACAACGAGTCGCCGGGCGGCACCTGAAGTTCCGGGACCCGCACGATGGTGTCCACCCCGGCGCCGCCCGCCACCAGAATGTCGTACCCGCCCTCGTGCGTGGTGGTGTTCACGTCAGTGCTCCTTCGGTGTGCGGTAGCGGTACGCGTTGGACGGCCCCGTTCTCCAGGACCACCGCCGAGTCGATGTCGGCGCCGGTGGGAACGACGGCGCCGGGCAGGACGACACTGCGGCGCACCCGCGCCCCCGCCTCGATCCGGACACCGGGAAACAGCACGCTCCGCTCCACCTGGCCTTCGTTGACCAGATCGCGCGGCACCCAGGAGGAGCGCACGCCGGGGGCGCCGGGGACCCAGGTGCGCCGCACATCGGGGCGTATCGTCCACGGCATGCGGTCCACCGGCAGACCGCCGCGGGGATCGTCGGCGAGGGCCAGGTGCGCCCGGTGATAGCGCTCGACGGTGCCGATGTCGGCCCAGTGGCCGCGTACTTCGTAGCCGCGGATGTCCTCTCCGGCCGCGAGCATCGCCGGGATGACATCGCGGCTGATGTCGTGCTGCCACGCGGTGCCGTCGAGCTGTTCGAGATGGCGGTGGAGCACATCGGCGTCGAAGACGCAGAACGCCGCGAACACCAGGCTGGAGCTGGGGTCCTGGGGCTTCTCCACGAACTGGGTGAGGCGTTGGCGGGCATCGAAGTCGACCATTCCGAACAGGTGCACCCAGCGCCGCTCGATGCGCTGGTAGGCGAGGGTGAGGGCGGCACCGGACGCCCGGTGCGTGGCGATGAGCGGTCCGTAGTCGAAGCGGTAGACGTGGTCGGCGTGCAGCACGAGCACCTGCTCCGTTCCCGGGCCGAAGACGTACGGGGCCTTGCGGATCAGCGCGTCGGCCGTGCCCCGCTCAGGCGGACCCGTCCGGGGCGGGAGCCCGCCCGGGAGCCGGCCGGGACCCGCGTCCCGGTAGGCGGTGTCGTACGGTCCGAAGTGCACCCGCAGGCCCTGCCGCGCGTTCCACACCTGGTGCAGGTCGTCCATCAGGCGCCGCTCCTCGAACTGGGAGAGCAGGAGCACCTCGCCGAGGCCCGAGGCATGCGCGTTGACGAGGCTGAAGTCGATCAGCCGGCAGGCGCCGCCGTAGGGGATCAGCGGCTTCAGCCGACCGGTGCCGAGCGCACCCATGCGTCTGCCCTCGCCGCCCGCGAGGAGGACGGCGCGTACCCCGCCGCGCTCAGCCATGACGCACCTCGTCCCAGGTCACACGCCCCGAGTCCAGGGTGATCAGCAACAGGTCGCCGGGGCCGGGGGCCGGGCCGGTGAAGGTGCCGGGGACGGTGTGTTCCAGGGCGCGTACACCGGGCGGTGTCCGGTGGCCCGCGGCGGTGACCGGCGACACGATCTCCACGCGGACCGCGTGCGGCAGCCGGTAGACCAGGCGGCCGTCCGGCCCGGTGCGCGCCCGGTCGCGCAGCCGTGCCAGATCCTCGGCGCCGATCGCGCCCGGCCTGCGCGCGGCGGCCCGCTCGCACGCCGTGAAGTCGGCGCGTGCCCAGGCGGCGGCGAAGAGGCGCCGGGCCGCCGCGTCGTCCAGCGGCGCGCAGCGCTCGAAGGCGTCCAGGTCGCCGTGGGCCACGGCCGCGCCCTGGGTGACCTCGCCGTCCGGCAGCAGGTCGAACCATCCCTGCCGCAGGGCGAGTCCGGGATCGAGCCGGGCGGGCTCGCCCTGCCACAGGCGGGCGAACGCCGCCAGATGCAGATCGGCGCAGTGCCCCCAGGTGAAGACCCGGGCGACGGCGGACGCCCGCCGGGCCAGTTCCCGGTAGCGCCCGGGCTCCTCGCGCCACAGAGCCGCCGCCTGCCGGATGCGCGTGACGAGCGCGCCGACCAGCAGCTCGTCGTCCTCGGCGAACGAACGGTTCACGGCGAAGCCGGTCGCGGTCTCCGGCCCGTCCGCGTGCCGGAAGTGCTCCATGCCGCGCTGGTCGGTGGCGATCGGTACCGACCCGGCCGCCATCGCCTCGCCCTGCGCGATCAGGAACGTGTCCATCTCGAACTTGGAGGGGAACAGACAGAAGTCGGACGCCGCCGCGTACATGAACACCTCTCGCTCCGGTACCCGCTCCCATTCCAGGTGCAGGCGGCCCGTGTGGCGTGCGGCGACCTCGTGGAACAGCGGGTCGTCGATGCCGCTGCCGGAGATGCAGCGCACCACGAAGTTGGCCGCGACCCCCTCGCTCAGCGTCCGGTCCACCGCGCGGATCAGCTCCAGCTGGCCCTTGTGGTGCACGGCGTAGCGGGCGTTGTGGAAGAAGGTCGGCAGGTCCGGGTCCAGGCCCAGTCCTTCGAGCACCGTCGTCCGGTCGACCCCGGCCGGGTCCCAGGCCAGCCACTGGTCGGAGATCGCGCAGCCGCCGACGAACATCTTGTGCGCGTTGCGCCGCACCACGCCGGCGATGGGCAGCCGCCGGAACAGCTCCTCGAACGGGGTGTCACGAAAACCCGCGTAGAAGTCCAGCTGGCCGGGGGAGAGGAAGTCGATCAGGTCGGCGTTCTCGGCGGTCAGCTCGTAGACGGCGATGTTGTCCGGGCCGTACGCGTAGTGCAGATGCGTGCGCTGCTGGTACTGGACCATCGCCGGCGGCGCGTCCGTGGCCGGCTCGGCGGCCGGCGGGGGAGCGGGGACTCCGAGCAGCCCGAGCAGCCGCCGCACCTCGGGCCCGTACACCTTCTTCGCGATCGGCATGTTGCTCTGCACGGTGCTGACGACCAGCTTGGCCGGGTCCTCGCGCAGAGCCGCCGGCAGCAGGTAGTGGTAGTACGGCTCGTGCGCGTGCACCAGTGCCTTCTCGTCACCGAACCAGGCGCGCAGGAACCGCACCGCGTCGACCTGGAACACCAGGGGCTTGAAGAACACCAGGTCGCGGCCCTTGCTGTGGTACGGCGGGTAGAAGGTGTCCGGCAGCCGGTTCAGCCAGTCGTTGGCGAGGAAGTACAGGTCGACGCCGTCCAGCCGGATGCGGTGCGCGGTGGTGCGCAGCGCCAGCTCGGCCTCGGCCGGAAACCCCTGCCATACCTCGGGGTCGAGCGGGACGGGCAGGGTGTAGGTGTCGGTGTACGGCAGGTCCTCGACCTCGTAGCGGGTGCGGAGGTCCGATAGGCGGCCGTGTGCCGGGGTCACGATGGACACCCGGTGGCCGCGTGCGGCGAACGTCTTCGACAGGTTCCACAGATAGACGGAGGTGCCGCCCTGGACGAAGGTGTGGTCGAAGCCGCAGCATTCGAAGTACGCCTCGACGATGTGCATACGCGGTTCCAAGAGCTCGGTCACTTCCTCGCGAAGGCGGCGGTCGGAGCAAGGGCGCGGGCGTGACGCAGGTCGATCGCCGCGTGGTAGGGGCGGGCATGGGCCTGGTTGTAGCCAAGTTCGTGCAGCAGCCTGCGCAGATACAGCAGGCGGTGCAGCTGATGGCCGGACGCGGTGCCGAGCAGCAGCCGCAGCACGCGCTCGCGCCAGGCGTCGGCCGCGCCGAAGACCTGTCGCAGCACGGCCTGTCGGGTCCGGGGCCAGTGCGGTGCGCCCGCCAGGGCGCCGAGCATCGTCTCCAGCGAGTCGACGCCGAGACGCCGCGCGCTCTCGAACGCCGCCTCGTCGGCGGCGAAGTACTCCAGGGCACGCTCGATGGCGACCAGGTCCTGAAGCGGCGACTGCTCCGCCCAGCGCGGGTCGTCCGGGGACAGGGCGGGCGTCGACAGATCGATCACCGTCATGCGCCAGCCGGTGTCGGCGCCGGTTCCGGCCGCGCACAGCAGATGGGACAGGTGCAGGTCACCGTGGCAGGGGCCGGACGGCACGGCGGCCCCGCCGCCGAAGCCGCTCTCCAGGGCGTGGAGGGTGTCGCGCAGGGCCGCGAACGCGGCGGCGTGCGCGGCCTTCGGCAGGGGCAGTTCGCCGGCGCGGCGGTCGAGCGCGCCGACCCGGGCGGTCGCGTCGGCGAGGGCCTCGCGCACCGGGTATCCGGCCGCCGTACCGCCCAGCTGCCGCTCCAGATCCTGGTGGAAGCCGCGCAGGAACTCCCCGGCCCTCCTCAGCGCCCCTTCCAGGGGCCGCAGATGCGAGCGCGCCAGATGGTCCGCCGGCGGCGCGCCGGCACGCGTCGACCGGGGCCACATCGAGCGCAGGTTCTCGCGCAGCGGCAGGTCGATACCCTCGCCCCGGACGTACCCGTAGACCACCCCGAGCGGGTGCCGGGCCGTGCCGGACGGGTCGGTGTAGGCGTAGTCGCCGATCCACCGCGGGGTGCGGCCGGTGCCGTTCATGCGGCGCAGCAGTTCCGGCTCGTGGATCGCCTGATCAAGGCGGCGGTAGGTCTTGTGGACGCACCACGTGCCCGCGACGTCCACCAGGGACAGGGCGTTGGAGGACCAGCCGCGGTCGAACGGCAGGCGCCGCACCGACGTCGGGCGGTGGCCGGCCCCGCGGAACTCGACGGTGCCACCGCGCACGGTGGGCAGCCGCCCGCCGGCCAGGGTGCGGGTCACCGCGGCGACGTCGAACGCGTCACTGCCGTGTGCCTCCTCCAGCCGGCCCGTGCCGTCCGTGCGCACCGGCACGAAGAACCGCTGACCCGACGCGGGGCCGCCGACCGCCGCGACGATCAGGAGCAGCGCCGCCCGGTCGAGCACGGCGTGGTCGACCCGTTCGTAGCGCACGGCGGCGCGGGCGTCCTCGGGCATCCAGGGGGCGGTGCGCAGCAGAGCGTCCAGTGCGGCGTCCGCTTCGGAAGGGATCACGTGCTCTCAACTCCCGGTCGTCTCATGGGTGGACAGGCCGCGCCGCCACACCGCGAGCGCGAGGGCCAGCGCCCCGGCCGTCACCGCGGGCAGCCACACCAGCAGGTCGGCGTCGCCGGTGAGCAGATAGGCGCAGGGCGCGTACGAGGTGAAGGCGAAGGGCAGCACCCAGGTCAGCAGGGAGCGCAGGGTCGGGTGGTAGATGTCGAGCGGGTAGGCGGCGAACTCGGACACCTGGTTCGCCGCGTACATCGCGGGAAGGCTGGTGACCGTCCAGAAGGACAGCGAGGAGAACAGCAGCTTCACCGCCGTGTGGATCAGCGCCCCGCACACCACGAGCAGCGGGGCGAGCGCCCACTGCGTGGCGGTCGGGTCCAGGCCGAGGCGCGACCCCGACCAGCCCACGAGGACGCCGCCGACGATCAGCTCGCCGAAGCCGTCGGGATGGAAGAACCGCTCGGACAGCAGCGAGAACAGCGGGCTGACCGGCCGCACGAGATGCCGGTAGAACTCTCCTCGCTGGACCAGCTTCCGTCCCAGTTCCCACAGCTGGTCGGTGAAGAGGTGATCGAGTCCGCGCGGCAGCAGGGAGAAGCCGAGCAGGAACACCACCTCGTGGTACGACCAGCCGCCCACCGCCGGCACCTGCCGGAACACCAGGCCCACCACCGCCGTTTGCACCCCGACCCGCACCAGGAACGCCCCCGCGCCGAGCAGGAAGTCCAGCCGGTAGGTGACCAGCCGGTGCAGACCGACCCCGCCCAGGAACCAGGACAGACGCGCATACCGTGCCGCCGTGCGCAGCGCACTCATCCGCCCAGCACCTCCAGCCTGCCCAGGGCCCTGCGCCACAGCACGGCGCACACCGCCGCGAGCCCCGCGGCCCAGCCCGCCTGCTGCGCCAGCACACCGAACGCCCCGGCCGCCCCGTCGTAGCGTCCGAGCAACAGCGTCAGCGGGCCGTCGGCCATGCCCCGGAACGGCAGCGCGCGGGCGAGCGCCGCCAGTGGCCCCGGCATCAGCGCGATCGGCACCAACTGGCCGGCGAAGAAGGCGACCACGCTCTGCTTGACCATGCGCACGCCCCAGGTGTTGGTGGTGAGGAAGCCGGCCATTCCGGTGAGCAGGTTGACGCAGAACGCGATGAGGACGGACAGCACGGCCGACACCGCGAACAGGGCCGCGTCGCCCGGACGGGGCACCGCGAGTGGCACCAGGAACGCGAAGAGGAGGAGGACCGGCACCCCGACGAGCACCGCGTTGGCCGCGACCACCGGCAGACAGGCGAAGAACCGCACCAGCGGATAGCTGACCGGGCGCACCAGCATCACCGCGACGTCCCCGCGGTACACCTCGGCCGCGACCTCGTCGTCCACCCGGTTGGTGTGCAGCACCTGAAGTATCTGGGCGAGAAGGAGGTAGGTGGTGATGCCCGCGAGGGTGAAGCCGCCGGGCCCGCCGCTCGCCGGGGCGTCCGCGTACACGGCCCGCCACAGGAACACGGTGACGGCCGCCCCGGCGGCCGCGGTCACCCCCGTGACCACGAACATCGAGCGGTACTGGAGCAGCGACTGCAGCCCGCCGGTCGCGAACGGGACGTAGGCCCGCACCGCGCGCACCCTCCCCGGCCTCATACGGCGCTCACCCCGGAGGGGGCCGCCGGGCGCTGCCGCCCGTAGATCTGCCGCAGCACGTCCTCCAGATCCGGCTCGGGCGCATAGCAGTCGGCCAGGTCGAAGTGGTCCAGGAGAAACGCGAGCACCTGACGCGAGGTGAACTCGGCCGCGGGATAGTCCACGTGGACGCGACCGCCGTCGGCGGGCACGGCCCGCACCCCCGGCAGCCCCCGCTCGACCGTGGCGCAGACGGCGTCCGCCGCGAGCCGGTCCCGGTGGTCGAAGAGGACCGAACGCCGGTCGGCCGAGCGCAGCAGGTCCTGGATGCTCCCCTGATGCACCACCCGGCCCCGGTCCACGACCAGGGCGCTGTCGCAGATCGCGGCGATGTCGGCGATGTCGTGGCTGGTGAGCACCACCGTGGTGCCCAGCTCGCGGTGTGCGCGGTTGACCAGTTCGCGCACCGCCTCCTTGAGCACCATGTCGAGGCCGATGGTGGGCTCGTCCCAGAACACGACGGCCGGATCGTGCAGCAGGCTCGCGGCGATCTCCGCGCGCATCCGCTGCCCGAGGCTCAACTGCCGCACCGGGGTCGTGCCGAGCGCGTCGATGTCCAGGAGTTCGCGGTACCGGGCCAGATTGCGCCGGTAGACGTGGTCGGGGAT
This sequence comes from Streptomyces hygroscopicus subsp. hygroscopicus, assembly GCF_001553455.1. Classification (GTDB taxonomy): domain Bacteria; phylum Actinomycetota; class Actinomycetes; order Streptomycetales; family Streptomycetaceae; genus Streptomyces; species Streptomyces hygroscopicus. The sequence goes on from NZ_BBOX01000059.1 coordinate 63,605, forward strand.
GTCGTAGATCCGGCGCAGGATGCGGAACGAGTCCGGCACCGACAGGTCCCACCACAACTGGCTGCGCTGGCCGAAGACGACCCCGATGGACCGGGCGTTGCGCTGCCGGTGCCGGTACGGCTCGATGCCGCGCACCCGGCAGTACCCCGACGTGGGCGTCATGATCCCGGTGAGCATCTTGATGGTGGTGGACTTCCCGGCGCCGTTGGCCCCGATGTACGCGGTGCGCGAGCCGGCCGGGATCTCGAAGGACACCCTGTCCACGGCGCGCGTCACCCGGTACCTGCGGGTGAAGAGGGTGGCCAGGGACCCCGCCAGACCCGGCCGCCGTTCGGGGATCCTGAACTCCTTGACCAGCTCATGCGCCACGATCACTGCGCGACCGCCCCGTCGATCGCCTTCGCCAGCAGTCCGACGCCCTCGTCCAGGAGTGCTTCTTCGATGGTGAACGGCGGTGCGATCCGCAGCATGTGGCCGCCGAGCGCCACCCGCAGCCCCAGATCGAGTGCACGCGCGTACACCGAGCGGGCGAGCGCGGGGGAGGGGGTGCGGCTCGCCCGGTCGGTCACGAACTCCACCCCCCACAGCAGCCCGAGACCGCGCACCTGCCCGATGTTCTCGAACCGGCCGTACAGTGCGCGAAGCCGCTCACCGAGCAGCTCGCCGAGGCGGCCCACCTGCTCGATCAGCCGGTCCCGTTCGATGACCTCCAAGGTGGCGCGGGCCGCCGCGATCCCGAGGGGATTGCTCGCGTAGGTGGAGGCGTACGCGCCCGGGGTCGCCGCGGCCGGATCGTGCAGCAGGTCGCGGCGCCCCGCGAGCACGGCGAAGGGGAAGCCGTTGGCCATGCCTTTCGACAGGGCCACCAGGTCCGCTTCCACGCCGAAGAGTTCACTGGCCAGGAACGCGCCGGTGCGACCGCCGCCGGTGAGCACCTCGTCGGCGACGAGCAGCACGCCGTTCGCCCGGCAGGCGTCGGCGATCTGCTCCCAGTAGCCGGGCGGAGGCACGATGACACCGGCCGCGCCGAGCACCGGCTCGAAGACGAGGGCCGAGGTGTTCGGCTTGTCGGCGATGTGCCGCCGCACCAGGGACGCGCACCGTATCCCGCACGAGGGGTACTCCAGGCCGAGCGGGCAGCGGTAGCAGTAGGGCGCGTAGCCGAGGACGCTGTTGCCCGCGAACGACTGGTGCCCGATGTCCCAGTGCACGAGCATGCGCGCGCCCAGCGTCTTGCCGTGGAATCCGTGCCGCAGGGCGCCGGTCCGGTTGCGGCCCGGCGGCGCGGTCGCCTGCACCACCCGCAGGGCGGCCTCGACGACCTCGGCGCCGGTGGAGAACAGGGCATAGGTGTCGAGGTGCTCGGGGAGCAGCCGGGCCAGGGTGTCAAGGAGCCGGGCCCGGTCCGGCGTGGACGTGTCGTGCACGTTCCACAGGCGCCCGGCCTGCGCGGTGAGCGCCTGGACCACCTCGGGGTGGGTGTGCCCGAGAGACTGTGTGAGGGTGCCGGCGGCGAAGTCCAGATACCGGTTGCCGTCGAGGTCGGTCAGCACCGGGCCGCGCCCCTCGGCGAAGACCCGCCGTCCCACGGTCGCCTCCTCGGAGGCCCCCGGCGCCAGGCGGGATTCCTCCCGGCCCAGCCGGTCGAGCTGGCGATGCTGGTGCCTCACGAGCGGCTCCCTCTGATGCGAACTGATCTTTGCGGTAAGGGCGTTGGGCGGTCCGGGCACTGAGTGAAACACTGCGGCGCCCGTCGTAGCAACTACTTTCTGAAAGTTGCAGACAATCCTTGCGGAACGTTGCGGGCTCTGCTTGAGTCGGGATGCGCCCGCTCACCGAGCAGGACCGAGGAGGACTCCGTGCGACCGCACTCACCGCAAACCCCGCCCCGCCGGAGGCCCGCGTGAAGGCCCTGCTCCTGGCGGGCGGGACCGGCAGCAGACTGCGTCCCTTCACCCACACCGGCGCCAAGCAATTGCTGCCGATCGCCAACCGGCCCGTGCTCTTCTACGCGTTGGAGGCGCTGGCCGCCGCCGGGGTCACCGAGACCGGCGTCGTCGTCGGCGACCACGAGCGGGAGATCCGCCGGGCCGCCGGTGACGGCTCGGCGTTCGGCCTGCGGCTCACCTACCTTCACCAGGACCGCCCGCTGGGGCTCGCCCACGCGGTGCGCATCGCCCGGGACTTCCTCGGCGACGACGACTTTCTCCTCTACCTCGGCGACACCTACCTGCCCGAGGGCGTCACCGGATTCCTGGACCGGGCCCGCACCCAACCGGTGGACGCCCGGCTGCTGCTGACCCGCGTCGCCGACCCGACCGCCTTCGGTGTCGCCGAAGTCGACGCCCAAGGCGACGGGACCGCCGCGGGCAGCACGGTGCTGCGCCTGGAGGAGAAACCCGAACACCCGCGCAGCGACCTCGCCCTCGTCGGCGTCTACGCCTTCACCCCCGCCGTCCACGAGGCGGTGCGGGCCATCGCCCCGTCCGCGCGGGGAGAGCTGGAGATCACCCACGCCGTGCAGTGGATGATCGATCACGGCCTCACGGTGCGCGCCGAGACCACGGCGGCGACCTGGCGGGACACGGGCAGTGTCGAGGACATGCTGGAGGCCAACCGCCATGTCCTGGACACCCTGGTCGGAGGCATCGAGGGCAAGGTCGACGCCGGCAGCACCGTCCGCGGACGGGTCCTCCTCGCCGAGGGAGCGGTGGTGCGGGGGTCACACATCACCGGACCCGCGATCATCGGCGCCGGCACCGTCGTCACCGGATCCAGCATCGGTCCCTACACCGCCGTGGCCGAGGACTGCCGCATCGAGGACAGCGCGATCGCACACTCGGTGCTGCTGCGGGGCGCGCGGATCGAGGGCGCACCGCTCATCCAGGACTCCCTCATCGGCCGCGGTGCGTCCGTCCTCGCCACCCCTCGGCTGTCCCGCTCGCACCGGCTGGTCATCGGCGACCACAGCGAAGTCCACCTGACCTCATGACGCGGTGGCGCCGGTCGCCGGCGGGAGCGGCGCGCCGGGCGGGCCGGGCGCGGTGCCGGCCCCGGTCGCACGGACCGCGGTCGCCTCGTGCCTACATGCTCGCCAACGCCCTCGCCACGCACCGGGACCACACCGCGGCGTTCGCCGCACGGCCCCGGCGCGGCTGCCGCGGCGGCGTCTTCTCAGGTCCGCCGCCGCTCCCGGCTCCGCCACGGCCGTCCGCCCCGGCGGCCCTTCCCGTTCCGCTCGTGCCATCCCGCCATCGACGATCATCAGCAAGGGCAAGGTGAACCCGGAAGTCATGACCCGACGCATCCTCGTCACCGGCGGAGCCGGCTTCATCGGTTCCGCTTACGTGCGCGCCCTGCTGGGCCCGGCCGGACCTCCCGGCGTCACGGTGACCGTGCTCGACGCACTCACCTACGCCGGCAGCCTCGCGCGCCTGGACCCCGTCGCCGGCGATCCCCGGCTGGCCTTTGTGCACGGCGACGTGTGCGATGTGCGCCTCGTGGGCCGGCTCGCCGCCCGCCACGACGACATCGTGCACTTCGCGGCCGAGTCCCACGTCGACCGGTCGATCGCGTCCGGCGCCGCTTTCACCCGCACCAACGTCCTGGGCACCCAGGTGCTCCTGGATGCCGGACTCCGGCACGGCACAGGTACGTTCGTCCAGGTCTCGACCGATGAGGTGTACGGCGATCTGCCGACCGGCGCCGCCACGGAGGAGTCGCCGCTGAGCCCCAGCTCCCCCTACGCGGCGTCCAAGGCGGCGGCCGACCACCTCGCACTCGCCCACCATCGCACCCACGGCCTCGACGTCCGCGTCACACGCTGCACGAACAACTTCGGCCCGTACCAGCACCCCGAGAAACTGATCCCGCGGTCCCTCGCCACACTGTTCAGCGGCGGCACGATCCCGCTCTACGGGGACGGACTGCAGGTCCGCAACTGGCTGTCGGTCGACGATCATGTGCGGGGCATCGAACTGGTCCGCACCGCCGGCCGCGCGGGCCGCGTGTACAACATCGGCGGAGGCACGTCCCTGACCAACCTCGAGCTGGCCCACAAGCTGCTCGCCCTGTGCGGCGCGGACCGCGGCCGCGTCGCACACGTCGCGGACCGCAAGGGACACGACCGCCGCTACGCGGTGGATGACACCCGCATCACCGAGGAGCTCGGCTACCGGCCGTCCGGCGACTTCGAGCGGCTGCTCGCCGACACCGCGCGCTGGTACCGCGAACACGCGCACTGGTGGCGCCCCCTGTACGCGGCGGCCTGATCCGGCCGGCCGTCAGCGGGCGCGCGCCGACGGTGCCGCGGCGGTCGAACCGCGCACCACGAGTTCGGGCATGAACATGAACTCGGTGTGCGGGGCGGGCGTCCCGCCGATCTCCTCGAGCACCGTGCGGACCGCCGCCTGGCCCATGGCCTGCACCGGCTGACGGATCGTGGTCAGCGGCGGATCGGTGAACGCGATCAGCGGGGAGTCGTCGTAGCCCACCACCGAGATGTCCTGCGGGACGCGGTGGCCGGCCTGGCGGGCGGCGCGGATGGCACCGAGGGCCATCATGTCGCTGGCGCAGACGATCGCCGTGCACCCCTGTGCCAGCAGCGCCGTCGCCGCGGCCTGGCCGCCCTCCATCGTGTACAGGGAGTGCTGGATCAGCTCTTCGGCCTGCTCGCCGGTGAGGCCGGCGCGCTCGGCCATCCCGGACCGGAAGCCCTCGATCTTGCGCTGTACGGGCACGAACCGGCGCGGTCCGACCGCGAGCCCGATCCGGGTGTGGCCGAGTGAGGCGAGGTGCCGCACGGCCAGCTGTGTCGCGGACCGGTCGTCCGTTGACACGAAGGGCGCCTGGATCTGCGGCGAGAACCCGTTGACCAGGACGAACGGGATGTCCTGGGCGCGGAGTCGGTCATACCGGCCGGTGTCGGCGGTGGTGTCGGCGTGCAGTCCGGAGACGTAGATGATGCCGGAGACATTGCGCTCGACGAGCATCTCGGTCAGCTCGTCCTCGGTCGAGCCGCCCGGGGTCTGGGTGGCCAGCACCGGGGTGTAGCCCTGACGTGTCAGTGCCTGGCCGATGACCTGGGCGAGGGCGGGGAAGATGGGGTTGTCGAGCTCCGGCGTGATCAGGCCGACCAGGCCGGCGCTGCGGGTGCGCAGCCGCACCGGGCGCTCGTAGCCGAGGACGTCGAGTGCGGCCATGACGGATTCGCGGGTGCCGGTGGCCACGCCGGGCTTGCCGTTGAGCACGCGGCTGACTGTGGCTTCACTGACCCCCGCCTGGGCTGCGATGTCGGCGAGCCGCGCGGTCATGGAAGGGGACTGTACCGGTTACCTGCTGGGATGCCCACCGACGAAGGGGGAACCGGGCCACCGCGGCCGCGGTGGCGGTGGAAGACCTTGCAGGAAAATGTCACAAGGTTCGGGACACATCGGGCCTGTCCCCTCCCTCCCCTTCCCGTGCTCCTTGCCGGTATTTCATGGCGCTATGCGCCATGTTGAGCGGGGAGTGTCAAGCATTCCTCGCGTAACCGTCAGAACACGGACGGGTAACGATGGGCGACTCTTGCAGAAATCCTGCGCAAAGTCTTTCGGACGGCTTGCCGCGCTGTTACGTTCACGTCGCCCGGCGGCGGCAACGACGCGGTCGGCGGTCGGCCACGGGGACCGGATGCGGACCGCTCCCCGCCCACTCACGGGCTTTCACCCTCTAGGAGATCTCATGCGGCGTGGCATAGCGGCCATCGCGGTGGTGGCGTCCCTCGCACTCGCGGCGACGGCCTGCGGCGGAAGTGACGACGGCGGGAAGGCCGGCTCGGTCACCATCACCTGGTGGGACACCTCGAACGCGACCAATGAGGCCCCCACGTACCAGGCGCTGATCAAGGACTTTGAGAAGGCCAACCCGGGCATCAAGGTCAAGTACGTCAACGTCCCCTTCGACCAGGCGCTGAACAAGTTCGACACGGCAGCCGGCGCCAGCGGCGCCCCGGACGTGCTGCGCGCCGAGGTCGGCTGGACGCCCGCGTTCGCGAAGAAGAGCTATCTGCTGCCGCTCGACGGCACCGAGGCCCTCGCCGAGAAGGACAAGTTCGAGCCGAACCTGATCAAGCAGGCCCAGTACGAGGGCAAGACCTACGGCGTCCCGCTGGTCACCGACACCCTCGCCCTGGTCTACAACAAGGCCCTCCTCAAGAAGGCCGGCATCACCGAGGCGCCGGGGACCTGGGACGAGCTGAGGAAAGCCGCCGCCACCATCAAGGACAAGACCGGCGTGGACGGCTACTTCGGCTCCGAGAAGGGCTACTACCTCGAGCCGTTCCTGCTGGGCGAGGGAACCGACACCGTCGACGCCGCCGCCAAGAAGATCACCCTGGGCTCCGCCCAGGGCAGGAAGGCGTCCGAGATCTGGCTGAGCCTGTTCCACGGCAAGGGCCTGCACAAGGCCGACGTCACGGCCGACTCCTACGCGCACCGCCAGGACGCCTTCGTCAATGGCAAGGTCGCCATGACCATCGAGGGCCCGTGGGAGATCACGAACTTCTACAAGAACTCGGCGTTCAAGAACACGTCGAACCTCGGAGTCGCCACGGTCCCGGCCGGCTCCAGCGGCACGGCGGGCGCGCCGACCGGCGGCCACAACCTGTCCGTGTACGCGGGCTCCGACAAGGCGCACCAGAACGCGTCCTTGACGTTCCTGAAGTGGATGACCTCCGCGAAGACACAGGAGCGGATCGCCCTGGAGAACTCGACGCTGCCGACGCGCTCGGACGCCTACACGGCCCGGGTCACCAAGGACCCGGGGCTGGCCGGCTACCAGAAGGTGCTGTCCGCCGCCCGGCCGCGGCCCGAGCTGCCCGAGTACAGCTCGCTGTGGAGCCCGCTCGACGAGGAACTGCCCAAGGCGGCCGGAGGCAAGGAGAGCATCGACAAGGTGATCTCCTCCGTGGTGACCCAGTACGGCAAGATCCTGCCGGACGGCTTCGCCAAGTGACGCCCTGATCGGGCACTTCCCCCTCACGTGCCGCGGTCCCGCCCGGTCAGCCCGCCCGCACGCGGGGCCGCGGCACCCTCCGCAGACCTCAAGCAGCCCAGACCAGCCGCAGACCAGAAGGTGTGTACCTCATGACTGTCGCCGTGGAGCGCCCGGCCGCCGCCAGTGGTGGTGACCGCGGCCGGCGTCCGGGCCCCGTAACCCGCCTCAAGAACGCCTACCACAAGCACTGGTACGCGTACGCGATGATCGCCCCAGTGGTCGTCGTGCTCGCCGTCATCGTGCTGTATCCGCTGGTCCGGGGCTTCTACCTGACGCTGACGGACGCCAACAGCCTCAACTCGGCCCGCACCATCGGCGTCAACCACATCGACGCCACCTACACGTTCGTCGGCCTCGACAACTACGCCGACATCCTGTGGGGGCCGACCTCCTACGACCGTTTCTGGTCGCACTTCATCTGGACCATCGTATGGACGGCGGCCTGCGTCGCGCTGCACTACGGCATCGGGCTCGGCCTCGCGCTGCTGCTCAACCAGAAGGGGCTGCGCGGCCGCACCGCCTACCGGATGATGCTGATCCTGCCGTGGGCCGTGCCGACGTTCGTGACGGTCTTCGCCTGGCGCTTCATGCTCGCCGACGCGGGCGTCGTCAACACCACGCTCGACGCGATCGGACTGCCCTCGCCGGCCTGGCTGGAGGATCCGCTCTTCCAGCAGCTCGCCGCCATCATGGTCAACACCTGGTGCGGGGTGCCCTTCATGATGGTCTCGCTCCTGGGCGGACTGCAGTCCATCGACTCGACGCTGTACGAAGCGGCCGAGATGGACGGCGCGAGCACCTGGCAGCAGTTCCGCAATGTGACCCTGCCCGGTCTGAGGTCGGTCAGCTCCACCGTCGTGCTGCTGGGCGTGATCTGGACGTTCAACCAGTTCGCGATCATCTTCCTGCTGTTCGGCAACACGGCGCCCGACGCGCAGATCCTGGTCACCTGGGCCTACTACCTCGGCTTCGGCCAGACACCGCGCGACTACGCCCAGTCGGCCACCTACGGCGTCCTGCTGCTGTCCCTCCTCATCGTGTTCACCTCCGTCTACCGCCGCTGGCTGAACCGCAACGACGTGCAAGCCGCCATCTGACGCCGCAGGAGCAGCCACCATCATGAGCACCCAGACCCTTACCAAGACCCCGGGCCCGGACCGCACCGGGACGGCCGTGCCGCGGCACGCTCCGCGCCGTGGCCGGCGCAGCCGCACGGCGTCGGCCGCCTCGCACGCCGTCCTCGTCGTCGCGAGCCTCGTCGCGCTGTTCCCGATCGGCTGGCTGGTCTTCCTGTCGCTCGGCCCGGACAAGGACGACTACCTTCACCCGTCGCGCATCCTCGACACGGCGACCCTGAGCAACTACTCGTTCGTGCTGCAACACACCAACTTCCTCAAATGGCTCGGCAATACGCTCATCGTGTCGGGCGGCACGACGGTGATCGGCGTGCTCACCGCGGCGACCAGCGGATACGCGGTCTCCCGGATGCGCTTTCCGGGCTACCGGAAGTTCATGTGGGTCCTGCTGGTCACGCAGATGTTCCCGGTCGCGGTCCTGATGGTCCCGATGTACGTGATCCTGTCGGACCTCGGCCTCATCGACACCTACGCCGCGCTCATCCTGGTCTACCTCACGACCGCGGTGCCGTACTGCGCCTGGCTGATGAAGGGCTACTTCGACACGATCCCGATGGAGATCGACGAGGCCGGCCGGGTCGACGGGCTCAGCCCCTTCGGCACGTTCTGGCGGCTGATCCTGCCGCTGGCCCGGCCGGGCCTGGCTGTCGCCGCCTTCTACACCATGATCACGGCGTGGAGCGAGGTGGCGTTCGCCAACGCGTTCCTGCTCGACGACCAGAAGTACACCCTCGCCGTCGGGCTCCAGAGCTTCATCAGCCAGCACGACGCGCAGCGCCACTACATGGCCGCGACAGCCGTACTGATCGCCGTCCCGATCTCCGCCGTCTTCTACCTCGTCCAGAAGAACCTGGTGACCGGCCTGACCGCCGGTGGCACCAAGGGCTGATCCGCCCCGTATCACCGACCAGTTGTCCAGCCCCTCACGCCTTGAGGACACCATGAGCCAGCATTTCACGGACCCCTCGCCCGTGTACGCCTCCCCGGCCCGTGAGGCCGCGGACTGGTGGCGCCACGCCGTCATCTACCAGGTCTACCCGCGCAGCTTCGCCGACAGCGACGGCGACGGTACCGGCGACCTCCAAGGCGTCCGGCAGCGCCTGCCCTACCTGCGCGACCTGGGCGTGGACGCGGTCTGGCTGAGCCCGTTCTACGCCTCCCCGCAGGCCGACGGCGGCTACGACGTCGCCGACTACCGGGCCGTCGACCCCATGTACGGCACGCTTCTCGACGCCGACGCGGTCATCCGCGACGCCCATGCCCTGGGCCTGCGCATCATCGTCGACCTCGTGCCCAACCACTCCTCCGATCAGCACGAGTGGTTCAAGCGGGCGGTCGCCGAGGGCCCCGGGTCGCCGCTGCGCGACCGCTACCACTTCCGCACCGGCAAGGGCGAGCACGGCGAACTGCCGCCCAACGACTGGGAGTCCATCTTCGGCGGCCCCGCCTGGACCCGCCTCCCCGACGGCGAGTGGTACCTCCACCTCTTCGCGCCCGAACAGCCCGACCTGAACTGGGAGCACCCGGCCGTCGCCGACGAGTTCCGCTCGATCCTGCGGTTCTGGCTCGACATGGGCGTCGACGGCTTCCGCGTCGACGTCGCCCACGGCCTGGTCAAGGCCGAGGGCCTGCCCGACCTCGGCGGCGGCGACCAGCTCAAACTGCTCGGCAACGCCGTCATGCCCTTCTTCGACCAGGACGGCGTCCACGAGATCTACCGTTCGTGGCGGCTCGTCCTCGACGAGTACGACGGCGACCGCATCTTCGTGGCCGAGGCGTGGACGCCGACCGTCGAGCGCACCGCGCTGTACGTACGCCCCGACGAGCTGCACCAGGCCTTCAACTTCCAGTACCTCAGCGCCCCCTGGGAGGCGGCCGAGCTGCGCCGCCTCATCGACAGCTCGCTGGACGCCATGCGTCCGGTCGGTGCCCCGGCCACCTGGGTCCTGTCCAACCACGACGTCACCCGGCACGCCACCCGCTACGCCAACCCTCCCGGCCTCGGCACCCAGATCCGCACCGCCGGCGACCGTGAGCTCGGCCTGCGCCGCGCCCGCGCCGCCACCCTGCTGATGCTGGCCCTGCCCGGCTCCGCCTACCTCTACCAGGGCGAGGAACTCGGCCTGCCCGACGTCACCGACCTGCCCGACGAGGTGCGCCAGGACCCGTCGTTCTTCCGCGCCCAGGGCCAGGACGGCTTCCGCGACGGCTGCCGGGTGCCGATCCCGTGGACGCGCACCGGGCCCTCGTACGGTTTCGGCGACGGGGGCAGCTGGCTGCCGCAGCCGGACACCTGGGGCGAGCTGAGCGTCGAGGCACAGACCGGCGTCCCGGACTCCACCCTGGAGATGTACCGCTGCGCGCTCGCCGTGCGCCGAGAGCTGCCGGGCCTCGGCGCCGGCACCGACGTGACCTGGCACGACGAGCTTCCGGCGGGCATCCTGCGATTCGACCGGCCGGGCTTCGCCTGCACCGTGAACACCACGGGCGCCGCGGTCCGGATCGCCGCCCCCGGCCGGGTGCTGCTCGCCTCCGGCCCGGTCACCGTCGCGGACGGCCGGCTCGACCTGCCCGCCGACACCACCGTGTGGTGGGCGGTATGACGGTTCCCGTGTCGCGGGGCGCGGAGAGCGGCACCCTGCGGCTCCATGACATCGCCGCCCAGGCCGCGGTGAGCGAGGCCACGGTCAGCCGTGTCCTCAACGGCAGGCCGGGGGTCGCGGCCGGCACCCGGCAGAAGGTTCTCGCCGCACTCGACGTGCTCGGCTACGAGCGGCCCACCCGGCTGCGCAGGCGCAGCGCCGGTCTCATCGGGTTGGTCATCCCGGAGTTGACCAACCCGATCTTCCCGGCGTTCGCGCAGGTCATCGAGCAGGTCCTGGCGGGATACGGCTATACGCCGGTGCTGTGCACCCAGATGCCGGGCGGGGCCACCGAGGACGAACTGGTCGAGCAACTACAGGAGCGCGGGGTCAACGGCATCGTGTTCCTCTCCGGCCTGCACGCGGACATCACCGCGGACGCCTCGCGCTACTCCCGGCTCGCCGAGCGGGGGGTGCCGTTCGTCCTCATCAACGGGTTCAACCAGCACATCAACGCGCCCTTCGTGTCGCCCGACGACCGTTCGGCGGCGCAGATGGCGGTACGCCATCTCATCGATCTGGGGCACGAACGCATCGGACTGGCGGTCGGCCCGACCCGGTTCGTGCCCTCGCGGCGGAAGGCGGAGGGCTTCGCCGCCGCGGTCCACAGCCTTCTCGGCGTGCCCCGTGACGAGGCCGAGAAGCTGATCCAGCGCACCCTGTTCACCGTCGAAGGCGGCCACGCGGCCGGCGGTGCGCTGCTCGACCTGGGCTGCACCGGCATCGTCTGCGGCAGCGACCCCATGGCGCTCGGTGTCATCAGGGCGGTGCGCGCCCGCGGATCCGAGGTGCCGCGGGACATCTCGGTGATCGGCTTCGACGACTCGCCGCTGATCCCGTTCACCGATCCGCCGCTGACCACGGTGCGCCAGCCCGTGCAGGCGATGGCGACGGCGGCGGTCGGAGCGCTCCTGGAGGAGATCGGCGGCACCCCCGTGCAGCGCACGGAGTTCGTCTTCCAGCCCGAACTGGTGGTCCGGGGTTCCACGGCGCAGCTGGTCCGCCGGCCCGCCGACGGGTAGGTGCCCACGCGGTGTCAAGGCGTGCTGCTCCGGTCCGGGGCCGGCCCCCGGCCCGGACCGTACGGCGTGGTTGAACGTAACACTGATGGAATCGATGCGTAAGTCCTTGCTGCGATAATTCCCCCTCTTCCGCCGCGAGTTGAGAAGCGTGCGGTCCAAAGGGTTGACCGAGGGGCCGTCGGCTCGTACGTTCGCCTCGCAACTACTTGCAGCAAGATTCATACAGGATTCATCGGGCCGTCGAGCCCACCGATCCCCCCACCCCTTGTATGGGCATGGCGCGTTGCCCTTCGACTCAGGAGGAACCATGGCCAGAAAGTCCGTGGCCGCTGCACTCGCCGTCCTGGCGGGAGCCGCTGCCGCCGTCACGGTCCCGGCCCCGGCGCAGGCCGCGCCGCCTGGCGAGAAGGACGTCACCGCGGTGATGTTCGAGTGGAACTTCGCGTCGGTCGCCAAGGAGTGCACCGACACCCTCGGCCCGGCCGGTTACGGCTACGTCCAGGTCTCACCCCCCAACGAGCGCGTGCAGGGCAGCCAGTGGTGGACCGCGTACCAGCCGGTCAGCTACAAGATCGCTACCAGGCTCGGTGACCGCGCCGCCTTCAAGAACATGATCGACACCTGTCACGCGGCCGGTGTGAAGGTCGTCGTCGACACGGTCATCAACCACATGGCCAACTCCTCCGGCACCGGCACCGGAGGCTCCACGTACAGCAAGTACGACTACCCGGGCACCTACTCCGGCGCGGACATGGACGACTGCCGCACCGACATCAACAACTACGCGGACCGCTGGAACGTCCAGCACTGTGAGATGTCGGGCCTGCCCGACCTCGACACCGGCGAGGAGTATGTCCGCAAGACCATCGCCGGGTACCTGAACGATCTGCTCTCCCTGGGCGCCGACGGCTTCCGCGTCGACGCCGCCAAACACATCGCCGTCGAGGACCTCGCGAACATCAGGTCGCGGCTGACCGACCCGAACGCGTACATGAAGCTGGAGACGATCGGTGCCCCGGGCGAGGCCGTGCAGCCCGGCGAGTACACGGGCGTCGGCGACCCACAGGAGTTCAGCTACGCGTACGACCTCAAGCGGATCTTCGGCGGAGACAAGCTCGCGTCCCTGAAGAACTTCGGCGAGGCATGGGGCTATCTGCCCAGCGGCAAAGCGTCCGTGTTCGTCACCAACCACGACACCGAACGCAGCGGCAGGACCCTCACCTACAAGGACGGCGCGATCTACACGCTCGCCCAGATCTTCTCCCTGGCATGGCCGTACGGCGCTCCGGATGTGCACTCCGGATACGAGTTCGGTGACAAGGACGCCGGCGGCCCGGCCGGCGGCAAGGTGACGGCCTGCGGCACCGACGGCTGGAAGTGCCAGCACGCCTGGCGTGAGATCGCGAGCATGGTGGCCTGGCGCAACACCGCGCACGGCGAGGCCGTCACGAACTGGTGGGACAACGGCAACAACCAGATCGCGTTCGGCCGTGGCGACAAGGCGTACGTCGCCATCAACCACGAAGGCTCGTCGCTGACCCGCACCTTCCAGACGTCGCTGCCCGCCGGCGACTACTGCGACGTGCAGACCGGCAAGGGCGTGACGGTGAACTCCGCCGGCCAGTTCACGGCCACCATCGCCGCCAACGCCGCGCTCGCACTGCACACCGGCGCGAAGACCTGCGGCGCGGACGGAGCCGACCCCGCTCCGGCCACCGGCGCCTCCTTCCGCGTCAACGCCACCACCACATGGGGCGAGAACGCGTATGTGGTGGGCAACACGGCCCAGTTGGGCAACTGGAACCCGGACAACGCCCTGAAGCTGGATCCGGCGGCGTACCCCGTCTGGAAACGCGACGTCGCCCTGCCCGCCGGGATCTCCTTCGAGTACAAGTACCTGCGCAAGGACGCGAACGGCAAGGTCACCTGGGAGAGCGGCGCGAACCGCACCGCGACCGTCTCGTCCTCCGACACCGTCGCGCTGAACGACACCTGGCGCGGCTGACCCGCAGCTGTCCACCGAGACGGCCGCCCGGCGCCCGGCACCCCCGCGGGTGCCGGGCGGCCGCACCCGTGCCACGACCCGGCCCGGCCCGACCTGACCTGGCCTGGCCGCTCACAGACGAGGAGCACCGACGCGTGACCGGCAACCTGCGAAGATCCGTCCTGGCCGCCGCACTCGCGGCCCTCGTGGCGGCGACACTACCCGGGACCGCCCACGCGGTGCCGGCCACGCACACACCCCCGCCGCCTCCCTCCGACGCCCGGCTCGCCGCGCAGCCGGCCCGCCCCGCCGTGAGCCGTGAACAGTTCTACCTCCTCATGCCGGACCGCTTCGCCAACGGCGACCCGTCCAACGACAGGGGCGGCATGAGCGGTGACCGCTCCCGTACCGGCTTCGACCCGACCGACAAGGACTTCTACCAGGGCGGTGACCTCAAGGGCCTGACGAAGCGGCTCGACTACGTCAAGGGCCTCGGCACCACGGCGATCTGGCTCACGCCCGTCTTCCGCAACAAGACGGTCCGGGTGCGGGGCGGCAAGGAGAGCGCCTCCTACCACGGTTACGCCGTCACCGACTTCACCAGCGTCGACCCGCACTTCGGCACGGACCGGGACCTGCGGGCCCTGATCTCCAAGGCCCATGCCAAGGGCATGAAGGTCTACTTCGACGTCATCACCAACCACACCGCCGACACCATCACCTACGCGGAGAAGAAGTACGGTTACCGGGCCAAGGGCGCCTACCCGTACCTCGACACCGAGGGCCGCCCCTTCGACGACAGCCGGGGCATGACGAAGGTCGACAGCGACTCACCGCCGTACACGCCGGAGAACACCGGTGACATGGTCCCGGCCTGGCTGAACGATACGATGATGTACCACAACCGCGGCGACTCCACCTTCGCCGGCGAGAGCGCCCTGTACCGCGACTTCTACGGTCTTGACGACCTGTGGACCGAGCGGCCCGAGGTCGTCCGGGGCATGGAGAAGATCTACCAGAAGTGGGTCGACGACTTCGACGTCGACGGCTTCCGGGTGGACACCGCCAAGAACGTGAACATGGAATTCTGGACGCAGTGGGCCACGGCACTGGACCGGTACGCGGCCAAGAAGGGCCGCGACGGCTTCTTCCTGTTCGCCGAGGCGTTCTCCGCCGACCCCGCCGTCACGGCGCCCTACCTCACCCAGGGCCGTCTCGACGGCACCCTCGACTTCCCGCTGCAGTCCGCGGTGCGCGACTACGCCTCGCGCGGCGGCCCGCCGAGCGACCTGGCCACCGTGTTCGCGCAGGACTACCGGTACGCGACCGACAAGACGAACGCGTACAGCCAGGTCACCTTCCTCGGCAGCCATGACATGGGCCGCATCGGGTCATTCATCGCATCCGACCACCCGCATGCGAGCGACGCGGAACTGCTGCGACGGGACCGGCTGGCCCATGAGGTGATGTTCCTCACCCGCGGTAACCCGGTGATCTACTCGGGTGACGAGCAGGGCTTCACCGGCTCCGGCGACGACGTCTACGGACGCCAGACGATGTTCGCCTCCAGAGTGGCCGACTATCTGGACGACGACGAGATCGGTACGGAGCGCACCCACGCGAGCGACGCGTATGACGTCGCGCATCCGTTGTACCGGTCGATCGCGGCGCTGTCGACGTTGCGCGAGAAGTATCCGGCACTGGCCGACGGGGCGCAGAAGGAACTGTACGCGAAGGGTTCGGTGTACGCGTTCTCGCGTACCGGTGCCGACCGTGAGTTCGTCGTCGCGGTGAACAACGCGAGCGAGGCGAGGACGGTCGAACTGCCGGTGGAGTCGGGCGCGTCGGCCACCTTCCGTGCCGTGTACGGAGGAGCGGGCACGAAACGGGCCTCGGGCGGGCGGATCAGGGTGACGGTTCCGGCGTTGTCCTCGATGGTGCTGCGCGCGGAGCGGCGTCTTGGCGAGCCGGCTGCCGGGCCCTCGCTGTCGCTGAAGGCTCCGGACGCCGGTGCCACCGGTACGGTCACGCTCTCGGCCGATCCGGGGGAGACCGCGGGTGCCCGCGTCGTCTTCGCGGCTCAGGTGGGCGGTGGCAGGTGGCGCACGCTCGGCACGGCCGACCACGCCCCGTACCGGATCACGCAGGTGATCCCGGACACCGTGTCCGCCGGAACGCCGCTGCGCTACAAGGCGGTTGTGGTGGACCGCGCCGGACGCACCGCGAGCGCCCTCGCCGACACGACGGCGGGGCAGCCCCCCGCGACCGGGAAGCCCGCGGCCGAACCCCGCCACGCGGTCGTGCACTACCGGCGCGCCGACGGCGACTACACCGGGCTGACCCTGAGAACGGCGGACGGGGCCACCGCCGCCTTCTCCGGACGGGACGCATACGGAGCCTTCGCCTGGCTGACCCCGGCCGAGGGCACGGGCAGGATCCCCTTCACCGTGGTGCGCGACGGCGTACCCGAAGGCCCGCAGCGGGTGATGGACTTCGCCGCCACCGGTGAGGTGTGGACGAAGGAGAACTCGGAAGCGGTGGACTCGGACCGGCCCGCCGGCGCCTATCCGCCGCAGGACACGACGAAGGCCGTCATCCACTACCACCGCCCCGACGGCGACTACGACGGCTGGGGCTTGCACACCTGGACCGGCGCCGCGAAGGAGACGGACTGGACGAAGCCGCTGCAGCCGACCGGCAAGGACCCCTACGGCATCACCTTCGAGGTGCCGCTCGCCGACGGCGCGCCCTCGCTGAGCTACGTCGTCCACAACGGCGACCAGAAGGACATCCCCGGCGACCGCTCCCTGGACCTGGCCACGTACGGAGGTGAGGTCTGGCTGACCGCGGGGGAGAGCGGCTACCTGCTGCCCTCGGTCGGTGCGGCCCCGGAAGACCTGGACCTCACCAAGGCCCGGGCGCAGTGGATCGACGCCGACACCGTGGCCCTGCCCGCGCCGGTGAACGCCGAGACGGCGGCCTCGACCCAGCTGGTGTACTCCCGCAACGGCGGCATCACCGTCAAGGACGGCGCGCTCAGCAGTGGGGGACGCTGGCTGCGGCTGAGCCCGAGCTCGCTCACCGACGCTCAGAAGGCGAGGTACCCGCACCTGAAGGGGTACAGGGCATTCACCGTGGATCCGCGGGACCGCGACCGGGTACGCGACGCGCTCACCGGACAGGTCGTGCTCACCCAGCGCCTCGCGAGCGGCGCGCTCACCACCGCGACCGGCGTCCAGACCCAGGGCGTTCTCGACGACCTGTACGCGGCGAGGGCCCAGCGAACCGCCCTGGGGCCGGTGTTCACCGGCTGCACGGTGACCCTGTCGGTGTGGGCGCCGACCGCGCACCAGGTGACCCTCGACATCGGTGGCAAGGCGGTGGCCATGCGGCGTGACGCCGCGAGCGGCGTCTGGTCCGCCACCGGCTCCGCGGCCGCCTGGCGCGGCAAGCCCTACCGGTACGCGGTGAAGGTGTGGGCGCCGAGTGTCCGGAAGGTCGTCACCAACAAGGTCACCGACCCCTACTCGGTGGCGCTGACCGCGAACTCCGCGCGCAGCCTGGTCGCCGACCTGGCCGACCCGGCGCTCGCCCCGAAGGGGTGGTCGGACCTGCGCAAGCCGAAGGCCGTCGCCATGAAGGACGCGCAGATCCAGGAACTGCACATCCGCGACTTCTCGGCGGCCGACAGCACCACGCCGAAGGACGACCGCGGCACCTACCGGGCCTTCACCGACCGCGCCAGCGCGGGCTCGAAACACCTGCGCGAACTGGCCGCATCCGGCACCTCGTATGTGCATCTGCTGCCCGCCTTCGACATCGCGTCCATCCCCGAGAGGAAATCCGAACAGGCCACGCCGGAATGCGACCTGACGGCCTTCGCACCGGACAGCGACCAGCAGCAGGCGTGCGTCACCAAGACCGCGCCGAAGGACGCCTACAACTGGGGCTACGACCCGCTGCACTACACCGTCCCGGAGGGTTCGTACGCCTCCGACCCGGACGGCCCCCGGCGCACCGTCGAGTTCCGGCAGATGGTCCAGTCCCTGAACAAGGACGGGCTGCGCGTCGTGATGGACGTCGTCTACAACCACACGGCGGCCGCGGGACAGGACGACAACTCGGTCCTCGACACGATCGTGCCCGGCTACTACCAGCGGCTCAACGCGGACGGCTCGGTCGCGAACTCCACCTGCTGCGCCAACACCGCCCCCGAGAACGCCATGATGGGCAAGCTCGTCGTCGACTCCGTCGTCACCTGGGCCAGGCAGTACAAAGTCGACGGCTTCCGCTTCGACCTCATGGGCCACCACCCCAAGGCCAACATGCTGGCCGTCCGCAGGGCGCTCGACGAGCTCACCCTCGCGAAGGACGGCGTCGAGGGCAAAAAGATCATCCTCTATGGAGAGGGCTGGAACTTCGGCGAGGTCGCCGACGACGCCCGCTTCGAGCAGGCCACCCAGAAGAACATGGCCGGCACCGGCATCGCCACCTTCTCCGACCGGGCCCGCGACGCCGTGTGCGGCGGCGCCCCCTTCGACCAGGACCCCGGCGTGCAGGGCTTCGCGAGCGGTCTGTACACCGACCCGAACGACTCTCAGGCCAACGGCACCCCCGCCGAGCAGAAGGCCCGGCTGCTGCACTACCAGGACCTGATCAAGGTCGGCCTCTCCGGGAACCTGGCCGACTACACCTTCACCGACACCGCCGGGAGGAAGGTCAAGGGCTCGCAGGTCGACTACGGCGGTGCGCCCGCCGGCTACGCACAGGCCCCGGGCGACGCCCTCGCCTACGCCGACGCGCACGACAACGAGTCCCTCTACGACGCGCTGGCCTACAAGCTGCCGAAGCGGACACCGGCCACCGACCGGGCACGTATGCAGGTCCTCGCCCTGGCCACCGCCACCCTCTCCCAGGGCCCCGCGCTCTCCCAGACGGGCAGCGACCTGCTGCGCTCGAAGTCCCTCGACCGCAACTCCTTTAACAGCGGTGACTGGTTCAACGCGATCCGCTGGGACTGCCGCGCGGGCAACGGTTTCGGGCTCGGACTGCCGCCCGCCGCCGACAACGAGGCGAAGTGGCCGTACGCGAAGGCGCTGCTCTCTTCGGTGCAGGTGCCGGACTGTACGCGGATCCACGGCGCTTCCGCCGCCTACCAGGACCTGCTGCGGATCCGCGCGGCCGAGCCCGCCTTCCACCTGGGCACCGCCGCCCAGGTCCAGAGGAAACTGTCCTTCCCGCTCTCCGGGACGGACGAGACCCCGGGCGTCATCACCATGCGGCTCGGTGACCTCGTCGTCGTCATGAACGCGACGCCCGAGCGGCAGGAGCAGACAGTGGGGGAGCTGGCCGGCACCGCGTACCGCCTGCACCCGACCCAGGCGAAGGGCGCGGACCCGGTCGTCAAAAGGTCCTCGTACGCGGTGAAGTCCGGCACCTTCACGGTGCCGGCCCGCACCGTCGCGGTCTTCACCCACTGATGCCGGCACCGGTGGGGGTGCCGGCACCGGCACCGGTGGGCGGCTGCGCACACTTGGGCTTGGCCGGCCGAGACGTGGCCGGGTTTCCCTTACCAGGGGACGGGCTGACCGTTGCGGTCCAGGAATGCCAGACCTTTGCTGCCGAGGTGGGAGAGCAGGACGTCCACGAGGAGCGGGGTGCTCTCTTCCACCGTGTACGGGGCGTCGTCGCCGCCGAGGGCGGTGCGGATCCAGCCGGGGGCCAGGAGCAGCAGGGAGCGGTCGGCGCTGGTCTGGCGGGTGGCGTAGCTGCGCATGAACATGTTCAAGGCTGCCTTGCTGCCGCGGTAGACCTCGCGCAGCCCGTTGGTGTTGTTGGTGATGCTGCCCTGTCCGGAGGACATGACGCCGATCAGGCCGGTGGGGGTGACCAGGTCATCGAGTGCTTCGATGACACGCAGGGGGCTGAGCGCGTTGGTCACCATGACATCGACGAAGTCCTGGGTGGGGACGGCTCCGATGGGGGTCTGCTCGTTGTTGGTGGTGCCTGCGTTGACGAACAGGACGTCGAGTTGCTGTCCGGCCAGTCGTTCGTGCAGGGGCGCGAGTTCTTCGGGCTGGGTGATGTCGAGGTGTTCGATGCGGATGCGTTCGCGGTGGCGGTCGGCGAGGTCGTGCAGCGGGGTGCGGGCGCTGCCCCGGACGGTGCCGATGACCGACCATCCTCGGTCGGCGAGTTCCGCCGCCATGGCGCATCCGAGTCCTCGGGACGCTCCGATGATCAGGGCTATTCGGGTGTCAGTGATGGGCTGCGACATGGCGCATCCTCTCCTTGGTGCTGGTACGGGTTTCTGTGTGGTCGGGGCTGCGGGAGTGGCCCCGACCGGGCTGTCGGTCAGGAGGTGGCAGGGGTGAGGCCGAAGAGGGCGGCGGCGTTGGCCGAACTGACCTTGCGGCGGTCGGTGTCGGTGGCGAGGTGGCCGAAGAAGGTGTCGATCTCCTCTCGGGTGGGCTGCTGGAAGGGGTAGTCGGTGGAGAAGATCAGCCGGTCGGTGGTCGTCACCGTCAGAGCGTGGTGCAGCAGGGCGGGGTTGAGCATTCCCGACATCGTGAGGAAGACGTTGGTACGGACGTAGTCCGAGATCGACCGCTTGAGTCCGGCGATGCGGGCGAGGCTGTCGGCCCGGTCGAGCCAGAAGGGAAGCAACTCCCCCCAGTGGCCCAGCACGATCTGCAGGTCGGGGTGGCGGTCGAAGGTACCGCGCAGGATGAGCCGCAGTGCCGCGGTCGCCGCCTCCAGGTGCCATCCCCAGCCGAAAGTGGCCAGACCCAGGTCGGTCATGGGGTCGAAACCCCGGTAGGCGGCGTCACGCAGCGCGTCGGAGGGGATCTGCGGGTGGATGAAGACCGGCTGGCCGAGGCCGGCGGCGGTGGCGAAGAAGTCGTCGTAGGCGGGATCGTCGAGGAACCGGTCGCCGGACCGGCCGTAGACCATGGTTCCCACATGGCCCTGGGCTGTGGCGCGTTCCAGTTCGGCGGCGACGTGCTGCGGGGACGAGAGCGGCAGGGTCGACAGCGACCGGAACCGCGTGGGGTGGGCGCGGACCGCTTCGGTGGCGGTGTCGTTCGCCAGACGGCTGAGCGCGACGGCCTGCTGCGCGGGCAGGGCCTGGGTTCCCGGCGGGGTGAGGGCGAGGACGGCCAGGTCGATGCCCTGGGCGTCCATGGCGGCGATCCGGCCGGCGCCGAGGTCTTCGAGGCGCTCGCGGGCATCCCCGCGCTCGTTGAACAAGAGGCTCTCGTCCGGGTGGGGGGCGGCCTTGAGAGCGGAGGTCAGCTCCGGCAGCACCCAGTGTTCTTCGATGCCGATCAGATTCATGGTCAGTGTTCCTTCGGTGCCGCGAGTGCGCCCTCGGGCGCGCTGGTGGAGGGGGTGCGGGAGCGTGGGGTCTCATCCGCTGCCGGGACGTTCTGCACGGCGGGTGCGCTCGGGGGGAAGAGCGCGTAGGAGACAGCGGCGAGGACGGCGAGCGCGCCGATCGCGATCGCCATGGGGACGGCCGTGTGGGGGCCTGCGACGCTGATGGCCGGGGTGATGAGGGCGGCCAGGCCGAACTGGGCCGCGCCGACCACGGCCGATCCGGTCCCGGCCGCGTCGGGCACGGCGTCGAGGGCGAGAGCCATGGCCGGGCCCAGTATGAAACCCAGCGAGGCGACCGCGAAGAACAGGGGCACCGTCAGCCAGACCGGGCCGAGGGGCGTGAGTGCCAGGGCGAGCAGCGCGAGCGAGGCGATGAGGAGCCAGGCGACGCCGATGGCCACGATGCGGCGCGGCTCGACGCGGTGCAGCAGCCGGGATGACAGGGCGCTGCTGGCGACGAGGCCGAGCGCGTTGAGCGCGAACAGCAGTCCGTAGGGGACGGCGCCGACGCCGATGACCGTCTGGTACAGGAACGGGGAGGCCGAGATGTAGGCCATGAGGACCGCGAAGGAGAACACCAGCGTCCCGGTCGCGGACCCGTAGGCACGGCGCCCCAGCAGCCGGAACCCGCCCCGCTGGGCGGTGCCTCGCCGCTCGGGCGGCAGGCTCTCGCGCACGACCACCGCGGAACCGGCGAGCATGGCAACAGCCAGTGCGGTCACCACCAGGAGCACACCGCGCCAGCCGATGGCACCGGCCAGCACGCTGCCCAGGAGCGGTGCCACGACCGGCGCCACCCCGCTCACGATCATCATCAGGCTGAAAGCACGCGCCGCGGAGCGCCCGGTCTCCAGGTCCGCGATGACCGCGCGGCCGATGACCATCCCGGCCGAGGCGCTCGCCCCTTGCAGCAGGCGCGCTGTCACCAGGACGGTAATCGTCGGGGCGAGGGCCGCCAGGACACTCGCGGTGACGAACACGGCCGAACCGGCCAGCAGCGGTCCGCGTCGGCCGTAGCGGTCGGACAGGGGCCCGAACACCAGCTGACCGGCGGCCAGTCCCAGCAGGAATGCGGTCAAGGTCAGTTCGACGGTCGTGGCGCTCGTGTGCAGGTCCACTGCCATGCGTGGAAACGCCGAGAGGTACATGTCGATCCCGAACGGGGCGACGCTGGCCAGTACCGCGAGCATCGTGAGCAACGCGGGTGTGATCTTGCTGCCGGAAGACCCTGGTGAAGGTACGGACAACAGCAATCCTCCGATCGGATCTTTCCTGCGATTGAGGACAAAGGTAGGTGCGGACGAGTTACCTGTCAAAGGATAACGATCGCCTGACAGGTAAATTACACTGTGGGTGTGGACGAGAAGCAGAAGGCCAGGCTGTTCGAACTCGCCGACCTGATCCTGGCGATCAGCCGGCACCTTCACGCCGCCAAGGCGGACACAGCGGAGTCGTGGACGCCTCTCGAGGCAGCGGTCATGCGCTACATCGATCACCAGCCGGGCACCACGGCGACCCAGGCGGCCGAGGCGACTCGGCTGATCTCCAGCAACTTCAGCCGGGCACTGCGCAAGCTGGAGCAGAAGGGCATGGTGCGCCGTGAGGCCGATCCCGACGACGCCCGGCGCGTACGCCTGTATCCCACGCAGCGGGCAGGCGAAAACCTGCGCCACCTCCAGGAGGCCTGGAGCAGCCTCCTGGAAGAGGCTGTGCCCGACGCTGCCGAGGCGGAGGCGGTCCTCAGCACACTTCGGCACATCGAGTCGCAGCTGCTGACTCGCACGCGCCGAAGCTGAACAGGTGACCAGCAGGGCGCGGCAGGCACCCGCTGATGCGGCGCCGCCCGGAGCACCCGGCACGTGCGGTGGCGCGTCGGAGGGCAGCTCCGGGCCCGTACCCCCACTCCCTCGTACTACGACGCAGCCGGCCATGGCCAGGCGGCGGTCGAAGTGTCCACCGCTGAACGTGACGGCGGACATGACGTCGTTCGCGTCGGTGATGCCGTCGCTCGGGGCGAGGACGTAGCCGCCCCTCGCGGCGCCGTGCCGGACGCTGCCGGTGATTGCCTCAGCGGAACTCGGCGTTCGGGTGCTGCTGTCCAGAGGTTCACCGCGCTGTATGCGGTGCAGCCGGGGCGGCTTCGAGTTTGCGGGAGAGGGCGGATGTGCCGCGCGGGATGGCCGTGCCGCCCTGGGCGGCGCGTTGCTGGGCCTGGGTGGTGTCGCCGCGGCTGTTGCGCTTTCCGGCGGGCTCGGGGGAGCGTGCTGTCCGCCGGGTTGGTGCGGGGATCGCTGTACCGCGGTCCGCCGCGCTGGGGACCGAGGCGTGAGAGGACGGAGGCATGGTCGCTGCCACGTCAGGGAATGCAGGACGGTCGCCTTCGGATCGATCCGAAGGCGACCGTCGTCTGCCTGTCGCGTGCGGTGCTGGTCAGTCGTCGGCCTCGTGGGGGCGACCGTCGTCCAGGACGATGCGGATGGTCTCGCCTTGTCCGGCGACGTCGGTGAGTTCGGCCGCGATGCGCTTGTAGGTGGTCGTGGCCAGTGCCCAGTCGCTCTGCAGCGGAGTGGCGGTGGAGCGGGTGTTCCACAGCTCGATCAGCAAGGCGATGAGGGAACGCCCGGACAGGACGGTCTGGACGCGGCCTTCGTTGATGTCCTCGACAGAGGGCGGGGTGCGGAAGTGGCTGTGGTCGACCGCCAGGGCGGCGAGCCATTCCCAGGTGTCGCGGTGCGCGATCAGTTCTGCGGAGGCCACACCGGCGGCCTTCAGGAGCAGGACGCCGTGGGCGATGCGTGGATCCTCCGCGCCGGCGGGGGCCTGCGGCGTGGCAGCGGAGAGCCGGCCGGTGGAGGTGCCGATGCCCTGGTAGGCGGCCTCGATGGCGTTCTTCAGCGCGAGGTCCTGGTCCTGGCTCCCGGGCTCAGGCTGCGGCCGGCGCTCGGTGTTCTCCATGGTTCCCCCCGGGGAGTCGGTGTCGGATGAGACGGGCGGACGAGCTTCGGCGGTCGAGCCGTCGCCGGCCTGCGCCTCGGGCTCGGGCGGTTGCGCAGTCTCCTCCGGATGCGTCCGCGTGCCTTCTCCGGGCTTGTCGCCTGTCCCCTCCGGCGGCGCGAAGGGACGCAGGACGTCGACGAGGTCCAGGAGCTGCCGGAACTCGCCCCGCGTCTCGTTCAGGTCGTTGATCATCCGGTCCTGGCGCCGACGGAGCTCTCGGTTCTCCTCGCGCAATCCGGTGACGCCCGCCTGGAGCTGTTCCAGGACCTTCAGGCGGCTCTTCATAAGGTCACCGTGCAGTGCTGTCAGCCCGACCGTCGGGTCGTCGAGACGCCCAAGTTGCTTGCGTATCGCCTCCAGTTCCTCCATCGCGTCACCGAACGCGTCTTTCCACCCCACGTGACCCCCTGGTTACTCCGAGCGTGCGACCGCTCGTATCTGCCCATAAAGGCCTGGCGTGACGCGACGGTTTCCAGCCCTTCCCTGGCCAGGACCGCTCTCATCACCATCGAACGCGTGTGATACGCGATGCTTACGAAACATGCGCCCATCTATGCGCTTTTCGGCCAGGAGGTGTTCCATGTTCCAGTTGTTCGACGCGGTCGACACGCTGGTCGCGTCCCGCTGCCGACGGCGAAGGACCGAAAGCGGCTGCGGACCGCGCACGGCCTGACGCTGGGCGAAGTCGCCGCCGCGCTGAAGATGCGGCGGGTCACGGTGCCCGGCCGGAGCCGGCGAAGAAGCCGAGCCGGCCGCGCGGCCCGAGAGTGCAGCGGATCAGAAGTGCGTAGTGATCCCGAATGCCTCGCGGAGCTGGGCCATGTCGTGGCGGTCCCGGTCGCTGGGCTCGTAGCCCTGGTGAAAGTAGACCTGCTGTTCAGCGGACAGGCAGGGAACGGTGCTGTGCTGAATGGTGCCGGTGACGAAGCAGGCCGCCGGATAGACGAACGGGCGCCCTGGTTCCAGCGATGCCTGGGTGGCACGTCCATCGGGTGCGAAGACCAGAGGGTGCAGGTCGATCTCGCGTCCGGTCGCATCCGCGACGACGAAACGCACGGGGCGCCAGTTGAGCGATTCGGAGAATCCGGCTTCGGCAAGAGCCGCAACCACAGTCGGCTCCTGCTCGTGGCGGTGCATGAGATCCAGGTCCCGGTGAGGGCGGGTCTGTCTTCCCAGCAGGGCATCGATGCCCCAGCCCCCACCGATCCAGACATCCGTGCCAGCCTTTCGGAGCACGTCCAAGATCTCCAGCACATCCTCGCCCGTCACGGTCAGCATTCCTTTCGCTCTCCCGAGGCGGCGAGCCTACAGAGCCGTCGCTGTCCCGGGCATGGTGTTTTCGACGGTGCCCGACGGGCCAGATCGAGCAGCTTGCGACACTGGCGACGTTCGGCGCGGTGTGGGCAGTTCTCGCTGCCGGCAGCGGCGTGCTGCGGTCCGAGCGCCCTACCTGGCTTTCTCAGCCTGGGTGCAGGCAATGCCTATCAGCTGAGCGATCTGGGCAGTGAGTTCCATCGGCAGCGGGGTCTCGTCCCGAATCGCCTGGGCCTGCCGCCATTCCAACGCGGCATCGAGCACAGGGCTGAGGTGTGGCCAGCGCACGCGCGCCCACTGAGCAGCTTGAGCCTTGCTCGACTGGCGGCCAGTCGTGAGTGTCAGCAGCGCCCGACATGTCGTGAGGACCACGTAGGCGTGGCCTCCCCGGTGCGCGACCTGCGGCGCCCGCTCGCGCAGGGAGAGCATCATGCCGGCCACAGCTGCTCGCACCTTGTCCGCCGGTACGGGCGCCACGACTGACCCGACCGGCAGCCCGTCGAGCGTGATCCCCGTGTCCCGGACAAGCTGCCAGTTGAGTACCCATTCCCCAGTCGCGGGTGTGGCGTGGAGCGGTGAGCCAGGTGACACGGTGGCCAGCCGCGGCGATCTGTCAGAGGCGCCCAGTTGCCCCGCCAGGCTCTCTACGGGCGCGTAGACGATATCGATCCGGTCGAGGAAATCAGGGTGCGCGGCCCAGACGCGTCGGTGAGCGATGTCGAGTCCACCCAAGGTGTCGTGGTCGAGCTCATCCGTCACGGCTACGACCAGGTCGATGTCGCTGACACCCTCGTCGAAGTCGCCGGTGACCGCGCAACCGTACAGGTACACGCCCACCAACCGGTCACCCAGCGGGAGACGTACCTCCCGCAGCAGGTTCGGCAGAACGCGTCGGACACTTTCTGGAAGCCCGCTCAGCTGCTCCTGGCTGTTGTCCACGTCGACCACCGTCCCATGCCACGAACACCAGCCCCATGAATTACGAGCCTGTCGTTGACCGCTCACAGATCTGAGGAACACGAACATGACTGGTCGCTTTCAAGATCCTCATTGAGGCATGAGGTGTCAGGCAGATGCCTGACCCGGGCGCCTCCTCCCTGGTAGCGTTCACGACATGTCTGCTGCTTCGTGCGCGGCCGCTTGCGCCGCAGTGACCAGGACGTCCCGCTAGCGGCGGGGCGTTCAACTCACACACTCTTCCTGGACGTCCAGCCGCTTCGTGATCAGACCGGAGCGGCACGTTCGTGCTGCTCGGAACTCCTTCTGAGCGACGGAGCACCTGATGCTTCCAGGCATTCCTTCTTCACGCGGGCACAGCCCGTCCCCGGCACGCGCATGGCTGGTGCTGTGCGCGGTGTCCATGCTGCAGTTCTTCATCGCGGTCGACGTGACCGTGGTCAACATCGCCCTGCCCTCGATCGGCGCCGACTTCGACGTTGACGGGCCCGCTCTGACCTGGGTCGTGGTCGGGTACACAGTCACCGGAGGCGGGCTGCTGATGCTCGGCGGCCGACTGGGCGACCTGCTTGGGCGGCAGCGCGTGCTGCTGCTCGGCACCGGCCTGTTCGCCGCCGCGTCGCTGCTGGCAGGCCTGGCCCCCACGTTTGCCCTGCTGGTACTCGCGCGCTTGCTGCAGGGCGCCGGTGAGGCCATCGCGCTGCCTGCCGCGATGGCCACCATCGTCCTGCTGTTCCCCGAAGGTCCGCGTCGGTCACGGGCCCTGAGCGTGTGGGCGGCGGTGGCCAGCTGCGGTCTCGTGCTCGGATTCGTCCTGTCCGGAATCATCACCGCCCACCTGGGGTGGCGGTGGATCTTCCTGGTCTCGGTCCCGTTCATCCTGATCGTGCTGCCGGCAGTCGTCTTCCTGGTCGAGGGCGATCGGCCCGTGGCCAAGGACGCCTCGTTGCTGGACCTTCCCGGCGCGCTGCTGCTGACCGCCTGCCCGTTGCTGTTCACCCTCGGCATGGTCGAGGCTGGTGAACCCGGAACGCCCGCATGGGTGGTCCCGGGGACGCTGGCCGGGGCGGTGGCCGCCGGGGCCGGGTTCGTGCGCGTCGAGGCACGCTCGCGCAACCCGCTGATGCCCCTGCGCTTCTTCGCCAACCCCACGCGCGTGGCGGCCAACCTGACTACAATGCTGCTGAGCGGCGCGTTGTCCACCTCGTTCCTGCTGTTCACCTTCTATCTGCAGGACCGGCTGGCCATCGGCCCGCTCGGCGCGGGACTGACGATGCTGCCGCTGGCGGTCTCGCTGATCGTGTTCTCCATGCTCGTGCCCCGCCTGCTGGGCCGCTGGGGAGCACGCGCATGCGTGCTTGCCGGCATCGGGTTCACCGCAGCCGCGATGGCCGCGATCGCGCTCGTCTCCGCCCTGCGGGCAGACGGGGTAGCGATGATCCCGGCCATGCTCCTGATCGCGGCCGGGATGGGGTTCGGCATCGTGGGACTCCAGTACCTCGCAGTCAGCGGCGTCACCGAGGACGACGCCGGGATCGCCTCGGGCGTCCAGCGCGCGGCTGACCAACTGGGCGGTGCGACCGGGGTGGCAGTCTGCGTCGGGACCGGCTTCGCCCCGTCCCTGCACTCCCTCGATCCGTTCCTGGTCGCCACCCTGCTGGCTGCCGTGGGGCTCATAACCGGTGCGGTCGTGGCCTGGCGCATGCCCGCGCCCGCTCCCGCAGCGGAGCTGCAGGAACAGGCCGGGTGACCTTCGCTCCGCCGGGGTGTGCCGCCCCAACTGCCCAGGCGGCACTGCCCAGGCGGCACTACCCCGGCGGAGCTTCGCGTTGGCCAGCGCGGTCATCGTGATCCGCAAGCTGCTAGGCCGGGTCTGGACGA
>NZ_BBOX01000060.1 GCF_001553455.1 Streptomyces hygroscopicus subsp. hygroscopicus
ACACCCAGCGGTGACCGCCGACCACCCGCGCGAAGACGCCCCAGCAGCGAGGCCCGCCATGCACACCAGTGCCCACACCGTCCTGTACGACCCCGACGGGCTGATCGAGGCGGAGCTCCCGCTCGACCGCGAGCCGTACGAGTGCCTCGTCAAGGCCGTCCTCGCCTGGACCGGCGAGGACACGCTCACGACCCGCGACTACGAGCAGATCGCCCTCCATCTGACCAGTCACGCTCGCGCGGTCGCCGCCGACGTCCGGCGCCGCGCGAACCAGCTGCCGAAGAGCAGCGGGCCCCGGGCACTCGCCGACGTCGTCCTGCGCGAGGCTGAAGGCCGGCTGTCCGCGACGCCGGAGGGCACCGTGCGCTGCGTCCAGGTCCGCGCCCGCCTCGTCCCGCGCTCTCTACGAACGCCTGGAGGCCGTGCTCGCCCCGGAGAGGGGTGCACCGAGCGGCGGCTGAACCGTTGGCTGGACGGTTGCTTTCAGCGGGGGACCGCAGGTGTGACCGAAGGTGTGGACCTCTCAAATCGGACACCGCCCGTTCTCGAAGGTCAACCCTGGTGGGCAAGCCGGTCTCGTGCGCGGACACCTCTTTCCCACGCGATAGCCATGGGGAAGAGGTCTGCTTCGAGCCCCGGGGGCCGACGAGCTGCGGCGGTGAAGGAAACCCCTGGTCGCCTGTTGATCGGGATGGCAGGCAAGGCCGCCTTCTTCATGTTCCTCTACCTGGAGGTTCTGGACGCGTCCTTCTCCTTCGACGGTGTCATCGCCGCCTTCGCGATCACCAACGACATCGTCCTGATGTCGCTCGGCCTCGGTATCGGCGCGATGCACGTCCGTTCCCTGACGGTCGACCTGGTCCGCCAGGGCACCCTCGACGACTACGTCTACCTGGAGCACGGCGCGCACTACGCGATCGGCGCGCTGGCGGTGATCCTCATGATCTCCATCCGCTACCAGATCCCCGAGGTGGTCACCGGTCTCATCGGTGTCGTCCTGATCGCCTGGGCCTTCTGGTCCTCCGTCCGCCGCAACCGCAGGCTGGCGGCGGACGAGGGAGAACAGACGGCTCACGAGAAGGCCGAGGTTTCCTCCGGCGTCTGGGCCGGGCAGTCGGCGCGCGCCGGCCTGGACCAGGCGGCGCAGCTCTCGGCCGGCCGCTCGGCGCCGACCCACACCAAGGTGCTGACCCTCCCGCCCCGCGAGTTTAGGCGGCGGCGGTGAGGGCCTCGAATTCCTTGTCGTCGAGTCGCACCAGGGCGGCGTTGACGTTCTCCTCCAGATGGGCGGCACTGTACGTGCCCGGTATCGGAAGCATCACCGGGGAGCGGCGCAACAGCCAGGCGAGGGCGAGCTGCGCGGGGCTCGCGTCGTGCAGCCGGGACGGGCCGTCCAGCGGGCCGCCGGGGCGGGCAAGTTCGCCCGTGGCGATCGGGAACCAAGGGATGAAGGCGATGTTCTCGGCCTCGGCGTACGTGAGTACGTCCTCGGCCGACCGGTTCGCGAGGTTGTAGAGGTTCTGCACGGAGACGATGTCAACTTGAGCTGCTCGACCGTCACCTCGGATAGTCCGAGGTGACGGATCTTGCCCTCCTGCTGCATCTGGGCCAACGCGCCGAGCTGCTCGGCCAGCGGGACGTCGGGGTCGCTACGGTGCAGCTGGTACAGATCAATGCACTCGAGTCCGAGGTGTCGCAGACTCAGCTCCACCCGTTGACGCAGAAACACGGGTCGGCCGCTGGGGCGCCAGTCGTCCGGACCCGGACGTGTCACGCCGCCCTTGGTGGCGATGACGAGGTCATCGGCGTAGGGGTGCAGTGCCTTGCGGATCAGCTGCTCGTTGACGCACGGGCCGTAGGCGTCCGCCGTGTCGATGAAGGTGATGCCCAGCTCGACCGCTCGACGTAAGACCCGGACGGCCTCGTCCGGATGCGGATCAAGCCCAGATACCACCGACGCCGAGTACACGAACGCGTGACACATCTTGCCGTACACGTACGTGTACGGACTGTGGAGAAGTACCAGGCCGAGTGCCCCTCGTTGTCGCAAGGGATCACCTCGACTGCTCCCACCGGCATGCGGAGTACAGCGGTCTTGTGGGCGCCAGAGCCGCTACCGGTTGTGGTCGCCGGAGTGGCTGTCGTGGCGGTCAGAGCGGGGCGGGGCACCAGTGAGGGTGCAGCCCTGCTGGGACAGGTCCAGTTTCGATCCCTTGGTCAGGCAGGCCGGGATCATGTAGACCTGCTGGCCGTAGCCACGGCCCTTCACGGAGGTCACGGTTCCGTCCGAGTCCACCTCGCAAGGGTTGTCGTCGGTGCACTGCTCGCCGGCATCGTTGTGGGTGTTGTGGATCCCCGCGACCGTGGTGCCGTCGGGGGCCAGCAGCGCCGAACCGGATGTGCCGAACCAGGGGGCGCAGTCTTTGCTGGTGGCGTAGCGGATCGAGTCGTTCTGCTGGTAGCCGCCCTCCCGCAGGTGCGGGACCACGGCCTCGGCGGTGCAGTTGAAGCGCTGGCTGGCGTAGGCCATGGTCAGCGGGTCGCCTGCGCGCACGGGGGTGGTGGTGAGTTGGAAGGTTTTCGCGCTCTCGGCCTTCAACTGCTTGTAGGTCTTGTCCAGGCGGTAGAGCGCGATGTCGGTGCCGGTCATCGTCGCGTACACCAGCCGTTTCGTACGGGCGGTGGTCTGGGGGTAGCCCTGATGGTCGGCGATATACGCCTCGCGGTCGGCCGGCTGGTCCACTATTGCGGTTCCGGGCGCGGGCCGCTGTCCCTCCACGCAGTGACCGTTGGTCAGCACCAGCGCCGGGTCCTGCGGCCGGGAGGTGGCGGTGCGGACCACCGAGCCTACACAGTTGTCCAGGTCCACCACGCCTTCCACGTCCGGGATCACATCATCGGGGGGCACGTTGGTGCCCGTGATGATGCCGTTGATCCAGTCGGCGTGCTTGGTGACATCGGTGTACAGCGTCTTGCCGCTTTCGTCGGGGCCACTGACCGTACCGGCCAGGGCCCACTGGTCGCCTTCGCGGACCAGCGCAGGCCCACCGGAGTCCATGTTGGACGCGGCGACGCTGCCGTCGCTGCTACCGATACACAACTCTCCTTCGCCGGCTTGCGGACACTCCGATTTCGGCTGCACCACGGTGTCAGCCTCCCGCAGCCGCTTGGGGAAACACGCCGCGTTGTCCATGTCGTCGCAGGTCATGCCCCAGCCCATGATGCGGACGGGAGTGTTGTCCGGCGGCGTGGTCGAGGCGATCCGCACCGGCTTGGCCCGAACCGGTGTCCGCAGATGCATCAATGCGAGGTCGCGGCCCCAGAACCCTCCCTCATCGCTATTGGTCGCCAGCCGGTAGTAGTGGTCGACCTCGGCGACCTCGCCCCCGGATGTGGTGTCCAGTGACCCGACCCGGACCTTCCAGCCACGCGGGACACCCGCCCTCGCCCCGGTCGGGTTCCGGCCGGCGCAGTGGCTGGCGGTCAGGACCCATTGCGGCGCAAGGACCTCCACCCCACAGCCGTGTTGGTCCGGGCGCGGTGGCGCGGGATAGGACAGCTGGAACGAGCCCGTGAACGAATACGCCTTGGTTGACTCGGTGCCACCCACGATGGCCTGCGCCGGTAAGGCGGGCACCAGCGCCGCGGTCACCGCGACCCCCGTCGTCAGGACGGCGGCCGCCCTTCGGCTTGTCCACTTACGCATGAGTGACTCCTCTTTCGTCCGCTGCCGGGCATCGCTCCGGCGGGCTTGTGCGGAGGAACAGCACCCGGCCGTCCCGTCCGGCCTCGACTCTGGGCCCAGCGGTCTTCCTGCTGATCTCGACCGCGTATCAGGCGCGTCGCGGTATCCGCTCAGTTGTGTATCAGCCCTGGGGCAAGCACCGTGGAATGGTCACGGCCGGATGCAGGCATGCGCAACGGATACACGGTCATCGTGATCCCGACACACCTGATCGACCTGCCCACGCTCCCTGAGCAAAGCCGGGGAAGCTGGGCAATACGCC
>NZ_BBOX01000061.1 GCF_001553455.1 Streptomyces hygroscopicus subsp. hygroscopicus
GTAGGTACGCTCGAAGTCCTTGTTCGCCTTCTCGGCGTGGTCGCGGTCCTCGGCGTTGTAGATCTCCTGCAGGGCCTTCTTCGCGCCGGGCTGAGCCGACTTCGGTAGCGCGTTCATGACATTACGGACCTTGTGAACCCAGCACCTCTGGTGCCTGGCCTGCGGAAACACCTCTGCGAGGGCCCTCCACAGGCCCATCGCGCCGTCGCCGACGACGAGTTCGGGATCGCGCATACCGCGCCGCCGGCAGTCACGCAGAAGATCCGCCCACGACTCGGCCGACTCACGCAGCCCCTCGGCCAGCGCGATGAGTTCCTTGCGGCCGTCCGCGCGCACGCCCATGAGGACCAGGACGCAGGAGTGGGCCTGTCCGAGCCGGACCTTGGGGTGGATGCCGTCGACCCACACGTAGACGTAGTCGCAGTCCGACAGGTCACGGGCATGGAAGGCGGTGTGGTCGTCGGTCCACTGCTTCGTCAGCCGGGTCACCGTCGCCGGCGAAAGGCCGGCCCCGATCCCAGGAACTGTTCCATCGCGGGCACGAAATCTCCAGAGGACAGTCCGTGCAGGTAGAGCAGGGGCAGGACCTCGCTGATCTTCGGCGACTTCCGGCACCAGGGGGCCAGGATCTGCGACGAGAACCGCTTGCGTTCGCCCGTCTCTTCGTCGACGCGCTTGTCGTTCACGCGGGGCGCCGTCACCGGGATCGGCCCGGCGGCCGTCGCAACGGTGCGTTCACGATGGTGGCCGTTGCGGACCACGAGGCGCCGACCGGACTCGTCGCGCTGGTCGGCCAACTCCGCTATGTACTGGTTGACTTCGGCTTCCAGGGCCGCGGCGAGCATCCGCCTCGCTCCCTCGCGGACGATGTCGTCCATCAGGGAGCCGGTCTCGGTGGTTCCATCGTTGCTGACTACGCTGAGCACGGGGCGTGCCTTCCCGACCCGCGCTGCGAACGCGGGTCTACTCGATGACCAGAAGTCGATCACTCGGGAAGGTACGCCCTCCGCGTTCCGCGAGGCACCCCACCCGAGGCCGATCCACAGGTCTTGAGCATTGCTCGGTCTGGACGGCCTATAGGTGGAATGCCCGCCCGGCCCGACCCTGCCCTACCCGTGCGACCTCGAACAAGCTCAGCCAGCGCACGCCCGGAAAGAGAAGATTCAGCCCGATGCCCAAGCGTTGGACCGTTGAGCGGATCTACGGCTGGCTGATGTTCCACCGCCGCCTGGCCCGCGACTACAAGACCCTGCCCGCCCGCTCCGAGGCCATGATCCAGCTCGCCATGACCGACCTGATGGCCCGCCGCCTCACCGGCGAAGCAAAACCATCTCCTGGCGCGACCCGACACCACAGGGTCAATAATCATTCTGCGATGAAATACCAGGAGAAAACGACCTCTTAGTCCGGAATGGGAGCGGGTGTTCGCCCGAGTGGTTCGGCCGGTTCTCCTCGCCGGTGCAGCGGTCGGGAGGCGGGCAAGCATCACCGCGGTTCCACGGTCTGCAAGGTCACGCCATCGGCTTTCCCGGGGTCTCCCCGCCTCCCGAGGACGCCTGCCATAGTGAGCCCATGACCGACGCCTACGAGCGGATGATGCGGGCCAACCAGTCGAACTGGAACGCCCGGACCCCCGTCCACCTCGCCAGCCGGTTCTACGGGATCGACGGGGAGACCGACCCGTCCCGCTGGTTCGCCTCGTGGGAGTGGGACGACCTCGGTGAGCTGGCCGGCCGCGACGTGGTGCACCTGCAGTGCCACCTCGGCACGGAGACGATCGCCTTCGCACAGCGCGGGGCGCGGACCGTCGGCCTCGACTTCTCCGCGGCATCTGTGACAGCGGCGACCAGCATCGCGGCGCGTGCCGGCTTGGATGTGAGGTATGTACAGGCCAATGTGTACGACGCGGTGGACGCCCTCGGCGGACAGCGGTTCGACGTCGTCTACACCGGCAAGGGCGCCCTGTGCTACCTCCCCGACCTGGACCGCTGGGCTGGTGTCGTCGCCGCCCTGCTGCGTCCCGGCGGCCGCTTGTACGTCGTGGAGTTTCACCCGCTCCTGAACTCGCTGGGTCCGAAGCCCGCTCCTGGAGAAGGCCCCGAACTCCTGCTTCGGCACGACTACTTGGATGGCAGCGGCCCCGTACACCGCGACGCGACACACACCTACACCGACGGCCCGGCCGTCGAGGGCGCCACCGACAGCTACGAGTGGCCGCACGGGCTGGGCGAGGTCGTCAATGCCCTGGTCGGAGCGGGTCTGGACATCCGACGGCTGCGCGAGAGCCCTGAACTGCCCTGGCCGCGCTGGCCCCACATGGTTCGTGGCTCATCCGGCTGGTGGCGGCTGCCGGGGCCGGAGATCCCTCTGCTGTACGGACTTCTGGCATCCCGCTGAGCGCACGGCCACGGTGGGGACCTCTACTGTGGCGAGGCTGCCGCGAACCCGGTCCGGACGCCCTCGATGCGGACATCGACCTGTTCGGCTGGAGCTACGGCGGCCTCATCGCGCTGGAAGCCGCGACCGAACGGCGCGGCCTGCGATCGGTCATCGCCTACGAACCCGTCTCCAAGCCGTTCGGCCTCGAGGCCATCGAGCCCTTGCGCGCCGCACTCACCATGGGCGACCTCGATCAGGCCGTCGAGGTTGTCAAACGCACAATGGCCGGCTACTCCGCCGACCACGTGGCCGCCCTGCGCGAGGATCCCGTATGGCCGGTACTGCGGCCTCTCGCGCACCCTGTCGCCGACGAACTCACCGCCCTCAACGCCCACCAGCCGGCCTTCGACCGCTACCGCGGTATCGAGGCACCGGTGACCCTGCTGCTCGGTGAACGCAACGAGAACAAACCGCCCTACGGCACGTCGTTCGCCGTCCTCGCCCAAGCCCTGCCCCAGGCCAGGCTGGTCCGCCTCCCCGCCCAGGGCCACCTCGCCCACACCGAAGCACCGGACCTCCTGGCCAAGCACCTCATCGACGCCATCACCACCCGGCCATAACCCCCGGCCACATCACACAACCGATTCAAGGCGCCGCTGCTCGGGCCGTTGGTGTCGGTGGGCGGGTGAAGTCGTGGTGCGGTGGGCATCGCTGCAGGGTGTGGACGCGGTTCAGCTGGTCCTCGCCGACGTCGACATGTCTCGGTGCCTGTGGAGAGCGACCGTGCATATGGACCAGTTGCGCCTGGAGGGCGCCTGCTCGTTCGATGAGGTTCCGTCACGTTCGAGGACAGGGATGAGGATGTGGTGCCGTGGCGGTGCGCGTCGGGGATCTGGGCGAGCGTGGCATCGAGGACGGTGAGGCGGTCGGCGGCGGTGT
Source organism: Streptomyces hygroscopicus subsp. hygroscopicus (assembly GCF_001553455.1). GTDB lineage: Bacteria > Actinomycetota > Actinomycetes > Streptomycetales > Streptomycetaceae > Streptomyces > Streptomyces hygroscopicus. The sequence continues at coordinate 3,319 of NZ_BBOX01000061.1, forward strand.
TGGCGCAGGCGGAGAGAAGCCGGATCCGACCCGGCGCTGAGGCATGCAGGTTGCGCCTGTACCGTGTTCGAGTTCGCACGCCGACACCTTGGGAAGGCCAAGCGGCCGCGCCGGGAACAGCCGTCCGGCCAGCACTGTTGCCTCGACCGAGGGACCGGCGTCGCACGGGTGGGGACAAGGCCATCCGCCCCGCGGGAACCGGGCCCCAGATGGCGGAACGCCCGCCGCGGACCCGGACCACGACGTATTGTCTGCAGGAGGAATGTTTCATGACCGACCGGCCCTTGACGCTCATGGCAGTGCATGCCCACCCCGACGACGAGGCCACCGGAACCGGAGGAGTCCTCGCACGGTACGCGGCGGAAGGCATCCGCACGGTTCTCGTGACGTGTACCGACGGCGGTTGCGGTGACGGACCGGGAGGCGTCAAGCCAGGCGATCCCGGGCACGATCCGGCGGCCGTCGCCTTGATGCGCCGTCAAGAACTCGAAGTGAGCTGTGACGTCCTGAAGGTCAGCGATCTGGAGATGCTGGACTATGCCGACTCCGGGATGGCGGGCTGGCCGAGCAACGACGCCCCTGGATCCTTCTGGCAGACCCCCGTGGAGGAAGGCGCCGCCCGACTCGCGGAACTCATGCGGCGCTACCGACCCGATGTGGTCGTCACCTACGACGAGAACGGCTTCTACGGCCACCCCGACCACATCCAGGCCCACCGCATCACGATGGCGGCGCTGGAGATGACCGCACTGGCACCGAAGGTGTACTGGACGACGATGCCCCGCTCGATGATGCGGCGCTTCGGGGAGATCATGCGCGAGTTCCATGAGGACATGCCGGAGCCGGACCCCGCCGAGGCCGCCGCGATGGCCGAGATCGGCCTCCCCGACGATGAGATCACCACCTGGGTGGACACCACCGCATTCAGCGGTCAGAAGTTCGACGCGCTGGCCGCGCACGCCAGTCAGGGCGAGAACATCGCCTTTCTCAAGATGGGCAAGGAGAGGTTCGGCGAGTTGATGGGCATGGAGACCTTCGTACGTGTCCAGGACGCCACCGGCGCGGCCCTGCCCGAGAACGATCTCTTCGCCGGACTGCGCTGACCCGACCGTCCGAGCCGCACAGTGCGATCGCGGCCAGGCACTGCGCCTCGACGCGGGCACGTCACCGAGCGCCTGGGGTGACTGCTGAGACAGTCACCCCAGCCTTCCTCGCCTTCACCGCGACCACCACCAGCCTGATCGACTACCGCGGACTCGCTCTGTGACAGCGGCCTCTCATGTCTCCTCCGTACGGGCGTCGTAGGCACCGCGTGCTGCGTGCACGCGGGCTGCGTTTGTCCTGGACCAGTCCGCGATGGCTGTGGTGAGTGCTTCCGCTTCGTGGCCGAGGCTGGTGAGGGCGTACTCGACCCGTGGCGGGATGGTCGGGTAGACGGTGCGGCTGACCAGGCCGTCGCGTTCGAGATTGCGGAGCACCTGCGTGAGGGACTTCTGGGTCACGCCTCCGATATGCCGGCGCAGTTCGGTGAAACGGAGCGGACGGTCGTTCTGGCCGAGCACGCCCAGAACGTAGAGCGACCACTTGTTCGCCAGCACACTCAAGACCGTGCGCGACGGGCAGTCCTCCGAGTAGGTGATCTTCGAGTCGGTATCCATCAGGTACCTGTATATCCAGAAGGTGCCTACTTCACAAACGATACGGCGCCTGGGCAGGCTGGAGAGGCTGTGCCGCGTTGCGCGCGGGCCACCCCTTTGATGCTGATGATGGAGGCGCGATGATTTTGGTAACGGGAGCGACGGGCAAGATCGGCACCGAGGCGGTGCGCCTCCTGGACAGCAAGTGCCTCCCCGTCAGGGCACTGGTGCGGGATGCGGCGCGTGCGCCGCGGGACGGAAGCTGGAGCGGCACTGAGATCGCTGTGGGCGATTTCGACCAGCCGGACACACTCGACGCGGCGATGGCCGGTGTCGACACCCTTCTCTTGATTACCCCGTCGGTCCCCGCCCAGGAGATCGCGGTCATCGACAGTGCCGTCCGCCGGGCGGTGAAGCACATCGTCAAGATCACGAACCACAAGGCGACCGACGACTCTCCCGTCGACCGCCGCCGAGATCATGCCCGCATCGAGGCTCACCTCAAAGCGAGCGGCCTGACCTACACCCTGCTTGCCCCGAACCTGCTCATGCAGAACCTGTTCTTCATGGCTCCGATGATCAAGCAGACACACGGGTTTGTGATGTCTGCCGGCGACGGCCGGTTCGGCATGATTGATTCACGTGACGTGTCCGCAGCCGCGGCGGCCGTCGCAGCCGACCCCGCCGGCCACGAGGGGCGCACCTACTTGCTGACCGGTCCTGAACTCGTCACCTACGCCGACGTTGCCGCCGAGCTGACCCGCGCCCTGGGGGAGGAGATCGAGTACCGCCGACTCACACCCGACCAGCACCGCGAGGCGATGGTCCAAGCTGGGCTTCCCGAGCCGGTCGCGGCCTCCAACGCCCAGGTCTTCGGACTGATCGCTGAAGGAGATGCCGCGTGGCTGTCCAATGACGTCGCCGCCCTCACCGGACACAATCCCTGTAGCCTGCGAACCTTCGTCACGGATCACGTAACCGCATTCAAGTAGATCATCGACGTGTGACATGTGATGCGCTGGGCCAGGCAGGGAGAATTCTGCCGAGCGGATGGTGCCCGAGGTGTTGCAGGCGCTGAATCGGTGGACAGCGCCGGAGAAGACACCGAGTGAAACGACGCCTGACGGCCCGACCACCGGCGCAGGCGGCGCCTGCCTGGGCGGCGGGACCGCCGCGTCCGGGCCGCGCAAGCTGGGGCGTGTCCGCTGAATCGGTCGTCTGGTCAGCGGTCCACCCAGCCCGGTGCCCACACGTCGTCCGGGGTTCGCGGCCCTGAGGTGCGCAGATGGTCGCGTAGCGCGGTCAGCACGGGGTGCTGGTCCCCGGCGCGGGACAGCAGCACGTGCGGGTAGATCGGGGTCGGGTCGTGCAACGGGATGCGCCGCAGGTCGTGGGTCTGGGGCCACAGGTACCGGTCCCCGCTGCCGACGAGGGTGGCCAGCGAAGCGGAGTCGGCCAGCGCGTCCATCAGGGCCTCGTCACCGAAGTTGGGGCCGAGCGCGTCGATGCTCAGACCGAAGGCCTCGGACAGTGCCCGGTAGAACGCCGCCCACTCCGTGCCGGGCCTGATCCCGGGGATCCAGATGCGGTGGCCGGCCAGGTCCGCGGGCCTGACCCAGGGCGCGTCCGCCAGCGGGTGGCCGGGTCCGACCAGGAGCTCCAGGGGTGCGTCCAGAAGTCGTTCGGCGCTGATCCCGGCCGGGACCTGGCCTGCCGGCAGAGCACGGAAGGACGCGTCGACAGTCCCATCGAGCACCGCGCGGGTGGCCTGGGCGGCGTTCTCCTTGCTCAGCGTGACGGCGTCGAGGTTCATCTCGGGGTGGGAGCGGTAGCACCGGTAGACGGCCTGGGCAGGAGCGATGCGCCGGTTGAGGACGTCGACGCGCAAGGGCCGGCTGCCGGGACGCACGGCCTGTTCGGCCTGCTCGACGGTAGCCAGGACCTTCTTGGCGTGCGGGAGGAGGACCTGCCCGTCCAGGCTCATCCGGGAGCCGCGGGAGGTGCGCACCAGGAGCGTGACCTCGAGGTGCTTCTCCAGGGTCGCGATCCGCTTGGAGACCGCCTGCTGGCTGATCCCGAGCTGGTCCGCCGCCGCCTGGAACTGGCCGGTCTCGGCGACCGCCACGAATGTCCGCATCGCTTCAACATCCACACTCCCACCCTAATTTCACAACGGTTGGTTGTCGCTGGCTGGTCGCGAGGTTGTTTGATCGTGGGTTCTTCAGGGTGGTGGGATGAGCGCATGTCTACTCGCACAGCTCAGATCATGTATGTCCAGAAGCCCGAGTTCGCGCGTCACATGGAGCGAGTCGTGGAGGTGACCGACGCGACGTCTCGGCTGAACGTGCTGCCGTTCAGCGATGGCGAAGGCCGTGCCGAACTACTTTCCGTTGTGTTCGGTGGTCCGCTCCCGGAGTCGGTGACGATCTACCCGCCGTTCTTCACCGAGTGCGGGCTGAACACGACGTTCGGGGAGAACGTCTTCGTCAACCAGGGATGCACGTTCATGGACAAGGGCGGGATTCGGATCGGCGACCGTGTCATGATCGCCCCGAAGGTCAATCTCATCACCGGGGGGCACCCTCTGCCCCTCGCCGAGCGCCGCGAGTACCTCTCCCTCGCCCCGATCGTCATCGAAGACGACGTCTGGATCGGTGCGGGAGCAACGATCACGCAGGGAGTGACCATCGGTGTCGGCGCGGTGGTCGCTGCCGGTGCGGTGGTCACTCGTGATGTTCCTGCCCGCACCCTGGTCGCGGGAGTCCCCGCCCAGGCGATCAAGACGATTGACTGAGCCCGGCCCCGGCCGGGCCACCGGCCTGGGGCGAACAGCACGTCAGTACTCTGATCCTGATGCCCCATCACGCCCGGTCGGCCGACCGTCAGTGGGGCCGCTCCGCCGCTGCCGACCAGCAACAGGAGGCGAGGCCGGCCCTGGGCTGATCACCGCTTCGAGGATCTCATGCGCCCGCCTCAACTCCGCCACTTCCGTGCGGAGCTGCTTCAGTTCCCCGTGCTCGGCGGTGGTCAGCCGGTCGTCGCGTGCGCCGGCGTCCGCCTCGGCCGGGCGGACGGCACCCGCGTGTACAGGGGCGGAATAAGCCCTTCTATGGGGATTTTTGGCCAGTTCCGGGCTCACGCCACCACCCCCGTTGGCCGCTACATTCACCCCTTACCGGGCCAGCAACCACCAGGGGGAAGGGCAACAATGCGCTCCAGAATACCAGTTGGCCGCATCGGCAGAACGCTCATGGCCGCCACCGCCTCGGCAGCCTGCGTGCTCACCGCGGCGGGCCTTACGGCCTCACCGGCCGCCGCCGCACCCGCCACGACGGCCGCCGCGGGGGACGCGCCCGAGGCCGGTCAGTCCTGTACCACGGCCGACCTCGGCACGCGCCACCCGTACATCAAGACCTCCGAGGTGTCCCCGACCATCACCCACTTCAAGGGCTGGTACGTCACCGAGGGCACCACCGGCACACATACGGTCAACACCACCACCCAGACCACCATCTCGGTCTCCGTCGGCCTCAACGGCAACGTCGAAGGCAGCTTCGCCATCGAGACCCTCGGCAAAGTCGGCGCGAGCCTGGGCCTGAACGTGCAGGTCACCTACACCTCCACCAGCAGCGTTTCGGACTCCATCACCTGGAACTTCGGCCAGCCCGGCTACTACGGGCTCTACAAGGGCACGAAGAAGGTCACCGGCACCTACGGCAGTCTCAACTGCAACCGCGTCCAACAAGGCGACGGCAGCTACGCGTTGAAGTGGGTCAAGGGCCCCGACACCGGCAGCTACACCACCTACACCACCCTCGAGGAAGGCGCGGTGCGCTGCGAGGACAAGGTCCCCGCAAACAGCATCATGGCCAAGGCACAGACCCTGCTGGACTGCGGCAGCGCCACCGCCAAGCACGCGGCGGGCCCGGTCCCCTCGGCAAAGGCCACCGCGGCCCGGCACGCGGCCGAGAGCGCCGCCAAGGCCACCAAGAGCGCGAAGAGCGCCCCGGCCACCGCGCCCACCATACGGGCCGCTCTCACCTGTGGCACCGACGCCTACAAGATCGCCGTACCCGGCAAGTCCCTGTCCTGGGGCGCGCCGCTCCTGGCGGCTGACAGTGTCCGCCTGCGGCCCTCCACGATCTTCAGCGCCCACCTGGACAACTGGCGGCTGTGCAACGTGACAGAGCACGACGGCGTCCTTGAGGCGTCCCTGTGGAACTGGGGCAACGGCGGGTGCGCTACCGTCGCCGAGCAGAACGCGGCCAACGAAGGGGCGGCCCTGATGACGGCCCCCTGCGCGGAGGACGACCTCCAGCGGTTCTACATCTACCGCGACGTCTCCGGCTCCGGGAAGATCGGCGTCCAGAACAAGTACACCGGCTACATGATCGGCCACGACCGCTACGCCGACGGCGAGTCCTTGCGCCAGTACAGCAGCGGCAGGCAGGACGGCACCGGAACCTACGACTTGGTGAAGGTCTGACCAGCCAACCAGGGCGAGGCGCTGTCCGCCTGCCTGGACGCCCGTGAGCAGCCCGGTGTCTGCGGCCCACGCCGCGGCTGGAGCTCGCCGCGCCGACCGGCACCCGCACGGCCGGCCTGGAGCTGGACGGCCTGGTGGGTGCCCGAGGACGCGGCGGCCCGGAGCCGTCCCTACGAGGAGTGGGCGGTCGTCGGACCGGCCGAAGAACACCAACCCCGACCCGGCCGTGTTCGGCGTGGCCCTTGACCTGCTGGAGGCCGCCGGAGACGCGGCGGCGAAGGAGACCGCGCAGGCGCTGGGCGAGCGGCTGCGCGCGGTGCGCCGGGAGGCGTACGCGCTGGTGGACGAGGTACCGGCGGGCGAGCGGCTGGCGGATCGGCTCGCGGTGAAGACCCGGGCCTACGACGTGCTGCGTGCCGCCACCACCGCGGCGATCGTGGCGGGCGGCGGCCGCGCCTCCGGCCTCGGCAGCGCCGCCCAGCGGCCGGCCCGGGAGGGTCTGTTCCTGGTGGTGCGGGGCCGGACCGCCGATGTCCGCAGCGCGCGTTTGCGGGCCCTGCGCGGCTGAGTCAGCGTCCCTGCTCCAGGCCGGAGGCGTCGAGGATGCCCCGGGTGGCCGTGTCATCCAGGTGCCGGCCCAGCAGCCGCAGGATGTCCGTGCCGTGTGACAACGTGCCCGCTTCGAGGGAGCGCCGGGCACCGGTGTCCAGCTCGTGCAAGAGCAGCGGATCCGCGACCAGGACCCGCAGATCGAGCGTCACCCGGTGGCCGTCGACGTCCCGCAGGAGCAGACGAGTGGCGATCCGGCCGTCCCGCCACACCCCGGCCAGGGCGTCGGTGCGTACCCGGCGGACGCGTACGAGGCCCCGTACCGTGAGCCGGCCACCGCCCGCCGTCACCCGCGGTGGCCGCAGCACGGCGAACACCGCCACCGCGAGCAGGGCCCACAGATCGGCCCGCGCCACGGTGAGCCCGCCCGAGGCCCAGTCGAGTACCGTCGTCATCCCGGCGAACGTCAGCGCGAACCACACCGCCCACCGTGTGTCCGCACGCCGTCGGCGGCCACCGGGCGTCCGGGCGGGCCGGCCCATCAGCTGCTCCATACGGGCACG
>NZ_BBOX01000062.1 GCF_001553455.1 Streptomyces hygroscopicus subsp. hygroscopicus
GAACCACGGTGAGGGGGCGGCCTCCTGCTGCCTCTGCGGGGCCGGACGCGACCGCTGCGGTGGCACCAGCGGCTGCCCCGGGGCCGCGGCGGCGCGGCCGTCCGCGGGTGCTCCGCCCTGCACGGGCCGGTCGACGTTCCGCTTGGGCAGCGGGTCCTTGCCGCCCGGGGCGGGACGGGCGGTTCCGGCGGCGGGCTTCCGGCGCGGCAGTCCCTGGGTCTGCTGGGGGTCGATGAACGCCCGCGGGGAGCCGGGCCGGCTCGGCAGCGGACCGCGCGGACGCCCGGGACCCGCCGGGGAGTCACCGGCGCGTATCGAGCGGGCGGTCTCGGGGGCCCGGCGCGGCAGCGGCGCGGCCGTGGCGCCACCGTCCGCCCGATGGGTGCGCACCGGCTCGGGAGCCCTGGTGGCGGTCCGCCGGGTGGGCAGGGCGCTCTCCTTGCCCACCAGCTCCCCGCCCGTGAGGGCGGGCTTGTCCGCCAGCATCAGCTTGGCCGGCACCAGTACACCGGCCCGGAGCCCGGCGCCGGTGGCCCGGTCCGAGGCCAGTTCCACGGTGACGCCGTGCCGTCGGGCCAGGCGGCCGACGACGGAGAGACCCATCTGCCGGGACGTAGGTACCTCCACGGATGCGTCCCCCGCTACGCGCCGATGAGCCTTGGCCAATTCGGCACCGCTCATCCCGAATCCCTCGTCGTGGATCTCGATCAGTGCGGAACCGTCCAGGCGTAGTGTATTGCTGATGACCACTTGGGTCTGCGGCGGGGAGAACGCGGTCGCGTTGTCGAGCAGCTCAGCGATCATTCGCGCCAGGTCACCGGCAGCGTACCCGATGACCTCGGCAGAGGGAACGGGCTCGACCACCACACGCTGGTAGTGCTCGATCTCGGAGACCGCGGCCCGCAACACCGTGTCCAGGGGCACGCGTTGCTCGGAGGGACGGACCGGCGTGCTGCCGCACAGCACCATCAGGTTCTCGTTGTTGCGCCGCATGCGGGTCGCCAGATGGTCCAGCTTGAAGAGGTTGGCCAGCTGGTCCGGGTCCTCCTCGTGCAGTTCCAGCTCCTCCATCAGGCGCAGCAGCCGGTCCACCAGGCTCTGGCTGCGCCGGGAGAGGTTGACCAGGGTGTCCCGCAGGTCGCTGCGGAGCGCGGCCTGCTCGGCGGCCAGTCGCACGGCCTGACCGTGCACCGCGTCGAAGGCCCTGGCGAGCTGGCCGAACTCCTCGGTGGTGTGGACCGGTACGGCACTGATCGATGTGCTCGACGCCTCGCCGTCGCGGATGCTCGCGACCGCCTCCGGGAGCCGCCGCTCGGCCACCTCGAGGGCGGTGGAGCGGAGGACGGTCAGCGACCGCAGCAGGTGCCGGGCGATACCGATGCCGATGGCGAGGGCGAGCAGGAGGACGGCGAAGAGCAGCACGGACTCCGCGCCGGCCCGGTCGCTCGTCTGGTCCTGGAGCCGGGCGGAGGTCACGCGGAGCTGGTCGGCCAGCCCCTTCTCCACCTTTTCGATGAGCTCTCCGGTCCGCTCCGAACTGCGGTTCCACTCGCCCGCGGGGAACGTCGGCGAGGTATCGGCGCCGCCCTGCCCGGTACCCGGCTGCGCCGACTGGTACAGCGCGGCGCGGAGCAGCTCGGAGCGCCGCTCGACCTCCGGGCCGGTGACCGTCCGCTGGTAGGCGCGCTGCTCCGCCGCGGTGGCCACGGCCCGGAAGTCGCTCAGCTTGTCCCCCATGCGGATCGCCGACTCGGCCAGCGCCCTGATGAGCTTGTCGTCGTCCAGCTTGCCGGGCTCGCGCCCCTCCATGAGGATGACGTGCTGGAGGTGGACCTGCTCCTGGACCACCTCGAGGTCGTACAGCGCGGTCGCCGGCCCGGACAGCTGCGGTTCGCCGAACCGGCTGCCGAGTGCCTGGTCCAGGTCGAGCAGCCCGTTGATGATCTTGCTGTAATCGGTCACCGCGGTCCACGAGCCGATGCCGGCGGACGACACCTGCCGGCGCAGCGCGGGCAGCCCGTCCAGCAGCTTGAACGCCTCGCGGTAGCGGAGCGCCGAGGCTCCCTCGAGGCGGGGCGCCCGCTCCATGGTCCGCATGACGGCGGCCCGCGTGCGGTCCACGCGCCCGGTCTGCTGCCGGAGCATGGCCGTGTCGGCGGACGCGCCGCCGCGCAGCCGCTCGGCCGACATGGTCCGCTCCATCTGCAGGTCGCTGATCAACGGCATCAGTCCACCGCGCAGCTTGACCAGCCGCTGCACGTCCGCGTACGAGTTGGCGCGTTCGACGTCGCGCTGGATCTGCACGACGCCCAAGGCGACGGCGAGCAGGGCGGGCACCACCAGAACGGCACCCAGCTTCACCGGCAGCCGCCAGTTCCGCCATTCCACGACGCCGGCCCACCACGACGGCGAGCGTTCACGCGCGGCCGCATGCCTGCCCGGGGTCATGAGGCGCGCTCCGCGCTCGGACCGGCTTGCCCACAGGGATGTATCACGATGCCGTTTCTCCTGGGATTTCCCCGGAAAGGGGAAGTCGAACGCCCGGCAGCGCGCCGGCGCATCGCATCGGCGATGCGCCGGCGCGCCTGCCTCTACTCGAACAACTTGCTACTTTTCACGGCGAGTTCATAGAGGCCGTACAGGAACGGAACGGCTACCCACAGCCAGGACACGGCCAGCACCATGGGGGAACCCGTCGCCGCGTTCGGCGAAGGACCGTCTGCGTCAGTCACCGGTTTACCGCCTCTCTGCCGGGATGGGATCGGAATGTGCGTCCGGAGCCGCCGACTTCTTCGAAGACGCCGCCTCCTCGGGGGTCGCCGGCCGCTCCGGACCGTCCGGGTCCGCCGGCCCCTCCGCCTTCACCGGAGTGGCCGGCTCCGGCTCATGGAACTTCGGATTCACCGGCCGTACCAGCTCGTTGGCGATGAAGCCGATGACCAGCAACCCCATCATGAGGGAGAACGAGAACGTGTAGAGACCCGGCCCGGTGCGCCCGGACTCGTGCGCGGAGTCGGCGATGGAGTCCACGATGAGGGGCCCGGCGACACCGGCGACCGACCACGCGGTCAGCAGCCGGCCGTGGATCGCGCCGACCTGGTAGGTGCCGAACAGGTCCTTGAGGTAGGCCGGGGCGGTGGCGAATCCACCGCCGTAGAACGACAGGATCACCATGGTCGAGGCGACGAACAACGCGGTGCTGCTGTCCTTCTCGAGCATGATGGTGAGGTAGAGCAGGGCTCCGGCGCCCAGGTACAGGCGGTAGACGTTCTTCCGGCCGACCAGGTCGGACACCGAGGACCACACGAACCGGCCGGCCATGTTGGCCAGGGACAGCAGCGCGACGAACCCGGTGGCGGCGGTCGCGCTCACCGGGCTGTCGGAGCCGTGGAAGAAGTCCTGGATCATCGGGGCGGCCTTCTCCAGGATCCCGATACCAGCAGTAACGTTCATGCACAACACGACCCAGAGCAGCCAGAACTGCGGGGTCCGCACCGCGTTCCGCGCCGACACGTTCGCGGTCGTGACCAGCTTCTTCCCCGCGTCGTCGCACGGCGTCCACCCGGCCGGCCGCCAGCCCTCGGGCGGCACCCGGATAAGCACCACACCCAGCGACATGAACACGGCGTAGGCCAGGCCGTGCACCAGGAATGCCTGCGCGATGCCGCTCGTGTCGCTGCCGAACGCCCTCAGCATCTCGGTGGACCACGGAGAGGCGATCAGCGCGCCGCCGCCAAAACCCATGATCGCGGTACCGGTGGCCATGCCCGGCCGGTCCGGAAACCATTTCATCAAGGTGGACACCGGCGCGATGTACCCGATACCGAGGCCGACTCCGCCGATACCGCCGTATCCGAGAACTACCAGCCAGTAATTTCGTGTGGCAACGCCGAGCGCGGCGATCAGGAACCCCGACGAGAAGGCCACGAGCGCCACGAACATGGCCCATCGCGGCCCCTTTTTCTCGACCAGCGTCCCTCCGAACGCGGCAGAGAGACCAAGGACCAGAATGCCGATCTGGAAGGGGAGGGCGCTAGCCGTCCCGGAAATATCTAGGGAATCTTCCAGGGGTATCTTGAAGACGCTCCAGGCGTATGCCTGGCCGATGGAGAAGTGAATCGCAAGCGCCGCCGGTGGAATCAGCCACCGATTCCATCCGGTTCCTGCGATGGTGCGAGAGCGGTCGAGGAAACCCACAGATCAACCTACCTCCGGCTTCTCAGGAACACCCCCGCAGACTGCACGGCCGAACGTATCTCGAACACCTCGGGGGAGGACTGGCGAGCGCGGAGCGGTTGTCATATGCCACTGGCAGACTCGCCGCACAGTGGCGTGCTCACCGCACCCACGCTCACGCACGATGGGACGTTCTGCACGAGGGGACGTTCTATCAGTGGCGACACTTGGCACACAACGCCGGGCCCCGAAACGTCCCTCGTCGCCACCTTCCTGATCGGACGTCATCGGCTGACATCCCGTCAAACCGGGCAACCCGGAAGGGTACGACAAAGCATTGTTTTCGGCGGCTCCCGCGCCCCCTGCCGCCATATTCCGGATGACGGCCGGCCCGGATGCCCGGCATGACGCGCGCCCACCTGGGCCGACAGGACGCCGGGGGCGACGTTGACTGCGTGCGGCGCCTCACTACACTTGCCGCGTCAAGGGCCCGCCGGTTGCCCTCGCGCCGCCCGAGCCGGGCGATCCGAATGGCGCCTCGTCAGAAAAACCCCGGAGAAAACCATGAATAAATCGGTGCGACCTCCCGCCGCCATGCCATCCGAGCGGGCCACCGGACTGGGGTTCGCCGACCGCGGTGACGACATCGGGGAGCCCGACTTCCAGGCCATTCAGCAGAGCCCGGAATTCAAAGTCCTCCGCAAGAGGCTGCTCTGGTTCGTCTTCCCCATGAGCGCCTTCTTCCTGTGCTGGTACATGACGTTCGTTCTGTTCTCGGCCTATGACCACGAGTTCATGAGCCGCAAACTGTTCGGCGCGGTCAACATCGGCACCGGCTTCGGCCTGCTGCAGTTCGTGACGACGATCACGATCGTCCTGGTGTATCGGCGCTACGCCCACAAGAAACTTGATCCGCAGGTGGACAGGATCCACGAGCTGGCGGGAGTCGGCAAGAAATGACATCGCAGATCGCAGCCCGCGCGACCGGCAGCCCGATCATCAACCTGAGCGTGTTCTTCGTTTTCGTCCTGATCACGCTCTTCATCGTCTACAAGGTCACCAACAGGAATTCGACGACATCCGACTACTACGCCGCGGGAAGCGCTTTCAGCGGTGTGCAGAACGGTATCGCCCTCTCCGGTGACTTCCTCTCCGCGGCCTCTTTCCTCGGTATCTCCGGGGCGATCGCCGTCCACGGCTACGACGGGTTCCTCTACTCCGTGGGCTGGCTCGTCGCCTGGCTGGTCGCCCTGCTGCTCGTCGGTGAGCGGCTGCGCAACACCGGGCGGTTCACGGTCGGCGATGTGATGGCCTACCGCATGAAGCAGCGCCCGGTGCGCGCGGCGGCGGCCAACGCCACCCTGGTGATCACGTTCTTCTACATGCTCGCCCAGATGGCCGGTGCCGGCGGGCTGATCGCCCTGCTGCTCAATGTGCACAGCAAGAGCGGACAGGCCCTCATCATCACCGGTGTCGGCCTCGTCATGGTCTTCTACGTCCTGGTGGGCGGCATGAAGGGCACGACCTGGGTGCAGATCATCAAGGCGGGCATGCTGCTGATCTGCGTGACCTTCATGAGCGTGTTCCTCATCGGCAAGTTCGGCTTCAGCTTCTCGGCGATCCTCGGCCAGGCGGCGCAGAACAGCCCGCTGGGCGGGGACCTGCTCAACCCGGGTGGCTGGTACGGCAGCAACGCGATGGACCAGCTCGACTTCGTCTCGCTGTCCCTGTCGCTGGTCCTCGGCATCTCCAGCCTGCCGCACGTGCTGATGCGCTTCTACACCGTGCCCGACGCCAAGGAGGCCCGGCGTTCGGTGGTCTGGTGCTCCTGGTCGATGTTCATCTTCTATCTGTCGATCCTGATCGTGGGGTACGGAGCCACCGCCCTGGTCGGTTCGGACACGATCGTCAACGCACCGGGCGGGGAGAACTCCGCGGCGCCCCTGCTCGCCTTCAAGATCGGCGGCGCGATGCTCCTGGGTATCGTCTCGGCCGTGGCCTTCGCGACGATCCTGGCGGTCGTGGCGGGCCTGACCCTGGCCGCGTCGGCCTCGTTCGCCCATGACGTATACGCCAACGTGATCCGGCGCGGCAAGGCCGACCCGCGGTCCGAGATCCGGGTCGCGCGGCTGACCGCGCTGGTGATGGGCTTCCTGGCGATCATCGGCGGCATCGTCACCAACGGCCAGAACGTGGCCTTCCTGGTGTCACTGGCCCTGGCGCTCGCCGCGTCCGCCAATCTGCCGACGATTCTCTACACGCTGTTCTGGAGGCGCTTCAACACCACGGGCACGCTGTGGAGCATCTACGGCGGTCTGGGCTCCGGTCTGGTGCTCATCATCTTCTCGCCGGCGATCTCCGGCAGCTCCACGTCGGTCTTCAAGGGCGTGGACTTCCACTGGTTCCCCCTCACCAACCCCGGTCTGGTGTCGATCCCGCTCTCGTTCCTGTGTGGATTCCTCGGCACCATCCTCAGCAAGCACCCCTCGGACCCCAAGAAGCAGGCCGAGATGGAGGTGCGGTCGCTGACCGGAATCGGTACGCGCACCTGACCGTGACCGGACGGCCCCGGCCACGGCCCTCCTCGGCAGTGGGACGGTGGTCCGCCCTGAGCCGCCGTGACGTCACGGAAACGTCCGGGACGTCACGGAAACGTCCGGGACGTCACGGAAACGTCCGGGACGGCCGGTGCGGGCCGGCCCGGACGTCCTGGCCGGGCGGGTCAGACGAGGTCGAACCGGTCGAGGTTCGACACCTTGGCCCACGCCGCGACGAAGTCGTTCACGAACTTCTCCTTCGCGTCGTCGCTCGCGTAGACCTCGGCGAGCGCACGCAGCTCGGAATTCGAGCCGAAGACCAGGTCGGCACGGGTGCCGGTCCACTTGACCTCGCCCGTGGCGGCGTCCCGCCCCTCGAAGGTGCTCTGGTCCTCCGAGGTCGACTGCCACGTCGTGCCCATGTCGAGCAGGTTGACGAAGAAGTCGTTGGTCAGCACCCCGGGGGTCTCGGTGAAGACGCCGTGCGGCGACCGCTGGTGGTTCGCGCCCAGCACGCGCAGGCCACCGACGAGGACCGTCATCTCGGGGGCGCTCAGGGTCAGCAGGTTCGCCCGGTCCAGCAGCAGGAACTCGGCCGGCAGCCGGTTGCCCTTGCCGAGGTAGTTGCGGAACCCGTCGGAGGTCGGCTCGAGCGCGGCGAACGACTCCGCGTCGGTGTGCTCGTCGGTGGCGTCGACCCGGCCCGGGGTGAACGGCACCTCGATGTCATGACCGGCGTCCTTGGCGGCCTTCTCCACGGCCGCGGCGCCGCCGAGCACGATCAGGTCGGCCAGGGACACCTGCTTGGCACCGGCGTTGAACTCCCGCTGGATGCCCTCCAGGACGCGCAGCACCTCGGCGAGCTGGTCGGGGTCGTTGACCTCCCAGCCGCGCTGCGGCTCGAGGCGGATGCGGGCGCCGTTGGCGCCGCCGCGCTTGTCGCTGCCGCGGAAGGTCGAGGCCGACGCCCACGCGGTGGAGACCAGCTGCGACACGGTCAGGCCCGAGTCCAGGAGCCTGGCCTTGAGCGCCGCGATGTCCGCGGCGTCGATGACCTCGCCCTCGGCCTCCGGCAGCGGGTCCTGCCACAGCAGGGTCTCCTCCGGGACCTCCGGGCCGAGGTAGAGCGACTTCGGGCCCATGTCGCGGTGGGTCAGCTTGAACCAGGCGCGGGCGAAGGCGTCCGCGAACTCCTCGGGGTGCTCGTGGAAGCGGCGGGAGATCGGCTCGTAGACCGGGTCGAAGCGCAGCGCCAGGTCGGTGGTGAGCATGTTCGGGGCGATCTTCTTCGACGCGTCGTGGGCGTGCGGCACCGTGCCCTCGCCCGCGCCGTCCTTCGGCCGCCACTGGTGGGCGCCTGCCGGGCTCTTGGTCAGCTCCCACTCGTAGCCGAAGAGGTTGTCGAAGAAGCCGTTGCTCCACTGGGTGGGCGTGCTGGTCCAGGTGACCTCCAGGCCGGAGGTGATGGCGTCCGCCCCCTTGCCGGTGCCGTGGGTGCTCTTCCAGCCCAGGCCCTGCTGCTCCATGGGGGCGGCCTCGGGGTCGGGGCCGACGGCGTCGGCGGGGCCGGCGCCGTGGGTCTTGCCGAAGGTGTGACCACCCGCGATCAGGGCGACCGTCTCCTCGTCGTTCATCGCCATCCGGCGGAACGTCTCACGGATGTCGCGGGCCGCGGCGATCGGGTCCGGGGTGCCGTTCGGGCCCTCCGGGTTGACGTAGATGAGGCCCATCTGGACCGCGCCGAGGGGGTTCTCCAGCTCGCGGTCGCCGGTGTAGCGCTCATCGCCGAGCCAGGTGGTCTCCGGGCCCCAGTACACGTCCTCCTCGGCCTCCCAGACGTCCTCGCGGCCACCGGCGAAGCCGAAGGTGGTGAAGCCCATCGACTCCAGGGCGACGTTGCCGGTGAGGATCAGCAGGTCGGCCCAGGAGATGCTCTGGCCGTACTTCTTCTTGACCGGCCACAGCAGGCGGCGGGCCTTGTCCAGGCTCGCGTTGTCCGGCCAGCTGTTGAGGGGGGCGAAGCGCTGCTGGCCGGCGCCGGCGCCGCCGCGGCCGTCGCTGATCCGGTAGGTGCCCGCGCTGTGCCAGGCCATACGGATCATGAAGGGTCCGTAGTGGCCGAAGTCGGCCGGCCACCAGTCCTGCGAGGTGGTCAGCACCTCCGCGATGTCCCGCTTCACGGCCGCGAGGTCGAGGTTCTTGAACGCCTCGGCGTAGTCGAACTCCTCACCGAGGGGGTTCGCCGCCGGTGGGTTCTTGGCGAGGATCTTCAGGTTCAGCCGCTCCGGCCACCACTGGCGGTTTCCGCCGCCCTGCGTGGGATGCGGGGCGCGCGCGTGCGCGACCGGGCAGCCCCCTTCGTCCCCGGTCTTCGCGTCTACGACGATTGCCTCATGGTTCTCAGACATGGGAATCCTTCCGAACTGGGCGGATCATGGTGCTCAGGAACTGGTGGCGGAGCAGTCGGGGCACAGACCCCAGTAGATGACCTCGGCCTCGTCGATCGCGAAGCCGTGATCGTCGGACGCGGTCAGGCAGGGTGCGGCGCCCCTCGCGCAGTCGACGTCGGCGATGGCACGGCAGGTCCGGCACACCACGTGGTGGTGGTTGTCCCCGACCCGTCCCTCGAACCGGGCGGGGTCACCGGCCGGTTCGACGCGGCGTACCAGGCCCGCCGCGGTCAGCGCGTGCAGACCCTCGTACACGGCCTGGAGGGAGACGTGGCCCACGCGGTCGCGTACCCCGGAGGCGATCGCCTCGACGCCGAGGTGGTCGCCCTCCCGGACGGTCTCCAGCAGCGCGACACGGGCGGCCGTCACCCGCAGGCCGGCGCCGCGCAGTTCCTCGGCGGTGGTCGGAGCCCGGGATGCGGTCATGGCGCCGAACTTACTCCCACAAACGCGAACGGTACATGGAAACGACCCGTTCAAGTGTGGCGCCGCACGGCCGGACGCCGGCCGGTGATGTGGTGATATGCCGCCCGAATGGTGGCTCGGACGCCCTCAGAGGCGCTTGGCGCTGCGGAAGAGCCCGGCGTAGAAGCCGTTGCCGTCGATGCGGGAGACACCGCCCTTGTCCCCGATGGTGGGGCCGTTCTGCTCCTTGCGGCTGGAGATGAAGATCCGGTGGCCCTCGGTGTCCAGGCCCAGATAGAGGGCGACATGGTCCATGTGGTTCCCGGTGCGGTGGTCCATCTTGAAGAACAGCAGGTCACCGGATTGGAGGACGTCGATGTTGGTCGGCCGGGTGTACCACGGCGCGGGGCCCTGGATCTTGATGATGTCGACACCGGTCCTGGAGCGGGCCATGCCGTCGGCGGTGCGGGGCAGGCCGTCGCCGGAGGAGTTGGTCGCCATCAGGGGGTAGCGGGCGCGGTAGCCCCACACCATGCGCATGAAGCCGGAGCAGTCCAGCGCCCGGTAGCGGTCCTGGCGCGGGGACAGCGTGGTGCCGTTGCGGAAGGTGTAGGGGATGCCGAGGTAGTCGTAGAAGTCGTTCTGCTCCAGACGGTCCACGCCGTCCGGCTTGAACGGCCCGAAGACCGCGTCGCCGGCGTACGGGATGCCCTCGGAGTCCTTCTTGACCGGCGCGCCCTGCACGTACTGGAAGGCGATCGCGAAGATGTCGTCCTCCTCGCTGCCGTAGTACTCCTTGAACCAGTCCTTGAACCACTGCTCCTTCTCGGCGCCCTTGGTCCACGGCTCCGGCATCAGCCGCACCCAGTCCTCGGTGACCACCTTGGACGTGGTGTTGGCGGGCTCGCTGAAGGTACGGGAGGGACCGCGCAGGGTGGCGGTGCGGGCGTGGTCGGTGAAGGTGGCCAGGACCTGGCCGCCGGCGCCCCGCAGCACGGTGCGGGCCGGGTTCTTCAGCCGCTCCCAGGTCTGCTTGCCGCTCTGCTGACCGCTGCCGTTCTCCAGGTTCGGCTCGTCGATGACGGCCTGCGCGGCGGGCGTTTTGGCCTGCTCGTCCTTCCTGAGCTCCACGGTCAGATAGCCGCTGGCGCCGAGCAGCGCGAGCACGGTGACGGCGTGCAGAACGGGGCGCTTCTTCTTGAGTGGCATGGGATCGACTCCGGAGGGTGGGTCAGGCGGACGGCATGACGCCGAGGAGGATTCCGGCGGTGAGGACGACATAGGCCATCAGCGTCACCGATCCGGTGGACAGCAGGGTGGCTCCCCTGGGCTGGCGGACCAGCTGGTAGGCGATCAGGCCGGGGACGATGAAGCCGAGGGTCTGGTTCGCGTACATCAGCGGGAACTCCATCGACAGAATGATCATCACGGTCGCCTGGAGGGTCACGCCGAGCAGCACCACCGCGGCGAACAGCCGCTTGCCGTAGAGGATCACGTACTTCTGCATGAGCAGCGTGCCGGCGTAGGTGAGCACGGTCACGCCGACCACCATCGCGGCCCGCTGGAGGTCCTCGACCAGGGTCAGCGCCAGCCAGCCCGGGGTGATCATGCCGCCGGGCGAGAGGTTGGTGGTCAGGTAGCAGACCAGCGAGAAGAGCAGCCCGATCGCGATGCCGATGGCGGCGATCTCGGGGGTGAGGACGGAGGGGATCAACGGTGCTGCTCTCCTGGGTTCTGCCACTGCTGAGAGTCGTCGGCGGGCGGGGCGGGCGGGACGCGCGGCTCGAACATGCCGCGGGGCTGGGAGGGTTCGGGGGCCGGTGCCACCGCGGGCCACGGCTCCCGGGAGTCCTGGCCGTGGTCCGGGCGCGGATACGGCCGCTCGGCGGTGCGCTGCTGCGGCACCTGCGCCTGGGGCGCGTACCGGGTCTCGTACGCCTCCGGGTACCTCTGGTAGGGGTCCAGCCGGGGGGCGTAGAGCTGGACCGTCTCCACGTGCTCGACGTGCCGTTCGTCGGCCACCGGTGCCTCCGGGGCGTCGTCGGCGCTGTCGTCGGCGCTGTCGTCGGCCGGCAGCTCGGCGAGGTGCTCCAGCAGGAGTTCGCCCTGGCCGTGGATGTTGCCAATGGCGACCAGGGAGGAGTCGGGGCCGAGCCGGCCGATCAGCTCGGCCATGAACTCCTCGGGGTCCCGGCGGTCGCCGCCGAGGTCGACCGCGCGGCCCCGGAACTCGGCCGGGATGGCGTCGATGGCGGATTTGGCCGGGTGGCCGATCACGAAGACCCGCTCGGGGTCGAGATCGGGGATGATCTCGCCCATCTGGCCGTTGCGCTCGACGCGGTCGGGGCGGCAGTTGATCACGACGTTCAGCGGGCGGTGGATGGCGCCGAGGTCGAGCAGCTGGTTGATGTTCATCAGCGTCGACTCGGGGTCGTTGGCCGCGAAGACGTTGGCGAAGCGCAGCTTCTTGCCGTCCTCGGTGACGTACCGCTCGACGGAGAGCACACCGGGGTCCGGCGGGGCGTCGTACATGCCCTGCAGGGCGGTCTGGCGGTCCACGCCCACCAGCTCGGCGACGGCGAGCGCGATGGCCACGTTCTCCTTGAAGGTAAACCAGCTGAAGCCGCGCAGCTCCTCGTCGCTGACCGTCTCGGGGTCGGCGTAGATCAGCCGGCAGTTCCGGGCGTCCGCCTCCTCCTGGAGGATGTGGAACCGTTCCTGCTCGGCGGTGACGCAGATGCCGCCCTCGGGCATGGACCGGCACAGTGAGCGCGCCACGTCGTCGAGGGTCGGGCCCATCTCGGCCAGGTGGTCCTCGCGGACGTTGCACAGCACGCCGATGGTGGAGCGGATCAGCTTGGACTGGTTGATCTCCTGGAGCGCCGGCATGACCGCCATGCACTCGATGACGAGCGCGTCCGGGTGGTAGGCGGCGGCGCGGCGCACGATGCCGATCTGCTCGACCACGTTGGCGATGCCGAACTTGCGGTAGACGGGTTCCTCGGTGGCGTCCGGGTGGATGAAGCGGGCCGCCGTACCGGTGGTCTTGGCGACCGTGGTCAGACCGCCGCCGCGCAGGGCGCCCGCGCACAGCCGGGTGATGGAGGACTTGCCGCGGATGCCGTTGACCAGGACCCGGGTGGGGATCATGTCGAGGTTGGTCTGGTGCCGCCGCTGTTCGACGATGCCGGCGATCAGCAGAACGGCCTCGCACACCACGAGCACGGTGTAGAGGAAGAGCACGGTGGGGGCCTCAGTTCCTTCCGACTCCGGCGGGGGTCCGGCTGCCGCCGTCCCGTTTGCGGGGCTGCCCCTGGAGCTGCTGCCGGATCAGCTCCAGGCTCCGGACAACGGCGCCGACCTCATCGTGGTGGCGCGGGAACAGCACGGTCTTGCGGTCGCCGGCGGCGAGCGCCTCGGCCTGTCCGGCCAGCGCCCGCAGGGGCCGTACGACGACGATGTGCAGCCAGCCCAGGCAGGCGGCCGCGGCGGTCAGCCCGAGCAGACCGGCCAGCACGGTCCGGTTCTGCAGGCTGTACTCCGGGATCGCCAGGCCGGATGCGGGCTGCCAGCTGACCACGCTCCACCCCAGCGACTTGGCCGCACCGCCGCCGTCGAACGGCGCGACGGCCGCGACCCGTACCGTGCCACCGCGCTGGACGGTGGCCTGTGCCCGCTTCCCGGCGAGCAGCGAGGTCAGGTACGAGGGGGCCTTCTCGAAGGCGAAGTACCCGGAGTCGGCGCCGATGACCCGGCCCTTGGCGTCGACCACGCGGACCTCGCCCATGCCCTGGCGGCCCAGCAGCGCGTTGACGAACTCGATGCGGAACTCGCCGACCACGGCGGCGCCGCCCCGCCCGGGGGCCTCGGCGGTGGCGGTGACCACGGGCTTCTTGCCGCCCTCACCGGTCACCTCGATGGCCTGGTCGGAGGGGCCCTCGCCGGCCGTGTGGTGCGGGGAGTGGCCGGCCCGCGCCAGGATCCGGCCGTCGGCGCCGAGGACGTACAGCGACTGGTAGCGGTCGTGCTCCTGCAGGGTGCGCTCCAGGACCTTCTTCATGTCCTCGGAGGCGGTGCGGTCGCCGATCAGGGCGGCGACCGCGGACAGGTCGGCGTGGCCCTCGTTGAGCGCGCGGCGGACCCGGTCGCTGAGGGTGACGGTGCGGGCCCGCTGGTCGTGGACGATCTGGTCCGGGACCTTGACCGAGGAGTCGGCGCGGTTGAGCAGCAGCATCAGCGGGATCGACCAGACCAGCAGCAGGACGGCGCAGAGGGCGAGCAGGGCGCGGGCGCCCAGGCCCTTGCGCACGGCGGGG
>NZ_BBOX01000063.1 GCF_001553455.1 Streptomyces hygroscopicus subsp. hygroscopicus
CCGCCGCGTCGGCGGGGTCGCCCTGGAGCTGCCGGCGCAGGCGCTCGAGGGCGGCGCCCACCCGGGCGGCCTCGCCGGCCCTGGGCACGCTCACCGGACGGGCGAGGTCGCCCCGGGTGAGCCGGCGGCTCTCCAGGAACAGCCGGATCAGCGGACGCTGCACGGTGCCGAACAGCACCACCACCGCGAGCCCGCCGATGAGCAGCAGGGCGCCCGCGGCGGCCAGACCGAAGGCGGGGCGGGTGATCTGGGAGGCGTGGGCGGGCACGCCGACCTGGGTGACGACGGTCAGGCCGAGGTCGCTGGCGGTGGTGGTGTCACCGGGCTGGGGCGCGGCGAGCGTGGCGTAGCCGCCGACGGTACGGACGTCCCCGGCGGTGTCCCCGGTGAGGTGGCCGCTGACGCCGGTGTAGCCGCCCGAGCCGGGGGCCTTGGCCTTGACGGGGTGCTGGCGGCCCTTGCGGGCGGCGGTCTTAGCGAAGGCGGCGAGCTGCTCGCGGGCCCGGTCGCCGTCCAGGGCGCCGTGGGTGGACAGCAGCCGGCCGGTGGAGTCGACGACGCCGATGGCGCGCCCCGGGCCGAGGTCGACGCCGGGGAAGCTGAGGGTGCTGGAGGCGACGAGCAGCTGCTGCGGCTGGCCCTTCCAGGACAGCAGGGCGAGGATGATCAGCCGGGTCTGGCCGTTCTCCAGGCGCACCATGCGCGGGGCCAGCCCGTCGGCGCGGGAGAGTTCGCCGAGGTCGATCGCGGTCAGCGGGACGTTCTCGCCGCGGGCGGCGAGCATCTTGCCGGACGAGATCTCCAGGACGGCGGTGCCCCGCCACTTCTGGTAGACGTTGCCGACCTTGTCCAGGACGGTGTCGGCGGAGACCGGGCGGCCCTCGTTGAACAGGGTCGCGGTGCCGGTGAGATCGGCGACCGACTCGTCCAGTGACGCCCGCAGTGCGATGGCGCCGTCTTCGGCGACGTACTGCTGCGAGCTGAGAACCGCCTTGGGGACCAGGGCGCTGTCCGGTTTGCCCAGGGTCAGGGCGGTGATTCCGGCAAGGGAGAGAAGCAGGACCGACAGCACGGCTATAGGGGGACGAATACCCCCCAAGAGTGACATGTCGGCCCGTCGGCGGACCTTGTGCCGCCGCTTCGAGCGCGAAGCGGCCACAGATGTGCTCCTCTCATGCAACTCACATCACAGAGCGCACTCGAGTGCGATCCGGACCGTCAGACCGTCAGAAGGATCAAAGGGTTGCACATCTTAAAGAAAAAGTGAGAAAACCCGTTTGCTCTCGATCAGGACTGGGCAAACGATATCCTCACATTCTTTGCCGGTCGTTCACCCGCTGGCCATTTTTCGCCCGCTTCATCCCGATATGCCCATGCACGGCGGTGATTATGATGAGGCGATCATGGCGGGACTCCAAGCAAAGTCGATCATCATGGTGGCTCTGGCTGTCGTGTTCGGCGGGCTGGTGATCGGATTCAGTACGTACAGGATCGGCCACCCGACCGGCGACGACGGCCCGGCCCCCTCCGGGCCGAGTGGCCCCGAGGTCCCGCTGGCGCGCAGGATCACCGACTTCACGGCCCGGCTGGACCCCGGCTCCGGCTACCGGGAGCCGCGCCGCGCCGAACGCCGGGCCGTCGCCGACGCGGTGGGCCTGATCCTCGACGGACACCCGGCCCGCGCCCGCCCGCTCCTCTCCGACGTCGACTTCCGGCTGCGCACCCTCACCGACGCCACCACCGGCCGCCGCTTCGCCGAGCTGTCCGACCGCACCGAGGACGGCCCCACCCCGCGCGGCTGGGCCCGGGTGTACATCGACCTCTCCGCGCCCGCCCGCTGGTCGGTCCAGGTGCCGCACCCGGTCGCCGACGCGGACACCGAACGCCTCGGTGCGCGGGTGCTGCTGGACTCCCCCGGCGGCGTCCTGGTGCTCGCCGGTGCCCACCGCAGGGCCGGGGCGGGCGACGCCGCCGACGTCGCCCACCGCACGGACTCCGTCTTCGACGCGGTCTGCGCCGAACTCGCCCGGCGCGGTCTGCCCGGGGTCCAGATCCACGGTTTCGCCGACGACTCCGCCCCGGGCCGGGACGTCGTCGCCTCCACCGGCAAGGGCCCGGCGGGCCGCGCGGACGCCCGCCGGCTCGCGGCCGCCCTGACCGCACGGCACTTCACCGTCTGCCGTGCCTGGGCCCGCGACTGCCCCCTGGAGGGCCGGGACAACGTCCAGGGCCGCCGGGCCGCCGCCCGGCACGTGAGGTTCCTGCACATCGAGTTCGCCCGGTCGGTGCGCACCAGCGCCCCCCGGATCCGGTCCGCGGCGGCGGCCGTCACCACGGTGACCAGGCACTGGGCGAAGAACACCTGAGCGCGCGGGACCACGGGAGCCGGGACCGCGGGGACCGGGACCGCAGGGGGCAGGGACCGCAGGGACCGGGACCGCGTGGCGCCGGGACTGCCGAGGGACCGCCGGGGACCGGAACCGCGGGGGCCGGGACCGCGGGGGCGGCGCCCGGCCGGAGCGGGGCCCGGAGCCGGGCGCGGTACGCCCATCGGCGGCCACCGGGCCCGGCGTTGCTCATCTCGACTGGCACCAGTGATCGGCCCGACTCCCCTGGCACCGCGGCTGGTACCGCGGCGGGCAGGGGCCACTCGGCGGTGAGCGGGGGCCGCCGTGCGACACCAGCGGCCCCTGCCCCCTCGTCAGCGCTCCCCCGCGGCCTCAGCCCTGGGCCGGGGCCACGGTGAACGCGCTCTTCACCGTCTGCGTCACCGCGTTGCCGTCCGCGTCGGTGCCGGTGACGCGCAGGGACGCGTCCCGGCCCGCCGCGGTGTCCGGAGTGGTCCAGTCCGCGCGGAACCGGCCCTTGCCGAGCGAGGTGGTGGACGCCTTGGTCCACCGCTCCCCGTCGTCGAAGGACACCTCGACCGTCGCCTTGGTGACGGCCGGCGGAGCCACCGCGCCCGGCGCGTGCCCGAACCTGACCACGAGGTGGTCCTCGCCGGCCGGGCTGGTGCCGTCCAGCGCGGCGCCGAGCTGGTAGTGCGGGACGACGACCGGCAGCGCCGAGCACGCGTCGGGCCCGTCGTACTCGCCCTGCTCCGACACGCACGTCCAGTCGTCCGGCACGGTCTTGCCGCCGGAGTGGCCGGAGGAGAAGGTCCATTCGGTGTGGGTGGTCAGCGACTGGCGGAAGTCGCTGTTGGTCCTGGTCTGGTCGTAGACGACCTTGTACGCGGCCTTCTCGGGCGGCACGGTCAGGACGCCGCCGGAGATGCCGTCGCTCTCGTACAGGGTCGTGTCACCGGATACCACCGCGAAGTGCGAGGAGGAGATGTCGGACGGGAACGCGAGGTCCTTGTGCCCGGCCGAGTCCGTCACCGTGGCCAGGGAGAAGGTGAGGGCGTCGCCCTTGCGGCACGCCGCGCAGTACCACGTCTCGCCCAGGGTGGCGGCGCCCCGCGCGGGCTCGGTGAAGCCGGGGACCAGCGGGCCGCGCAGCCAGTCGACCGTGGTGGTCCTGCCCGGCGTGAGGGGCTGCTTCTGGGACACGAAGCGCCGTTCCCCGGCCTTGAGCCAGTCGTGGTACGAGGTGCCGGGCGAGCCGCCGATGTACTCGGTGCGCCGGGCCGGTGTCTTGAACAGCTGGGACAGCGTGCCGCCGCCGGTCTCGTACGGCAGGTACATCAGGCGTGCGACCTCTTGGGCGCGGCCCGGCGTGTCGCTGTGGTAATTGGTCCGCACCGTGGCCAGTTGGCGTCCGGTGACCGTGTAGTGCTGGTTCCTCGCGATCACACCGGCCGGGTTGGCCAGCTTGAGGTCATAGGAATAGGGCTCGGCCGCCTCGCTGGGCGCGTCCCGGTGGGTGTACACGTTGAAGCGCAGACCGCCCCTGGTGACGGGCCGGGCGGAGGGCTGTACGAAGGTGGGCACCCCGCCGGCGACGCCGGTGGTGGTGTGGATCGCCGTGGCGTGCTTGGTGTCCTGGCGCAGGTAGTCGAGGATGAGCTGGCTCTCCCGCGCCGTCCTCGGGGTCGAGAAGGTGACCTGCTGGGTGGCCTTGCGCAGGTCGAGCACGACCTCGGTTCCGGTGGCGCCGTCGGGGACGGTGAACTCGGCGGTGGCCAGGCGTATGTCGTCAGCCTCGCCGTCACTGCCGAAGGTGGGGGCGGTGACCTGCGCGGTGTAGTGGCCCGCGGGGACCTCCAGCTGTGCCGCCCCGTCGACGGCCTGGAGGTTCGGCTCCTGGTAGCGCGCGGCGTCGTCGACGCTGGCCAGCCCGAACGAGGTGGTCCCCGGGCGGGGTCGGCCGTCCGGACCGAGCACGGTGACCTTCACCGGGTGGTCCGCCCGCGGCCCCGGACGCGGGGCGGTGTGCGCGCCGGCCGACGCGACCGCCGGCGCCACGGAGGTGACACCGCCGAACAGCGGGCCGCCGCCGACGGAGCCCTCGGCCGCCTCGGCGGCGGCCTGCTTCGCCAGCGCCGCGCCGAACGCGGGGCCCGACGGCGGTGCGGTGGCGCCCCCGGTGGCCTTGACGCGTACCGGAGTCGTGGTGGTGACACCGGCCTTGACCAGGGCGGACACATTGAACAGCGCGGGATCCAGGGTGCCGCCCAGATAGGGCAGCGCGGTCATCGGAATGACGAAGACATCGTTGTCCGAGCGCCGCGTGACATAGTCCGCCGTCGCGCCCGGACGCGCCGTCACCACGACCGTCCCGTCCCCGCGGAGCGTGACGCGCTCGCCGGTGACCAGGGTGACGGTGTGCGC
>NZ_BBOX01000064.1 GCF_001553455.1 Streptomyces hygroscopicus subsp. hygroscopicus
GGACCCGGCGGCGCCCGGCGCGGGGGTGGGGGCGGGGGCGGCCAGGGCGCCGGGAGCGGGGCCCGCCGTCAGGGCGAGGGCGGCCAGCGCGCAGCCGGCCGTGAGGACGCGGGCGCCGGGTGTTCGGGTTCTCCGGGGCGCGGTCTCTTCGATGCGTCGGTGCCACATGGGGGGTGGTCCTTCCGTGACGTGGGATCAAGGGGCACGTGCACGTCCCACAGGTTTGTCCGCGGCGGGGATCAGTTCCAGGTGCGGACCGAAGCTGGCCGAAAAGCGCCGCTCGGCGGCGTTAACCGAACGTTCACCGTGAGGAGCGGTGGCCGGGCCGCCGCCAGCGCGGAGCGGCCACGGCGGATCGCTCCTCCCCGGGCGCCCCGACGCCGGGCGCGAGCCCCGTGATGACCCACTATCAGCACTACTGGAAGGGATTTTCCGGTGTAACTGCAATACACGGAAACAGTTGTTTACGGGGGGAATTCTCGGGGTGCGGCGATGTGCGGGCCCGCGCTCTCCGAGGAATTCTGACCGGGCGCCAGAAAGTGAACCCGAGCGGCTCTTTGCTCATCATCGCCCTCTTGAAACGAGCTTCCATGGAGATTTTGGCGACACTTGGCGCCCCAGCCCTGTCCCCTGTTGCCGGGTCTGTTTTACCTTCGCCCTTTCCACACGACCCGGAACGCTTACAGGGGAACCGTGCTCACTCAGGACACCACGACCACGCAAGGCGCTCGGAGCGCATCCCGGACCGGGGCGACCCGCTTCAGCGAACGTCCGGCAGCGCCCGCCCGGTCCAGGCGCGCCGCCGCCGTCGGCTGGGCCGTGACGCTCAGCCTCAACGTGGCCGCACCGATCATCACGTACAACGCACTGCGCGATCAGGGCTGGGGCGAATGCCCCGCGCTGCTGCTCAGCAGCGCCTGGCCGGTGCTGGACAGCGTCGTCCACCTGGCCTGGCGGCGCCGCCTCGACGAATTCGCCGTCGTCACCATGGTGTTCCTGGTGATCACGGCCGTGGTCTCGCTCGTCGGCGCGCACTCGGCCCGCGCCCTGCTGGTCAAGGACTCGGCCGTCACGGGGCTGTTCGGGCTGCTGTGCCTGGCGACACTCATGGCGCCGCGCCCGCTGATGTTCTACTTCGGGCGCAAGTTCGCCACCGACGGCACCGCCGCGAGCACCGCGTGGTGGAACGGCCTGTGGGAGATCGAAGGCTTCCGCAGAAGCATCATCACGATGACGGCGGTCTGGGGCGTGGCCTACTGCCTGGAGTCCGGGGTCCGGGTGGCGCTGGCCTTCACCCTGAGAACGGACACCATGGTGGTCCTGAGCCCGGTCCTGATCTACGGCGTGCTGGGTGCCCTCGGCCTGTGGACGGCCTGGTACGGCAAGCACTCGCGCCGCAAGGGCGAGGAGCGCGCCGCCGCGGCAGCCGCCCAGAGCTGACCGGTCCGGCCACCACCGCCATCGCGGAGGCGGCACCCGGTCCTCGCGGAGAACGGCACTCAGCCGCCGGGGAGTTCCCCGCCGACCGGGGGCTCGGCGGCGCGGGCGGGATGGACAGCGGCACGGACAGCGGGGTTCCCGCGGGACCCCCGGATCGCCGAAAGCCGAAAGCCGGACGCCGCAGCGGACCGCCCGCGGATGAACGGTGACGTCGCACCGGAGGCAGGGTCGGCACGCCCGGTGAGCCCTATGGGAAGCTGTCCGTCAGCCGGACGCGGAACGGGGCCGTGACGGTTGCCGAGAGGAGTGCAGCGTGACAGAGAACGGCTTCCGCGCCGAGCAGATCGATACCGCCAGGCCGCACCCCGCGCGCATCTACGACTATCTGCTGGGCGGCAAGAACAACTACGAGGTGGACCGCGAGGCCGGTGACCGGCTCGCGGCCGCGGCGCCCGAGGTGCGGCTGGGCGTGCGGGCCAACCGCGACTTCCTGCGGCGCGCGGTGCGGTACGTGGTCGGCGGCGGTATCCGGCAGATCCTCGACATCGGCACCGGGCTGCCCAGTTCGCCCCATGTGCACGAGATCGCCCAGGAGATGGCCCCGGACGTGCGGGTCGCGTACGTCGACAACGACCCGATCGTCAACACCTACGCCAATGTGCTCCTCAGCGGCTCCGCCGCGACCAGCATCGCCCTGGCCGACCTGCGTGATCCGCGGGGCATCGTGGACCACCCCGACGTCCGCCGGGTCATCGACTTCGACGAGCCGGTCGCGGTGCTCCTGGTCGCCATCGTCCACTTCCTCACCGAGGCGGAGGAGCCGGCGCGGGTGGTCGCCACCCTGCGCGACGCGCTGCCGGCCGGAAGCTGTCTGGTGCTCTCCCACGCCACGGGCGACTTCGCCGACCGCAGCGCGGCCCAGGCGGTGTACGACAAGGCCACCGCACCGTTGAACCTGCGTTCCCACGCCGAGATCGAGCGGTTCTTCGACGGCTTCACCCTGGTCGAGCCCGGTCTGGTCCAGGTCCCGTTCTGGCGCCCGGACGCCCCGCCGCCGACCCGGCCCGGTGAGATCGGCTACTACGGCGGTGTGGCGCGCAAGACCGGCTGACCCCCGCACCACGGGCCGAGCGGCCGGTGGGCGCCTCGCCGCCCGGTGACGCCCGCCGGTGTCAGCCGCTCCGCGTGCAGTGGCGTCCGCGACCGCTTCCGACTCCGGACAGCACGGCGAGTGCGACGTCCTCCGAGAACTCCGGGCCGAGTGCCGAGTGGCCGAAGAGCGCCCGGAAGACGATGGGGGCGGCGAACAGGTCCAGCACGAGATCGGTGTCCAGACCGGGGCGGAGGTCACCGCGCGCCCTCCCCTTCCGCAGGGAGGCCAGGCACGCCTCCCGGCGGGGCCCCCAGACCGCGGCGAGGAAGCTCTCCCGCAGCTCGGGGTCGTCCGCGAGATCGGCCACCAGCGCGGGGAGCACATGGCCGAGGGCCGGGTCGTCCATCGCGAGCCGGAGCGCCTCGAGATGTCCGACGATGTCGCAGTGTGTGCATCCGGTGTCCATCTCCACCACACCGGCCCTGTCCCGCGCCATGGCCTCGACGACCAGGTGTTTCTGGCTCTTCCAGCGTCGGCGGATGGCGGGTTTGGTGGTGCCCGCCCGCTGGGCGATGGCCTCCATGGTCAGGGCCGGGTAACCGACTTCGCGGACGAGTTCGGTCACCGCGGCCAGCACGGCGTGGTCGATCCGCTCGTCCCGCCGCCGTGCCATCGAACTCTCCCGGAACCACCCTGAAACCCGTCGCCCGGCCACCTTACCGGGGGAGCAGCACGACCTTGCCGAACACCTTTCCGCTCTCCACCCGCCGCAGTGCGGCCTCGGCCTCGGTGAGCGGGAAGCGCCGGTCGAGCACGGCCGACAGCCGGCCTTCCGCCAGCAGCGCCGTGATCCGCTTCCAGGAGAGCCGGAGGTCTTCCGGGGACACCGAGTTCAGGCTGAGCGCGAACAGCGTGGGCGACTTGTGGAAGTCGCTCAGCAGCGGCCCGAAGGATTCCGGTCCGGGCACGCCACCGGCGCCGCCGCAGAGGACGTAGCGGCCGTTGGGCCGCAGGAGTCCGAGGTGTTCGCCCAGCTCCGGGCCGGCGACCGTGTCCACGACGACGTCGTAGGTCTCCTCGGGCACGGCGGACTGGGTCCGGTCGACCACGCGGGCGGCGCCCAGGGCGCGCAGGCGTTCGCCCCGGGCCGGGGACGAGGTGACGGCGGTGACCTCGGCTCCGCGGGCGTGTGCGATCCGGGTGGCGTGCACGCCGATCCCGCCGCCGGCGCCCCGGACCAGCACACGCTCTCCGGCGGCCACCGCCGCCCGGTGCAGCGCGACCTCGGCCACCAGCGCGTTGACTCCCAGGCCGACCACGTCGGCCGCGTCGGCCCCGCGCGGAGCCGGAAGCACCCGGTCGGCGTCGACGACGGCCTTCTCGGCGTAACCGCCGAACGCCGGCAGGGCCAGCACCCGCTGCCCGGCCAGGCCCTCGGGCGCGTCCGGCCCGACCGCCGTGACCCGGCCGGCCGCTTCCAGGCCGGGCACCGCCCCCTCGCCGGGGAAGTACGGGTACTCGCCCCGCCGGGCCATGACGTCCACGTAGCCGACGCCGATCGCGTCGATGTCCACGAGCACCTGGCCGGGGCCGGGCACGGGTTCCGGCACCTCGCTCACGGCCAGTTCACCGGACGACCTGACGACCGCGGCCTTCATGGCGGCTCCTTCCGTATAACGTTTCGATCCGGATCGGAACGTTATGACGAAGCCCGCCGGACGTCAACAGGACCGCGGCACCAGGGACGGCCCCGGAGCCCCGGCCCGGACATCAGAGAACAAGTAACCCGCCGGTAACTTTCAGGGTTGGACCAGGCTGACGGCAAAAACGCTGTCACCGGCCGCAAACAAGGAGTGTCACGTGCGGCGGGGTCGCGTTCCGCGATCCTCCGGCAGGACCGGGGCGTCGATCGCGGTGACGGGAAAGACGGGCGGCTTCGCGCCGATCGCCGTACCGTCGCCCCTCGCGCCCGGTCCAGCCCCCGGCGTCATCCCGCGCTCCATGTCCGTTCGCATGTCCGTTCGCCGCGGTTGTACGAGAACAACGCCTACCCGGCGGCCTCCGGACCGGCGGACCGCGTGTCTGCCATCTCCACGCGGAAGGGGTATGTCCCGGCCGCGGTGAACGCGTCGTGGATCGGCATGATGAGCGAGGTGAGGCGACGGACGTCGGCGTCGCCGATCGGCGTCCACAGCGCAGCGCAGTGCTCGTCGGTCTCGACCTCGATCCGCTCGCGCGCCGCGAAGCCGGCATCGGTAGCGGTGCCGTCGGCGTCGAGCCAGCCGCGTGCGACGAGGCGTGTCGTTGCCGCGGCCACCTCCTCGTCGTCCCACAGCCGGGTGGCACGCGCGATCGCTTCCGGGAAGTGACCTGTCGCGGTTTGCAGAACGTTGCAGTCACACGGCCCGAGGCCGTTGGCGGCGAGCACGGTGACATGCGCGTCGCCGCGCCACTCGCGCAACACCGTGATCTGCTGCCAGAGCGCGACGAGCGGATCGGCTGGGAGGGGGACCGAGGCGTTGGCGGCAGCCATCGTCTTCCCGGCGTAGTCGGCGCTCGCGACGACCGGGTCGATCAGCGATCGTGCCTCGGCGATCTGATCGGCGGTGAGGTTCACGCCGACGCGGTGCAGCGCACGGCCGACGGCTGCGAAGCGAGCGGCCTGCCACTCCTCTGGCTTCGCCGTATCCCACACGCCTGCCATGGCCCGCACCGACCGCGGACTGAAGTTGTAGAAGGCCGCGAGTGTGACCTGCCACGGGACCGCGCCCATCGGGGCTGACCGGAACGCGAAGTACGCCGGTCCGTACTCGGTCACGCCCAGCTTGGCGGCCTCTTCCGGTGCCTCGGGGATGAAGTAGACGAACAGGTGGGTCGCGTTGATGGTGAGGCTGACCTCGCGGACGGCATTCAGGTCCATGTCAGCGCGGGCAAAGGTGCTGGTGAGATGCATCGTGGTGGTCTCCTGGCAAGGGGCAAGGGGCAAGATCGTCTCTGGTGTATCCGGTACGTCAGGACGGCTCTGGCGCGGTGATCCGTGCGCAGATCGCGCCGAGTTCCCGCACTTCGATCCGGACCGTGTCTCCCGGGGCCAGGTAGCGGCGGTGGCCGGACAACTCCTGGATGCAGCCGGTGCCCACGGGGCCGCTGGCGATGATGTCACCGGCTCGCAGCGTGGTGCCGCGCGACGCGTGCGCCAGCATCTCGCCGATGGACCAGTGGATCTCGTCCCAGCTGCCGCCGCCGTAATGCTCGTCGTTGACGTACCCGTCCATCCGCAACGCATAGCCCCGGTCCGAGCGGTAGGGCTCCAGCTCGTCGGGGGTGACGAGGAACGGGCCGAGGCTGGTCGAGCTGTCTTTGCTCTTGGACGGGCCGTACACGAACCCCATCTCGCTCGCGGAGATGTCGCGTGCGCTCCAGTCGCAGTAGACCAGGTAGCCGGCGATGTGATTCTCCGCCGCGGCGGCGTCGAGGTCCGAGCAGTCCCCGGCGATCACCGCGGCGACCTCGACCTCGTAGTCCCACGACTGAGCGCCCGGGGCGATGGGGACCTCGTCGTACGGCCCCTTGATCGCCGCCGGGTTGGAGAAGAAGAAGAGCGGATATTCGTACCAGACCGGGCTGACCGTGCCGTCGCCAACGGCTGCCTTACCCGCGTTGCTGATGTGACGTTCGAACGCGGCGAAGTTCCGGACCGCCGGGGGCACCGGTATCGGCGCCAGCAGGTCGGCCGTGGCCAGCTCGACGATCTCGGTCGGTTCCCTGGTCGCGGCGGCCTCCAGTCCGCCTTCGGCGCGCAGCAGCTCCAACAGGCCCCTGCCCACGGCGTGGATCTTGTTGTCGTGCACCACGCCGCAGCGCGTGGAGCCGTCGGCGGAGCGGTAGCTGACCCACTTCATCGGGCAAGCACCTCCTGGGTGTAGTCGTAGAGCCGTCGTGCGTCGGCGAGGGAGGATGCCTGAGGGTCCAGGGGGACGGCGACTCCCTCGCTCACGGCGACGGGGTGGCCCGGGGTGCCGGAATCCAGGAACGGCAGGATCTCCTTGACGGCGGTCTCGACGGGTTTACCGGTCGCGCGAAGACGACCGATCTGCGCGGCCTCGGCCTCGTCGTAGTCGCCGGCGAAGCTCGTGGCGACGGTGCCGGGGAAGTTGTTCACGTACCGGATGGCGGGGTGACGGCCGACGAAGTCGACCGCGAGCGCAGCGTTGAGGATCCCGGCCTGGATCATCGCGGTGAGGCCGTGATATTGCGTTCGCTGCTGAAGGTCGTCCCACCGTGGGGGCCCGAAACGCCCGGCGCCGCCGAAGTTGAGCACGACCGGATCGGCGGCGCGGCCGAGTAGGCCGGCCAGGCCGTGGCTGAGCAGGAAACGGCTGAGGTAGGTCAGCGCGAAGTTGGACTCCAGGCCGTCGGCGGTCTCCGTACGCCTGGAGCGCTGGAACCGGGCACCCAGGATGAGGACGTCGATCGTGTCGAGCTCGGCGGAGAGCCGGTCGATCAGCCGCCTGTTCTCGTCGATGAGCTCCAGGTCGGCCCGGATGAACCAGGTGCCGGGCTCGGCCTTGGCCTTGTCGGTCCCGACGACCACGACCCGGTCCCCACGCTCGAGGTAGATACGGGCGAGGCCGCGCCCGATGCCGTCCGTGCCCCCAGTGATCACGACCGTCTTCATGCGGCCACCGCCCGCGCGAACGTGACGATCTCCTCGACGAACAGCTCAGGCTGCTCCAGAGCGGCGAAGTGGCCGCCCGCGGGGATGTCGTCGTTGAAGTAGCGCAGGTCGTGATAGGCGCGCTCGGCCCAGATGCGCGGGGTACGCGTCAGTTCGTCCGGGAAGACGCTGACCCCGACGGGGAGGTCCAGCTCGGTCAGAGCGAGCGGCTGCCGGGCGTACTCCCAGTACAGGCGGGCGGAGGAAGCAGCGGTGCCGGTGAACCAGTACAGGGAGATGTGGTCGAGGATCTCGTCGGGGGTGAGGGCGTCGGGCCGGGCCCAGTCGAGGAACTTCTCGTAGATCCAGGCGGCCTGCCCGGCCGGGGAGTCGGTCAGGGCGTAGCCGATGGTCTGCGGCCGGGTGCGCTGCACGACGTGGTATCCGGAATGGACGGCGAGGAAGCGGCTGCCCTGTTCGAGTGCGGCCTTCTCCTCAGGGGTCGGGTCGTCGCCGACCGGTGGTGCGGCGAGGAACTCGGGGAAGTTGACGTGG
Organism: Streptomyces hygroscopicus subsp. hygroscopicus; assembly: GCF_001553455.1. Classification (GTDB taxonomy): domain Bacteria; phylum Actinomycetota; class Actinomycetes; order Streptomycetales; family Streptomycetaceae; genus Streptomyces; species Streptomyces hygroscopicus. The sequence continues at coordinate 7,746 of NZ_BBOX01000064.1, forward strand.
ATCGCCCGCAGGCCCGCCGGGCGCTGCGCCCCCATGCGGGTCGCGACGACACCGCCCCAGTCCCCTCCCTGGGCCAGGTAGGAGTCATAGCCGAGGCGCCGCATGAGCACGCCGTACGCGCGGGCGATCCGGTCCGGGTCCCAGCCGGTCGAGGCGGGTTGGTCGGAGAAGCCGTAGCCGGGCATCGAGGGGACGACGAGGTGGAAGCCGCGCTCGGTGAGCGGGCCCACGGTCTTGAGGAACTCCAGGAACGAGCCCGGCCATCCGTGCAGCAGCAACAGGGGGGTGGCGTCGGGGCGGGGTGAGCGTACGTGCATGAAGTGGAGGCCGAGACCGTCGATGGTCGTGCGGAACTGGCCCAGTTCGTTGAGCCGCCGCTCCAGATCGCGCCAGTCGTACCCGGTGGCCCAGTACTCCAGCAGCTCCTCAAGGCGCTCCCGCTGCACCCCCTGGCTGCTGTCCGGCGCTGTCTCCCGGCCGGCGAGGCGTACCCGGTGGAGCCGGTCCTTCAGATCCTTCAGGGCACTGTCCGGAATGTCGATACGAAACGGTGTCACGCTGTCCGATGTCATGGTCACACGGTGCGGCCGCGACGAGCGCGCGGTCCAATGATTGTTCCGATACAGGTAATACGGTCTGCGTATGACACCAGCTAGAGTGGGGTGGTGTCCGAACGCTTCCCCGCACCCGTGGACCTCGACCTCCGGCTGGTGCAGTGCTTCACGGTGGTCGCCGAGCACCAGCACTTCGGCCGTGCCGCCGAGGCGCTGCACACCACCCAGCCGTCGCTGAGCCGGCAGATCCGCCGCCTCGAACAGCAAGTGGGCGTCCGCCTTCTCGACCGCACCACGCGCGGCACCCGGCTCAGCGAGGCCGGCGAGGTTTTCCTGCCCCAGGCCCAGGGGCTGCTGCGCGCCGCGGTCGAGGCGATGGCCCGCACCCGGGCCGTGGCCCGGCCCAGCAGCATCACCATCGGCTACAGCAAGGGGCTGGTCATCACCGCAGCCGTGCGGGCCCTGCGGGACCGCAATCCCGATGCCGAGGTCCACACCCGCCTGCTCGCCTGGAACGACTCGCGCGGCGCGCTGCTGGAGCACCGCGTCGACGCGGTAGTGACACGTCTGCCGTTCCCCACCGACCGGCTGCGCGTCACCGTCCTCTACGACGAACCGCGCGTGCTGGTCGTGCCGCGGGACCACCGTCTGGCCGGCAAGGAGTCGGTCACCCTCGACGACATCGCCGACGAGCCGATCCCGCACGTACGCCAGTCCGACCCGTTGCTGAACGCCTACTGGCGGCTCGATCCCCGGCCCGACGGGCGGCCCGCGCCCGACGGCCCCCTGGTCGAAGCCCTTGAGGACAAACACGAACTCATCGCCGCCGGGCAGGCCGTGGCCATCGGGCCGCCCCTCGACCACGCGACCGGCCTGCACCCCAGCCTCACCACCGTCCCGTTGCACGGGGTCGAACCGAGCCAGGTCGTACTCGCCACGCGCGCCGGCGACCGCAGCCGTCTGGTCACCGCTTTCCGCAAGCATGCCGAAGCTCTGCTCACCGGAGCCCCATAGGGCTGGACCGATACGCGGGACAGATCAGCGGCGGCTGCGTTCCCTGGTGTCCGGGCCAGGACTCCCGGGCCGGGACGGGAGGGGCGGGGCGGGCCCACCGGCCGGTCCGGCCGCGTCCGCTCGCCGTCGGTCCCCCCAAGGCCCCGCCACCGCGCGCTGTGCGAGCGCCGGACGAACCGCCTCGCGCCCGCGGGCCGCGTCACGGCGAGGGCGGAACCGCCGGAGGCCCTCGCGCACCGGCCCGCCCCACCGACGGCCGCACACCGGCCCGCCCGGGGGCCGCACACCACCCCGCCCGAGCGCCGTCCTACGACCCGACTCCCCCGCAGACCCCTGTGGCGCGGATCACAGCGCCCGGGCGGGGCGCCCGGGCGACCGCGCCGACCGCCGCCCCAACCGACCGGTACGGTTTGGCCCATGGATGTTTCCGCGACACGCGCCTTAGACGAGAACGCCGGAGCGCAGGCCGCCATCAAGGCCACCGCGCGTCAACTGCTGGTGAAACTGGGCGCCGGAGGGCTGTCCCTGGAGGCCGTGGCCCGCGAGGGGGGCCTTGCCGCAGCCGATGTGGAAGCCGTCTTCCCGCACCGGGACGACCTGTTGACCGCGCTGCTCATCGACGCCTACAACGACTCCGGCGCCGCGATGGAGCAGGCCGATCAGGCCGCCAGGGACGCCCACGCCCCGGCGGGCGCACGGCTCCTCGCGGTCACCCGGGCGCTGCGGACGTGGTCCTTCGCCAACCCCGGCGAGTTCACGCTGATCTATGGCTCGCCCGTTCCCGGCTACCACGCTCCGCAGGACACGGTCCCGCCCGCCTCACGCACCCCCGCGGTCCTGGCCGGCATCGTGCGTTCGGCGCTGGAGGCCGGTGAACTGACCCCGCCCCGGCGGGCGGTGCCGGGACCGCCGCTGCTGCTGCCGGCGGCGCTGGAGCTGTTCGGCGGTGCCCCCGAGGCCCCCTTCTCGGACGTCATCGAGCGCGGCATCGTGCTGTGGAGCAACCTGATCGGGCTGCTGGTGTTCCAGGTCTTCAGCCGCACCCACGACAGCGTCCGGGACGAGTCCGCGTTCTTCGACTACGCCATCGCGGTGGCCGCCGAGGGGATCGGACTCGAGGTCCCCCTGGACGAGACCACCGACTGAGCCGTCCGCCGCGTGCGCGGCACCTGTGGGGGAACGGGCCGTGAACACCATCAAGACACTCTGCTTCGTCATAGCGGCGCTCTCGTCGTACGCCGCGCTCGTCTACCGGCTGTTCCAGATCAGGCGCAGCCGGCGGGAGACCGCCTACCGCACCCTGGTGATCACTCTGGCGCTCCAGAGCCTCACCTTCACCATGGGTGCCGTCGCCATGGGGAGCGACCGCTTCCTGGGCGTCGGCAACCTCGCCATCCTGGTGATGCACCTGTCGGCGGTCGCCTTCTGCGTCAGCGCGCAGATCATCCTGCTGCGCTGGGCGACCGACGCCGAGGAGGCGGGGCGCAAGGCCCGCTACTGGCTGATCACCGGCATCGGCCTCACCGTACTGCTGACGGCGCTGTTCCTCGTCGCCGACGGCCCCGGCCGGCCGGCCTCGGACTTCAACACCGGCAGCGGCCAGCCGGCGGTCCTCACCTACCTCCTGGTCTTCATGGTCTCCCAGGCGGTTCCGTGCGTCACCATCCTGCGCCAGTGCGGCCGCTACGCCCGGATGGCGAGCAAGACCTCGCTGCGGCAGGCCCTGCGGCTGCTCTCGGTCGCCGCGGTGATCCTGTTCCTCTACTGCGCGGCCAGGGTGGTCAACGTCCTCACCGCCGCGTGCGGGATCGACATCGGCGCCTGGACGCTCGCCGCCTCCGTCTTCAGCGCACTGGGCATCGTCACCCTCTCGCTCAGCCTGACGATCTCCTCCTGGGGGGCCTCTGTCACCAAACTGCTGGAGTGGGCGCGCGGTTACCGGTCCTACCGGGCCCTCTACCCGCTCTGGCGGGACCTGTACGAGTCCTCCCCGGACATCGTGCTGGAGCCGCCCGGGGCCGGGGCCTCGGTCTCCGACCTCGACTACCGCCTCCACCGGCGGGTCATCGAAATACGGGACGGATGGCGGGAGTTGCGCCCCTACATCGACCGCACCGCGGGCAGTGGCGACGGGGTGGGTCCCGGGGACAGCGAGGAGACCCGGCAGGCGTTCGCCGAGGCGGCGCAGATCAGACAGGCCCTGCACGCCAAGCGCACCGGCACCGTCCCCGCCGACAACGCGGACACCGGGGACTTCGAGGACCGCGACACCGGCAACTTCACCGCGGAGGTCGTCTGGCTGACCAAGGTGGCGTCCGCCTACCGCAGGCTCGGCAAGGCCCGTTGAGGGATCCCGCCCGGTCCGCCCCCGTCGGGCCGGGCGGGACTTCCCCCGTGATTCCCCCGTACTCCCCCGTACTCCCCCGTTCCTTCTGCCGGGCCGGACGGGTCTCCCCGTCCGGCCCGGCCCGGATCCGGCCCATCAGGCCTGGCCGGGTCCGGGCCGATTCAACCGTCGGCCAACATGGCCACCCCCGTGAGCGAAGTTAGCTGACAGCTATCGGCGAGTTCCCACGGTGGCGGACTCGGGCCCGATTGTCAACTGACCGCTAATCTGCGAAACTTGCGATGAGCCGAGGGGGTGACGGGAGGGAGATTCGCGATGTCCGGGACCGATGACCGGCCCATGCTGGCAGTGCGTCTGGACAACCTCTTCAAGACGGTGCGTCCCAAGGGCAGGCACTGGACCAACGCCGAGGTGGCGGAGGAGCTGAAGCGGGCCAACCCCGAGCTCAAGGTCGGGGGCGTGTATCTGTCGCAGTTGCGGACGGGCAAGCGCTCCAATCCCTCTCCGGATCTCCTGGCCGCCCTGGCGCGCTTCTTCGGCGTGTCGGTCGCCTACTTCTTCGACGACCAGGTCGCCGAGTCGGTGCTCGGCGAGATCGCCGCCATCGAGGCGCTGCGGCAGGCGGGGGTCCGCGCCGTGGCGATGCGGGCGGCCGGGATGAAGAAGGAGAACCTCCAGGCGATCACGACCATCATGGACCAGTACCGGCAGCTCCAGGGGCTGCCGCCAGTCACCGATCCCTCGGATACCGGCCCCTCGGATACCGGTCCCTCGGAGCGGACGTGAGGGGAGCGGCCGGGTGAGAGGCGGCGGCAAGGGGCGGTCGGCCGGTCAGGACCGCCGCAGCCAGCTCAAGAAGCTCCGGAAGGCCGGCGCGCAGCGGATCGCCGACCTCGATCTGCCGGAGGTGGCCGATGTCGCCGAACTCTGCCGTCATCTCGGCGAGGTCCGCGGCCGCCCGATCACGCTGGTCCCGATGCAGATGCCCGCCTCGCACCCGTGCGGGATGTGGGTCGCCGCCCGCGGCGAGGACCTGATCTTCTACGACGCCAATACGACCAGCGCGCATCAGGAGCACATCATCTTGCACGAGCTGGGCCACATCATCTGCTGCCATCGCGGGGCAGGCTGGCTGGACGAGGCGAGTGCCCGCCTCCTCTTCCCCAACCTCGACCCCGACCTCGTGCGTGACATGCTCCTGCGCGCGACCTACGACGACGTTCAGGAACAGGAGGCGGAGATCATCGCCTATCTGCTCTCCCAACGGGTGGGCGGCACCCGGGAAGGGCGTGGCGTGCCCACGGCCGGGGAAGCCGGGGAATCCGGACCGGACGCCATGCTCAGCCGGATCGAACGCACCCTGATCTGATATGCGCCAGTCATCCGCCGGCGGCCGCCACCTCCTCGGCCAGGACCGACACGGCCCGTCGGATGTCCTCCTCGCGGTGCTCGCTGGTGACGAAGAACCGCAGTCTGGCGAGCCCCTCCTCCACGGCGGGGTGGAAGATCGGGTCCGCGATGACCCCCCGGTCGAAGAGGCGGTCCGCGACGCGCAGCGTCCTCGCCGAATCGCCGAGGAGACACGGCACGATCGGCGTGTGGGCGCTGGAGCCCGTGGCCAGGCCCGCCGAGGCGGCCAGGGAGAGGAACAGCTCCGCGTTGCGGCGCAGGGCGCGCACCCGGTGCGGTTCGGCGACGATCAGCTCGGTGGCGGCCAGCGCCGCGGCGGCGTTGGCCGGGGTGAGGCCGACGCTGTAGACGAAGCCGGGCAGCGTGTGCCGCAGCCACCGCACCATCCGGGCCGAGCCGCCGAGGTAACCGCCGCAGCTGGCGAAGGTCTTGGAGAGGGTGCCCATCCACAGGTCCACCTCGGACCGGTCGACGCCGAAGAACTCACCGACACCACGGCCGCGTTCGCCCACCGTGCCGATGCTGTGCGCCTCGTCGACCATCAGCAGAGCCCCGTAGCGCCTCTTCAGCTCGATCACGGCCGGCAGGTCGACCAGGTCGCCGTCCATGCTGTAGGCGCCCTCGACGACGATCAGCACCCGTCTGAACCGGGGCCGGTTGCGCCGCAGCAGGTGTTCCAGCCGGCCGATGTCGTTGTGGGCGAACGGGCGCCGCGCCGCCCCGGACAGGGCGCAGCCCTGGAGGATGCTGTCGTGGGCCAGCGCATCGTGCACCACCAGGTCCCGCGCGCCGACCAGGTGGCCTATCGCGGTGACATTGGTGGCGTGGCCGCTGACCAGCGCCACGCAGTCCGCGACGCCCAGGAAGTCGGCGAGCGCCCGCTCCAGCCGTACGGTCAGCTCCCGTTCGCCGGAGAGCACCCGACTCGCGGAGACCGAGCTGCCGTACCGGTCCACCGCCTCGTGCACGGCCTCGTTCACCGCCGGATGGCCGGAGAGCCCCAGGTAGTTGTAGCTGCCGAAGGACAGGTACGGCCGGCCGCCGACCACGGTCGTGGCGCGGACGTTGCCCTGGTGGATCCGGAAGTAAGGGAAGTCCGCACCACTGCCGGTGATCGAGCGCAGGCGCTCCTCGAACTGCCGCACCTCCGGGAAGTCGTCGACGCGTGCGGTCGCGGCGTCCCAGTCCTCCCGCGGCTGCCGGGGCGGCGGCTCGCCGGGGACCGGCTCGCCCGTGAGGTGCGGATCGACCAGCGCGACCAGCCGCTCCACGGTGAGGGTGGGCGAGAAGATCTCCTCGGTGCGGAAGCCCGGTATCCGCTTGCCGATGTTGACCTCCAGTTCCTGCAGCATCAGGGAGTCGAAGCCGAGGTCGGTCACCAGCTCCATCCGCTCGTCCAGGTCGGTGAGGGGGAAGACGCCGGTCCGGGACACCTCCTCGAGCACGATTGCGGCGGCGGGCGCCCCACCGGCCCGCGCCGCCCCAAACGAGCCCGCCACCCCGGTCCGGTCCTCCCCCGTCGGCCCGGTCCGGTTCTCCCCCACTGTTCCGGGGGTGTGCGGGGCCTGCCCCACCTCGCGGGCCGACGCGTCCACCGCCCAGTGGTGGCGCGGGGCGAGCGGACTCGGCGGCAGGGTGCACGGGGGTATGCGCTCCATCACCGGCCGCAGCCCGGCGCCGGTGACCGCGCGCTCCGCGAGCCGGGCCAGCACGTCCGCGCGTGCCTCGGCAGGCAGCGAACCCGGCGCCGGTACGGCGGCCTCGGGCGGCTCACCGGGTGGCACCGGACCGGCCACCTGGCCCGGACCGAGCTGCCCGGTGCGGCCGGCCGCCACGGCGTCGGCCGCCGCGGTCAGCTTGGCGGCGGCGTCGGCGGTGTCCGCCGCCACCAGGGCGAGGCGTTCGGCGAGGGGAGCCCGGCGGGCCAGGGTGTCCGCCACCGCGGCCAGCGGCGGCCGGTCGTCGGCGAGGGTGCGCGCCAGCTCCCGGGCGTGGCGGGG
>NZ_BBOX01000065.1 GCF_001553455.1 Streptomyces hygroscopicus subsp. hygroscopicus
CGCTGACCACCAGCAGCTGCGGTTCCTCGTCCGGTGCGGGACGGGCGGGGGCCGTGGCGCACTCCTCCACCACCAGATGGACACCGGTGCCGCCGAAGCCGAAGGCGCTCACCCCCGCCCGGCGCGGCTGGCCGGACCGCGGCCACCGGGTCGGTTCGGTCGGGATGGTCAGCCCCGCCGCGTCGAGTCCCGCCCGGTCGGCCGGCTCGAACTCAGGCTGCGGCGGTATCACGCCCCGGTGGACGGCCAGGACGGTCTTGATGAGTCCGGCGATCCCCGCGGCGTTGAGCGCGTGCCCGACCACCGCCTTCACCGCGCCGAGGAAGGCGGGCGCGCCCCGCTCACCGCGCAGTTCGCGCAGCACACCGATCTCGACCGGATCGCCGACCGTGGTCCCGGTGCCGTGCGCCTCCAGGTAGCCCACCGAGTCCGGGGGCAGGCCCGCGTCGCGGTAGGCCCGGCGCAGCGCCCGGAGCTGACCGGCCGCCTGGGGGTGCATACCGCCCTGCACCGTCCCGTCGTTGGCCGTTCCCACACCGCGGATCACCGCGTAGACCCGGTCGCCGGCGGCCAGTGCGTCGGCCAGCGGCCGCAGCACCAGCACCCCGGCCCCCTCGCCCAGGACGAAGCCGTCGGCCTCCGCGCCGAAGGGCAGGCAGGTGCCGCGGCGCGAGATGGCGCCGATCCGGCACAGCCCCACCAACAGGTCGGGGGTGAGGATGAGTTGGGCGCCACCGGCCAGGGCGATGCGGCACCGGCCCGCGCGCAGCGCGAACACGGCGTTGGCCACCGCCATGAGGCCACCGGAGCACGCCGAGTCCAGGGCGTAGCTCTCGCCGTGCAGATCGAAGACCGAACTGACCGTGTTCGGGCCCATGTTGAGCAGCAGCCCGGCCACGGACGTGCCGTGCAGCCCGTCCACCGCGCGCACCGACTCCGGCCACCGGGGATCGGCCGCCCGCGCCCCGAACTCGCCGCCGGCCAGCTGACGCATCCGGATCCGCAGGGTGCTGATCTCGCGGTAGCCGCTCTCGGTGAGTGCCGTGATCACCGAGGTCTCCTCGCGGTCGAAGCCCTCGGCCTCCCATCCCGCGTCCTGGATCGCCTCACGGGCGAGGTCGATCAGCAGCCGGGCCTGGGGATCCATCGACCGGGCCCGGCGTGGCGGGATGCCGTAGTGCGCCGCGTCGAAGTGGCCGACGTCCGGCAGCAGCGCCATGGTGTCCGTATAGGCCGAGGCCGGGTCGCGGAAGCTGTCGCTGAGAAAGGCGGCGGCGTGCCACCGCGAGTCCGGAACGGTGGAGAACTGCGCCCGCGGCTCGGTGAGGAGCCGCCAGTACTCGTTGACGTTCCGGGCCCCCGGTAAGCGGCAGGCCATTCCCACGATCGCGATGTCATCGCGCCGGGGTGCGGTTGTGTCCACTGTTGGAATCCTTCGCTCTCGCAGATGTCATCCGGTGTCGGCCAATCGCTCGCGCCACCAGTCCACCGTCGCCTTGACCTGCTGATCGACCGGGGTGGCCCGTACCGAGAACGCGGCTTCGTAGGCGCTCGCGTCCAGGACGAAGGGGCGGTCGAACTGGTAGCGGATCTCCTTCAGTTCGCGGATCAGCGGGGAGACCAGGCCCAAGGCCGCCAGCACGGCCGGCGGCAGCCCGCGCACCGCGACCGGCCCCGTTCCCGACTGGGCGGCGAGGCGGTCGACCATCTGCCGGGTGGAGCGCGCGGGCTCCGTCGGGACGTGCCAGGCCCGGCCCCAGGCCCGCTCCTCGCCCGCGACCTCGACCAGGGCCCTGGCCACGTCGGGGAGATAGCTCCAGCTGTGCGGGGCGTCCGGGTCCCCGAGCGCGGAGACCGGCTTGCCGCGCAGCACTCGTGGCATGACCCGTCCGGCCAGGTGGCCCCCGTCGGTCACCCCGGGCCCGAAGAAGTCCGAGGCGCGCACCTCGACCGCCTTGATACGGCCCTGTTCGTGGAGTTCGCGCGCCTGCTGCCAGGCGGCGGCGCGCACCCGTCCCTTGGTGGTGGTGGCCGACAGCGGCAGGTCCTCGGTCATGGGGCCGTCCACCGGGCCGTAGCCGTAGAGGTTGCCCAGCATGACCAGGACGGCCCCGGTCGCCTCGGCCGCCGCGCAGAGCGACGTGGCCAGCGGCGGCCACTGGCGCGCCCAGCGGTGGTAGGGCGGTGCGGCGCAGCTGAAGATGGCGGCCGCGCCCCGCGCGGCCGCGATCAGTCGGGTGCTGTCGGTCGCGTCCAGCGCGACGTGCTCGATACCGGGTTCCGGAGCGCGGCCCGAGGTGGTGACGACCCGTACCGCATGGCCCTGTTCGGCCAGCAGCCGGGCGGTGGCCGTTCCGGCGGGCCCGAATCCTACGACGACATAGAGGCTCACGCGCGGCACACTAGCGCGAGACGCTGTGGCGCCTGCGATAAATATGGCGGGCCGCGCCCCTTGCCGAGGACCGGTCCTGGCCAGCCGGGCGAGGAGAGCGGGCTGCGCGTACCACGCCACCCCGCGGGCACCCGCCACGCGAGGTACCACAAGCCCCCGCCGAGCGGGCCCCGTTCACACGCGCAGGCGGTACGGCATCATGCAGACGACGACATCGGTGCGCGCCCTGAGGACCGTGGCCAGCAGCAGGCCGCGCCGGTTCTGGAGGATCTTGTAGCGCCGGTGCCGGGGCTCGACCTCGGGGATGAGAACGGCGATCTCCCGGCCGCCCCCGGCCTCGCGCCGCACATACGCGACCACCGGCTGCACCAGGGACCGGTGCGGGCTGTCGATGATCTCCAGGCGCACCCCGGGATTCCAGCGCTCCCAGGTGTCCTGCAGGGCCCGCGCCTTCTCGGGCTCGGCCTGGACGCTGATCGCCACGACCTCGTCGCCCAGGGCGAGCGCCGCCGTCAGCGCGCGCTGCGCGAGCCTGCTGACCTCGCCGAGCGGGACGATGACCAGGCTCATGGTGCGCGCCGGTGGCGGCGGGATCCGCCCGAGCCCGAGTTCCCGGCCGGCCGCCGTGTAATAGCGCTGGACGCGGGTGAACAGCAGCATCAGCAGCGGCACCGCGACGACGACCGCCCAGGCCCCTTCGAGGAACTTGGTGGTCAGCAGGACCAGACCGGCCCCGGTGGTCAGCACGGCCCCCAGACCGTTGATCATCGCCCGGCGCAGCCACCCTTCCGGCTGCTCGGTCGCCCAGTGCCGTACCAGCCCGACCTGGCTGATGGTGAAGCCGGTGAACACCCCGATGGCGAACAGCGGGATCAGCCGGTGGGTCTCGCCCCCCACCGCGCTGAGCAGCGCGGCCGACAACAGCGCCAGCGCCACCACCCCGTACCGGTACACCGGCCGCTCCGCGCGCAGCCCGAACAGGTGGGGCAGCCGGTCGTCCCGCGCCAGCAGGCTCATCAGGACCGGGAGGCCGCCGAAGCTGGTGTTCGCGGCGAGCGCGAGAACAAGGGTGACGATGAGGTTGGTCGCGTAGTACTGCCATCCGGTTCCGTACGACCCGGCGGCGAGCTGGGCGAGGACCGTTACACCGCCGCGCGGCGCGACATGGTCGCGGCGGATCAGATACGCCATCCCGAGCAGCATCGCTCCGAGGAGCATGCCGAGCATCAGCTCGGTGTGCCGCGCCCGCTCGATGCGCGGCTCGCGGAACATCGGCACGCCGTTGGCGATGGCCTCCACCCCGGTCAGGGCGGAGCAGCCCGAGGAGAACGCTTTCAGGATCAGCAGAACGCCCAGCGCCTCGGTGGCCTGGACGGGGTGGGCCGCGCCGACGACGGCCGCGGGGTGCGAGCGCAGGATTCCCATCACGACGATGCCGAGCATGCTGACGATGAACAGCACGGTCGGCAGCATCAGCACCTGGGCGCTCTCGGCCACTCCCCACAGGTTCACGGCCGTGAGCAGGGCGAGCAGCACCAGGCAGACGGCGAGCAGATGCGAGGAGAGGGGCGGGAAGGCGGAGGCGAGGCTGGCGGCGCCGGCGGCCAGGCTGACGGCCACGGTGAGGACGTAGTCGATGGTCAGGCTCGCCGCGGCGAGCAGGCTCACCCGTTGCCCGAGGCTCTTCTTCGCCACCGCGTAGGCGCCGCCGCCGTCCGGATGGACGGCGATCACCTGGCAGTAGGAGATCACCAGCACGGTGAGCAGGACGGTGATGACGACAGTGATGGGCAGCGTGGCGGTAAGGGCCCCGGTGACGGCGGCGACCAGGACGACCACGATGGCCTCGGGGCCGTAGGCGACCGAGCTCAGCGCGTCCAGGGACAGCGCGGCCAGCCCCTCGAGGCTGGTGAGATGGTGCTTGTCGCCCTCCCCGTGACGCAAAGGCACCCGTGGCCGCAATGCGCGGTGTGCCAGTCCGAACGCCATGGGGAACCTCGGGACGGGGTTGTCGGGGGCCGTCCCGCGACAGTGTGCCCCGCCGTGGCGCCCGGCCACCTGAGGCATGCCCGGACAGCCGCCGCTTGTCCGCCGCCTCCGTGACTCCGCTGACCTGACCGAGTGCTCCTCACGGCGCTCCCCGAGTGTCGCCGCGGCGGTGGGAGCCGCGTCCATAGCATGACCTGGCGCGGTCATCGACCTGTCGGCAGCAGGCCGGGCCGTGCGATTGGTTCCTGGGGCCCATGCGGTCGCGCATCCGGCGAGCGAGGGTGGCGCTGACGAGGCGCGCCGGGTTACGCCCAGCGCCGGACGAGTGGAGGTTGGTGACCATGACGGTGATGTCCGTGCCCAGGTTCGAGCGGTTCTTCCGGGTGGCGGCGGGACTTGATGTGGACAAGAACGACCTCAAGCGCTACAGCGGCTTCGTGGACGCCAAACTCTACGATCTGCTGCTCATCGCCGAGGCGGTCGCGAAGGCCAACGCCCGGGACGTGATCCTGCCGTGGGATCTGCCGATCACCAAGGGGCTCCAGGAGAGCATCCACCGCTTCCGGGACCTCGACCACGAGATCGAGTTGAAGCCCATCCTCGATCAGCTCGCCACGCACCCGCCGCTGGACCGCGCACCCGACGACGCGACGGAGGCGAGGCTGCCGGAAATCGTCGGCGGGCTCAGCCTGGCGCTCGCCAAGGCGTTCAGGATTATCTACCCGGACCTGAAGAATCCGCAGACCAAGCACTGGGAGACCGTCTGGCCGCTCTTCAATCTCCTGCTGTGACGCCCGGGTTGTGCATGCCGGGAGCGATGCGGTGACCGCCGGACCGGCCAGGATGGCCCTCCGAAGCCCGCGGCGGCACCCGGCGAAGCGGGACCGCCGCGGGAGGGAGCCGGATCCCGGCGGTCTCAGCCGCCCTGGCGTTCGCTGCTCTCGGTTATCCCGATGTGACGGGGCTTGGCGCTCGCCGCCTTGGGGACGGTGATCGTGAGCACGCCGCTGCACACACCGTTCCCTGGCCGCGCCGCTGTCGGCGAACCGGCATGTTCATCGTCCGTCGTCGGGGTGGCGCGCGACATCGACGGTGGTGTGGCCGAGGTGCTCATGGACCTGATGAATGGCCATCGCCCCTTCGCCGACGGCGGAGGCCACCCGCTTGACCGAGCCGCTGCGCACATCGCCCGCGGCGAAGACGCCGGGCAGACTGGTCTCCAGCCCCAGACAGACACGGCCCTGGCCCTCCCAGACCGTGCCACTCGCACGGGCCTGCGCCGCGGCGCCGGTGAGGACGAAGCCGCGGTCGTCGAGGGCGACCACGTCGGCGAGCCACGCCGTACGGGGCTGGGTCCCGATGAAGACGAACATCGCGCGCACGACCAGCTTGCGACGCTCCCCCGTGCGGTTGTTCTCCACCACGATGGCCCGCAGGACGTCGTCGCCCTCCGCCTCGCGCACCTCGCTGTTGAGTATCACGTTCACCCGCGGATGGCGTTCGATCTGGTCGACGAGGTAGCGGGACATCTTGGCGGCGAGGTCAGGTCCCCGGACCAACAGGTGGACCCGCGGGACGCGCTTGGCGAGGAAGAGGACGGCCTGGCCCGCGGAGTTGCCGCCGCCGACCACCGCGACCGGATCCGCGCTGCACTGCTGGGCCTCGTACACGGTCGCCGCGTAGTAGACGCTCGCCCCCTCCAGCCGTTCGATACCGGGTACTTCGAGCCTGCGGTACTTGGCGCCGGTGGCCAGCACGACGGTGTGGGCCACCACATCGCCGCGCTCGGCGAAGGTGACGCGGTAGGCACCCTCCTCGGGCTTGAGCGAGGTGGCCTCCGCGGGAACCCAGACCCGGGCCCCGAACTTGCGCGCCTGGAGCTCGCCCCGTTCGGCGAGGTCGGAGCCGGAGATCCCGGCCGGGAAGCCGAAGTAGTTCTCGATGAGGGACGAGGTGCCGGCCTGGCCGCCCGTGGCGATCGTGTCCATGAGGTCGGTGGTCAGTCCTTCGGAGGCGCTGTAGACGGCGGCCGCTAGCCCGGCGGGTCCGGAGCCGACGATGATCAGATCGCTGCGCGCCTCCTCGATGGACGGAGAAGAGAGACCGATGAGCCGCGCCAGTTCGGCGTTGCTGGGGTTGCGCAGCACCCGCTGATCGCGCCAGATGACGATCGGTGTCTCTTCCGGGGGGATGGAGAAACGGCGCAGCAGTGCCTCGGCCTCCTCGTCCGACTCCAGATCGATCCAGCGGTGCGGCAGCCGGTTGCGGGCCGCGAACTCGCGCAGCCGCCGGGTGTCGGGTGAGTAGCGCGAGCCGAGGATCCGAAAGCCCGCGCCGGCGCCGACGAGCAGCGCGCGGCGGCCCAGGTAAGCGCGGAGGACGAGGTCACCGAGGATCGGATCGCGGGCGACCAGCACCCGCAGCCGGTCGAGCGGAAGGGACAGCACCTCCCCCGGCTCACGGACCCGGGCGGTGTAGAAGGCCACCTGCCCCTGGAGCAGCCCCAGCTCGCCGAGGAAGCGCCCCGGCCCGTGCACCCTCAGGACCCGCTCGTCGGGGGTGCCGTGGGCCTCGACGATCTCGATGGAGCCGTTGAGGATGACCAGGAAATCCGCACACCGCTCCCCCTCCCGGACCAGCACCTGGCCCGGCTCGACCCGGAAGCGCTCCCCGTGTTCGGCGAGGAACGCGATCTGGGCCTGCGACAGCCGGGGGTAGGCGCCGTACAGATCCGGGGTCTCGAACGGCACCGCCTCGTCGGGAGCGGCCTCGGGGGGCCGGTCGTCGCCTGCCATCAGGCCGGCGCCTCGTGGGCGTAGCACCAGCGCCAGTTCTCGCCCGGCTCCATGGGTTCCACGATGGGATGCTGCTCGACATAGGCGTGGGCGCACGCGTGCTTGAGCGGCGAGGAGTCGCAGCAGCCGACATGCCCGCAGGTCAGACAGAGCCGCAGATGCACCCAGGGGGACCCCAGGCGCAGGCACTCCTCACACCCCTCGGGGCTGCGCGGGGAGACCGGGCGCACCATCGACAGATGCGGATCGGGCTCGATGGCCATGGCGTTCACCCTCTCTCGCTGTCCCGCCGGCCCGCCGCCACCTGCTCGACCCAGGAGCGCAGGGTGCCCGCCGGGGCAGCACCCGCGCGGCGGGCGACCGGCTCGCCCTTGTCCAGGATGAGCAGGGTCGGCACGGCCTGCACCTCGAACCGCTGAGCGAGGTGCGGATTGCGGTCGATGTCGACCTTGACGAGTTTGACCCTGCCCGCCAGCTCCGTGGCGACCTGCTCAAGTGCGGGGCTGACCATCCGGCAGGGCCCGCACCAAGTCGCCCACAGATCCACGACGACGAGGGGCGTCGCCTCCTCGGCGACCTCGGCGAACTCGTTCTCGTCCGCGTCCACGATCCACGGCAGCGGCGACTTGCAGTTCCCGCACCGAGGGGCGCCCTCGGCCGCCACGGGGATCTTGTTCGCGCGTCCGCAGGTGGGGCACTTGATGGTCCGGGCTTTGGTCGTTGGGCTTGACATGGCCGGTCACGCCGCCTCTCCGACTTCCTGCCGGGCTCGCTCCTCCGCGTGCTCGCCCGATGGCTGTTCGTAGGTGACCACCAGTTCACCGTGCTGGGCGTCCACCTTGACGGTGGCGCCCTCCTGGACGTCGCCCTTCAGCAGGGCGCGTCCGATGAGGGTCTCCACCTCGTGGGAGATGAAGCGGCGCAGCGGGCGTGCCCCGTAGACCGGGTCGTAGCCTTCGTGGGCGATGACCTTCCGGGCTGGTGCCCTTGGGATCACCGAGTTGGTGGTGCCCAGGTCGATACCGACTGCCTTGGCCATGGGAACTCCTTCCGGGACGGCCGCGGATATTCCCCCCGGTG
The DNA here is from genome assembly GCF_001553455.1 of Streptomyces hygroscopicus subsp. hygroscopicus. GTDB lineage: Bacteria > Actinomycetota > Actinomycetes > Streptomycetales > Streptomycetaceae > Streptomyces > Streptomyces hygroscopicus. Next base: position 8,257 of record NZ_BBOX01000065.1, read on the forward strand.
CCCGGTCGGGCGACAGGACAGGGATATAACGACACCTAAGCCACAGTAGTGACTAAATGGGCTCAGATGGGCGCCTGCGCCTGTGGGGTCTCATTTCGGCGCCCCGGACCGCCACCGAGGACAGGTACGGGCGGGCGCGATCCGGGCGGCCCACACCGGGGCATACCGGCCCGCCGCTTCCCGGCCCGGCCGGGCAAGGACGGCCGCCCCGCGGCCAGGATGGCGCCCCGGCCCCGTGGGCCTCGGGGTACCGGGACAGCGGCGCCCGGCCGCCGGATCAGCCGGAACCGTCCGGGTGCAAGATGACCTTGGTCCAGCCCTCGTCCCGGCGGTCGAAGTGGTCATAGGCGTCGGGAGCCTGGTCCAGCGGAAGCTCATGGGAGACCACCCAGCTGGGCTTGGCCTTGCCCCCGGCGATCAGGTCGCGCAGTCGGCGGTTGTACCTCTTCACCGGTGCCTGGCCGGTGCCGATCTTCTGGCCCTTGAACCACAGCTTGCCCCAGTCGATGGGCACCTTGCCCTTGGCCTCGAAGTCGCCGATCTGGGGCTGGGCTTCCCTGCCGCCCGGGTCCTCGGGGACGAACACGCCCACCACGCCGATGCACCCGGTGAAGCGGACGTTCTCGATCAGGCTGTTCATCGTGCGGGAGGCGTCCTCGTGGCCCGACGGGTCATGGGCCTGGTAGCCGACGCACTCGCAACCGTTGTCGGCACCGAGCCCCAACGTGGCTTCCTTGATGACCTCACCGGGGTCCTGTTCGCGCATGTCGATCGGCATGGCGCCGATCTCCTCGGCCTTGCGCAACCGATCGGTGTGGAAGTCGCACACCCACACCCGTCCAGCACCCTTGATCACCGCCGAGTAGGCCGCCATCAGTCCCACGGGACCCGCACCGTAGATGACGGTCTGGTCTCCGGGGTTGACGCCCGCCATCTCGGTGGCGTGGTAGCCGGTGGGGAAGATGTCAGCCAGCATCACGTAGTCCGCCTGGCGCTCTTCGGCGTCCTCGCCCAGCCGCAGCGCGTTGAAGTCCGCGTACGGCACACGCAGGAACTCGGCCTGGCCGCCCTGGTACGGCCCCATGTCCGCGAAGCCGTAAGCGGCTCCGGCGGCCGAGGGCTCCGGCTGCATGGTCAGGCAGTAGTTGGTCAAGCCGCGCTCGCACTGTTTGCAGAAGCCGCAGGCGATGTTGAACGGCAGCACCACATACATGCCGACCTTGAGCTTTCTGACCGCCGAGCCGACCTCGATGACCTGCCCCAGGTTCTCGTGCCCGAAGATGCGGCCCTTCTCGAACGACGTACGCCCTTCGTACATGTGCAGATCGGAGCCGCAGATATTGGCGGTGGTGATTTTGACGATCGCGTCGCAGGGGTGCTCGATCCTCGGGTCGGGCTTCTCCTCGACCACGACGTTCCGCGGTCCTTCGAATACAGCTGCTTTCATGATCACTCCTCGCTCACCACCACACGCATACGACCACTGCCGTCACCCGGCCCGAGGCCGCGAGCGATGGTGGATGGATGGTGGCGAGGCCGTGATGTCCTGCGGCCCCGCTGCGATGGCGGCACGTGCCGTGGAAGACGGTCGCCCGGTCCTCCACGGTCTCATCCGGGCACTTCGAACGCGACCGCGGCCGGCGGAGGTGGTGGCGGCGCCCTCGGCCCCGCTCAGTCCTCCGAGAGATCCTGCTCGGCCCAGATGGTCTTGCCTTGGACCTCCAGGCGAGTGCCCCAGCGCTGAGCGAGTTGGGCCACCAGGAAGAGGCCACGGCCGCCCTCGTCGAGCGCGCGGGCCCGGCGCAGATGCGGTGCCGTGCTGCTGAAGTCGGAGACCTCGCAGATGAGCGCGCGGTCGCGGATCAGGCGCAGCCGGATGGGCGGGCGGCCGTAGCGGATCGCGTTGGTGACCAGTTCGCTGACGACCAGCTCGGTGGTGAGGACCAGCTTCTCCAGTCCCCAGTCCATCAGTCGGGCGGTGACCTCCCGCCGGATCCGGGAGACGACGGCGGGTTCCGGTGGGATCTCCCAGGTGGCGACCCGGTCGGGGCCGAGGGCCCGGGCGCGGGCGAGGAGCAGGGCGACATCGTCTTCGGGGCGGTCGGGGAGCAGAGTGTGCAGGACGGTGTCGCCGAGGGCGTCCAGGGACGGGGCCGGCTGGGCAAGGGCCTCGCACAGCGCCTCCAGCCCCTCGTCGATCGCGCGGTAGAAGCTCTCGACCAGACCGTCGGTGTAGAGGGCGAGGACACTGCCCTCGGACAGTTCGGTCTCGACCGCCTCGAAGGGCAGGGTGCCCAGCCCGAGGGGCGGGCCGTTGGAGACGTCGAGGATATCGGCGCTGCCGGCCGGGGTGACCACGACGGGCGGGGGGTGGCCGGCGCTGGCGAGCGTGCAGTGGCGGGAGACCGGGTCGTAGACCGCGTACAGGCACGTGGCACCGGTGGCCCCGGAGGGCTCTGGATCGTCCTCGGCCGCCAGCCGGGTCACGAGATCGTCGAGGTGGGTGAGCAGCTCGCCGGGCGGCAGATCGATATCGGCCAGGGTGCGTATGGCGCTGCGCAGCCGCCCCACGGTGGCGGACGCCTCGACGCCACGGCCCGCGGTATCGCCGACCACCACGGCGGCGCGAGCGCCGGAGAGCGGGATCACGTCGAACCAGTCGCCGCCCACGCCGGCCCACGCCTCCGAGGGCACATAGCGCGAGGTGACCTCCATCGCGGCCAGGTCGGGCAGGCGCCGCGGCAGCAGATGGCGCTGCAGAGCCCTGGCCGTCATGCGCTCGCGCTTGTAGCGGCGTGCGTTGTCCACGCATACGGCCGTTCGGGCCGTGATTTCCTCGGCCAGCAGCAGGTCATCCTCGTCGAAGGGCACCGGCGTCCGGTGGCGCGCGAAGAACACCACACCAAGGGTGACACCGCGGGTGCGCATCGGCACCACCAGCTCCGAGTGGATCCCGTACTCCCGGATCCGGGCGGCCCGTACCGGATCGAGGGCGTTCCACCGGACCATGAGCTCGTCGGTCACCTGGTAGAGGATGGCCCGGCCCTCGGCCAGGCATTCGGCCGACGGTGAGGACTCCGGATGGGTATCCAGTTCGCCCACGTCGACCACGGCCTCCGGGGTTCCGGGGAGGACGGAGCGATGGGCGGCACGGCGCATGGTGATGGGACCGGACAGCGGGCCCGAGGGGGGTTCCTCACCCTGGTCGAGGAAGGTGAGCAGGTCGACGCCGACGAAATCGGCGACCCGGGGGACGGCCACGTCGGCCAGTTCATGGGCGACATGCGCGAGGTCCAGGGTGGAGCCGATGCGCTTCCCCGCCTCGTTCAGCAGCAGCAGCCGCTCCTGGGCCTGGTGCCGGCGGGTCGTGTCGTACGCGGCGAAGCACACGCCGTACACACTGCCCGTCCGGTCCTTGAGCGCCGCGAGCGAGATCGTCCAGGCGTGCTCGCGGCTTTCCCCCGGCACCCGCAGATAAGCCTCCAGGACCTGCCGTTCGCCGTTTTCCAGCACGCGACGCATGCCCTCCTCGGTCTTCTCGCTCTCCGGGTGCGGCAGGAGCTCGACCAGGCGCATACCGCGCATCCGATCCTCGGTGAGGGCGGCCGCCGCCTCCATATCGGCGTTCGCCCGTACCAGCCGCAGGTCCGTGTCGAAGACCGCGAGCACGCACGGGGCCTGGGTGAACGCCCCCACAGCCGGGTCGGCCTCGGGCGGACACGGTTTCCGCGCGGCGGCGGCCACCAGGAGCCACCCGGTGGCACCGCCGTCCGCCACCACGCGGTGCGCCAGCGCCTCCGCCTCCACGCGATGGCCGTCACGGTGGCACAGCCCCACCCGTCCGCTCCACCCCGACCGGCCGGCCAGGCAGCGCCCGACCGCCTCGACGGCGGTCCCCCCGGCCCATAGCTCGGTCACTGCTCGCCCCACGATCTCCTCGGGCAGATAGCCGAGCAGCCGCTGAGCGCCCTCGCTCCACCCGGTCACGACGCCGTGCGAATCCATCGTGGCCGTGGCCAGGTACACCATGTCGAGAGGCTCGTTCACCACGGAGGACATCGTCTTACGGTCCCGTCGGCCACCATTCGATCACCAGAATCGTGGCGTCGTCGCTGAGTCGTCGCGCCGGCGGTCGAACGATGGCGTGCATCAGCAGGCGGAGCCCATAGCGGTTCAGGACCTCCGGGAACACCGCACGTGAGGCGTGCTCGGCGGCGCTGACCAGCGCCTCGAGCAGCTGTCCGGCGGCCTCGGCCGAGGTCGACACATCCGCGTCCACCATACGAGCAACTGTACGGCGGGCTCTCTTCCGGCGTCGTCCGTGGCCACCGTCCCGGCCGCCCTGCGGGCGGGCTCAGCCCTCCCCCGTCGGTGGCCGGGGCGCGCCCCCGCGCTCCCGGGCCACTCGTCACTCCGCCTCGGCCAGCTGAACGCGCCGCTCCTGCCGGGCCGAGTCGACGTCCCGTTCCAACGACGTCCGGCTCACGCCGCTCGTCGGCTCCTTCAGCGCCCGCACCAGCAGCTCCGCCCCGCGCCGCACCCCTGGATCCTCTCCGCTGTCGGTCCCCTCCCAGGCGGCGAGAGCCTCATCAAGGCATCACCTTCGTCATGCGGCCCCCGCGGAGAACGCCATGCGCGGGGGCCACGGCCGCCGCGCTCGCCAGCGACGCCAGGCGCGCGTAGTCGCCCAGTCCGAGCGAGCGGCCCACCTGCTTGGCCAGCGCTCCGCCGCCAAGGAGGAACAAGGACACCGCGAAGTCCACGGCATAGAGGCCGACGAACGGCCTGGAACCGGTACGGGCCGAGACCTGGCAGTTCGCCTGCTTGCCCAGTGCACCGGAGTACTGGGGAGCAACACCGACGGACATCTTTCCCTGTGCGTCCACACACCTACCGTGCAGCTGGACACAACCGACGCAGAGACCTGACGGAGTCCTCCTAGCCCCGGCGCAGGCCGGCCAGGAAGCGCCAGAGCGCGGAGCGGTACCGTTCCGGCTGGGCGGGTGTCGCGGGCTCGGGCGCCGGAGCGGGGGCCGGGTCGGGGGTAGCCGCGGGGGCCGGGTCGGGGGTAGCCGCGGGGGCCGGGTCGGGGGCAGGCGCGGCCGTCTCGGTGACGGCCGGCACCGAGACCTGCCGGGTGCGCATCCGGAACCGGACCGGGAAGGACTTCAGGCCGCGTACGTGCGCCGACGAGCGCCAGGGCAACTGGTCGACGGGCAGCCCCAGTTCGATGTCACACCGCTCGAACAGCTTGCCCACCGCCGTGGTGACGATCATGTCGGCGATGCCCCGGCCCGGACACTGGTGCGGCCCCGCGCCCCAGGCCAGATGGGCGCGTGAGCTGACCGACGCCTCCTGGCTGCCGGGGGTCGCGAACATCGGATCGCCGTGCGCGGCGGCGATCGAGGGCAGCACCGCGTCCCCCGCGGCCAGCCGGAAGTCCCCCAGGTCGGTGTCGGCCACGGGGAAGCGGAAGGTGAGGTTGGCCCACGGTGGCGAGGCGATGTGCACGCGGTTGACCAGCTCTTCGACGGGTCCCGCCATCAGGCCGGCCCGCGTCCCGGCATCCCCGGCCAGCACCTCCAGCACGCTGTTGGTGATGGCGTGGCTGACCAGCTCCGACATGATGACAATGATCGCGTAGAGCTCCAGGCCGATCTGTTCCACCGTCAGCGCGGGTTCCACCGCGAGCAGCCGGGTGGTCAGGTCGTCACCGGGGTGCCGCTTCTTGTGCGCGGCGAGTTCGGTCGTGGCGGCCACCAGGCGGCCCACGGCCGCGGCGGCGTCCGGGCCGCCGTCCACCATCCGCCACGAGTCCATGAAGACCTCGTCGCCCTGCTCGACCGGGAAGCCGAACAGCCGGTTGACGGCCATCAGCGGCAGCGCCCGCGCGAACTGCGCGCCCAGGTCCGCCCATCCGCTCTCGCTGCCGTCCGCGAAGAAGGTGATCAGCTCGTCGGCGTGCCGGGAGACGGCCTTCGCCAGCTCGTAGGACTGCGGCGCGTGGGGGTCCTGGAAGGGGGCGATCGCCTCGTCCACGGCGGCGCGCGTGGCCTTGCGCTGCTGGTCGTCCTGGAGCAGCAGATGGCTGACCTGGTAGCCGGGCAGATTCGGCCAGTCGGACGGCACCCGGCCCTCGCGCAGCCACCGCCAGTGCTGGACGTCCTTTTTCCACACCGTCTCGTCGCGCAGGACCTCCCACACCTCGCGGTAGCCGAGCACCAGCCAGACCGGGACCCCGTGCAGATCGACGGGCGCCACCGGCCCGTACCGGCCCCGCAACCGCGCGTAGAACGCGGCGGGCCGGGTCTCGAAGTCACGGGTGAACAGCGGCTCGACCGCCAGGGACGCCAGCTCCGAAGGGGGGAATTCCATGTTCGGTGTCCTTAGTGCGACAGGAATGGCCATTCCGGCTGGGCCGTGAGGTCCGTGTGGGGAAGCCACACGGCATGCTGACGCGCGGCACGGAGCGAGACCGGCCCGCTACAGCGGGACAGACTAGCGGCCGACCCGCGGCCTGAACAGCGCGGCTGTCCCCGCGGCGGCCCTCGCCCCGGCCACGAGCCGGGCCCCTGTCGGCCCGGTTCGTGGCCGGGCGGACAGGGGCCGGTCCGCCGTGTCGTCGCGGATCTCCCGGTGCCCGGCGGCGACGGCGCGGCGGCCGGTCCTGTCGAGGAGTGGTCAGTTCGGTGGCGCGATCACCAGCCGTGCGCCCCGGGTCCCGGCGGAGGAGGGCCCGGTCTCCAGGAGGAGTTCCCCGGGTTCGACGGCGAGCCGGAGGTCCCGGGTGACGGAGGCGAGGGTGTCGGCGCCGATCGCGAACACGGCCTCGGCCCGCTCCCCCGGGCTCAGGCCGAGGCGGACGAATCCGCGCAGTTCACGGACGCGGGGCCAGGAGGAACCACCCGACAGCCGCCGTACGTAGAGCTGGACCGTCTCGCGCACCGGCCGTGCCCCGGTGTTGCGCACGGTGACCCGGCAGGTGAGGGCGGGATCGTCCAGGGTCACCCGGGCGCGGGAGAGCCGTGGCGGGGCGTACTCCACCGTGGTGTACGACAGGCCGTGGCCGAAGGGGTACCGGCCGCCGGCGGGCTGGTCCACATAGCCGCGATACCCGTGGTCCTTGGCGTTGTAGAACACCGGCAGCTGCGCGGCCGACCGCGGTACCGACACCGGCAGCCGCCCCTCGGGCTCGGCCGCGCCGAACAGCACGTCGGCGACGGCCCGTCCGCCCCAGGGGCCCGGGTACCAGGCGCTCAGCACCGCCGCGGCCGTACCGGAGAGGTCGGGCAGGGCGTGCGGACGGCCCTGGACCAGGACGACGACGACCGGTACGCCGGTGGCCGCCACGGCGTCCAGGAGCGCCAACTGCCCTGCGGGAAGGGACAGATCGGCCAGGTCGACGCCTTCGCCGCAGGTCATGCCGACGAGGTCGGCGGACGTCACCACGGCCGCGCCGTTGGTGTCGAAGGAGGTGTCGTCCGACCGGGCGCTGGAGCCGCCCAGGACGAGCACCGCGACGTCCGCCGCCGCCGCCAGCGCCACCGCTCCGGGCAGGCCGGAGAGGTCTCCGCCGACCAGATCGCACCCCGGCGCATGGGTGATCTCGGCGTCCGGCGGGGCGGCCGACCGGATGCCGTCCAGGACCGTGACGTGGTGGGAGCCGGGCCGCTGCGGCGCGGTGTAGTCGCCGGTCTGCTGGGCGATCGAGTCGGCGTTCGGGCCGAGGACGGCGATCCGCCGGGTCGATGGCGCGAGCGGCAGGACGGCCCCGTCGTGGGCGAGCAGGGTGATGGACGCGCGGGCGAGGCGTTCGCTCAGCGCGCGTGGGCCGGAGCACGGTTCCGCGCGTGGGGCGGGGCGTGGTTCCGCGCGTGGACCGGAGCGCGGTTCCGGTGGCGCGGTGGTGCGGTAGGGCTGCTCGAACAGGCCCAGGCGGAACTTCAGCGCCAGGACCCGGGCCACGGCGGTGTCCAGGGTCCGCTCCGCGACGAGCCCCCGGTCGACCGCCTCGGCCAGCCGGGGGAAGCAGGCGTCCCACAGGCTCAGATCACATCCGGCGTTCAGCGCGCGGGCGCCCGCGGCCACCGGGTCCCCGGTGATTCTGACCAGGCGGTCCACGGCGCCACCGTCCGCCATGACGAGCCCGTCGAACGCCCATTGCTCCCGCAGCAGCCCGGTCAGCAGCGTCCGGCTGGCCACACAGGGCAGACCGTCGAACTCGTTGTAGGCCGCCATCACCCCGGCGGCGCCGGCGCGCACCCCGGCCCGCGCCGCCGCCAGGTGGATCTCGTGCAGTTCGCGGGCGCCCAGTTCGGTGGCCGCGCTGTTGCGTCCGCCGACGGTGGCCCCCTGGCCGGCGAAGTGCTTGAGCACGATGGCCACTCCGGCCGAGCGCGCGCCCCGCACCAGCGCCCCGGTGAACTCGGACGCCAGATACGGGTCCTCGCCGAAGCACTCCTCCGCGCGGCCCCAGCGCGGGTCGCGCACCAGGTCGAGGGCGGAGACCAGCGCCACGTGGCCGCCGCGGGCCCGCAGTTCCGCGGCGACCCCGGCCGCGGCGGCCTCGTACAGGGCGGGGTCCCAGGTGGCGCCGACGGCGAGGTTGACCGGCAGCACGGTGCCGTCCAGGGCCTGATGGCCGTGCGGCATCTCCTCGGTGAACAGCAACGGTATGCCCAGCCGGGTGTTCTCCACCACGTGCCGCTGCACCAGGTCCGCGACACCGGCCCCGTCCGCCGCCGTGATGCCGTCCGCGAGCCCGACGCCGGACCACGCGTCCGCCCGCTGCAGCCCGTACAGGGCTCCCATCCCGTCGTACGCGGCGACCTCGGCGCGGAAGGCGTCGGTGAGCCGGTGGCCGCCGTCGTGCCGCTCGTAGGCGTGCCAGCCGTACATGCGCTGGTTGACCTGGCCGACCTTCTCGGTGAGCGTCATGCGCCCCAGCAGGTCGCGGACCCGCTCCGGCACCGGCGCGGAGGGGTCGCGGTAGAGGTGTGCGGTCATGTCAGCTCCAGGACGCGCACTCCGTACGGGTCGAGCGTGACGTCCGTGACCGGCGCGCCGGACGCGAGGTCGCGCAGCGTGCCGTCGGCGGCGGGGCGGACGGTGAGCTCCTCGGGGCTCTGGCTGACCAGCCACACGAAACGGCGTCCGTCCTGGTGGAGCAGGAGGTCCGCGCCGATGTGCGGGCAGTCGACGGTCACCGGGCGGCGGACCCCGGCGACCTCGGCGAGCGCCGCGTACAGGCGGTGGGTGTCCTCGGGGTTGGCCCGCGCGGTGCGGGCGGCCATGTGCTCCAGGGGGTAGGTGGCCAGGACGGTGCGGCCGCGCCCGGTGTCGCGCACCAGGAGGGCGGGCCGGCCGTGGGCGTCGACGGCCACCACCCGGGCGTCCCCGGCGACGACCGGCAGATAGGCCCGGCTGTCCTCGTTGCCCGCGACGGGGAAGCGGAGGGTGTCCCCGGCCGTCAGCCCGCCGAAGTCGGCGGTGAACGTCATCTCCACCACGTCGTCCTCGATGGGCTCGGCGACCCCGTAGGAGAGCTGGAGTTCCACGCCGAACAGCCCGTCCAGGTCGTCGAACCACGGGCCGCGGGTCCCGGGGTGTTCACCGGAGCAGAACGAGAGGTAGACCGTGGCGCCTTCGTGGGCACGGCGTTCGAGCGCGCGCCGGGTGCGGGTGGTGAGCTGACGGGTGGCGGGCAGCAGATACAGGGCCGCGTCGCCGGGCAGGCCGTCGGCCTCCCGGGTGAAGCCCACCGGCAGGTCGGCGGCGCGGGTGGCGACATAGCTCTGGTGCAGGGAAGTGAAGATCAGCGGGCGGTCGGCGGGCCTGCTGTAGGGGTAGCCGCGCTCCAGGAAGGCGGGCACCACCAGCGCCGCGTCGGCGTCGGCACGCCGGCAGTGCGCGAAGTCCACGGCCTTGAGCGTCTCGGCGAACGCGGCGAGTTCGAGCAGCGGGGCCTTGGGGGCTCCGGTGCTGTCGGTGATGCCGAAGTGCATCTCGAAGGGGTGGTGGTCGTAGGGCGAGCGGTCCCACAGGCCGTCGTAGTCGGTGTTGTTCCAGGCGATCCAGCCCGTCGCCCCGCCGAGCAGGGAGTTGTGCAGGGTCTGCCGGTAGTAGACCGCCGCGTTCGCGGCGGACACGGTGTCCGTGGACAGGCCGAACTCCTCCAGTACGACGGGCTGCCCGGTGACCGAGGCCAGTTCGCATTCGAAGGCGGCGCGCAGGTGCTGGCGGGGCCGGTCGGTGTCGGAGCGGTACACGTGCGGGCCGACGAAGTCGACGTACTCGGCGGTCTCGCGCAGCGAGAAGCCGTTGTCGCGGCCGGTGACCTCGATGCCCCACGCGCCGTCGCCGAGGGAGACGGGCTGGGTGGCGCCGGCCGCCCGTACCGCGTTGCACATGGCCTGTGCCCAGGCCGTGACCACCTCGGAGGAGGGCGGGTCCACCTGGTAGATCCGGCCGTATCCGGGCATCTCGTTGGTGATGAGCCAGCCGGTGACCGCCGGGTGGTCCGTGAAGCGGCGGGTCATCTGGGAGGCGAACCACGCCTGGCGGCCGACCATCCACACGTCCTCGTACAGATCGCGGCCCCCGCGCCAGGCCGGGTCCCAGTTCTCGCCCGACATGTGTCCGACGATGAAGGTGGGCACCGTCCCCATGTCCGTCTCGGTGTGCGCGTCGAGGAAGTCGCGGAAGCGTTCGCACAGCGTCTCGTCGACGCGGTGGGGCTCCGGGTGGAAGTCGGGCCAGTAGAAGAACGACCGGGTCATCGTCAGGCCGTGCTCGCGCAGCACCCGCAGTTCCTCGCGGACCGTCTGCGGGTCGTAGTCGCGCCACATCAGCGGCCCGCCGGTGCGGGACCAGAAGTTGGCGCCGAGCCAGGGCAGGACGGCGGGGTGGTGGGTGAGCTGGGCGCTGTGGCGTCGCATGGTCCTTCTCGGGTCTCGATGGTGTGGGGGTGCGGGGGCGGGCGCGGATACCGGTGAGCGGTGGGCTTCAGGCGGGGGCGGGTCCGGTGGACTCGCGGACGACCAGGCGCGGCCGGTCCTCCAGCACCGTCTCCTCGACGTCCTCGCCGCAGCGGGCGAGCAGCAGCCGGGCCGCCGCCGCGCCGACCCGCTGCACCTGCTGGTCGACCGTGGTGAGCCGGGGGTGCAGCCAGCGGCCGAGCGGCAGGTTGTCGTGGCCCACCACCGACAGGTCCTCCGGGATCCGCAGACCGGCGCGGCGGGCCGCGCCGACGCCGCACATCGCCATGGAGTCGTTGGCGTAGACGATCGCCGTGGCACGGTCGGCGGTGTCCAGCAGCGCCCGGGTCGCGGCGACGGCGGACACTTCGGTGAAGTCGGTGTGCAGCACCGCGTAGGGCCGCAGGCCCGCCTCCTTCAGGGCCGTCTCGAAGACACCGCCGCGCAGCCGGGTGTGTTGCAGGTCGGCGGGGCCGGCCACGTAGGCGATGCGCCGGTGTCCGAGTCCGACCAGGTGGCGGACGACCTCCTCGACGGCGGCGCCCTGGTGGCGCAGGCCGACGCGCGGCACCGAGGCGGACCGGTCGGGGGGACCGAGCAGCACCGCGGGCAGGCCGAGGCGGGCCAGCAGGGCGGGGCGCGGGTCGTCCGCACGGGCGTCGGTGAGCACGGCCCCGTCGACGCGGCCTTCCGCCGCCAGCCGCTTGTAGAGGGCGTTCTCCTCCTGTGCCCCGGCGACCAGGTGCAGCAGCAGGCCGTAGCCGCGCGGCGCCAGTTCGCCCTCGATGCCGGTGATCAGTTCGCTGAAGTGCGGGTCCGCGCCGAGCACATCGGTGGGACGCCTGACGACGAGCGCCAGGGTGCGGGTACGGGCGCTGCGCAGGGCGGCGGCGGAGGCGCTCGGCGACCAGCCGAGTTCCACAGCGGTGTCCAGGATGCGCCGCCTGGTCGTCTCCGCCAGCCGGCCCTTGTCGTTGAACGCCTGGGACACGGCCGCGGTGGACACTCCGGCGGCGGCCGCCACCTCCTTGATGGTGGGGCGTCGCCCCGGCTTCCCGGTGGGCGCGCTCACATCTTCACCGCCCCGTTGACCAGTGCCTCCTGCATGCGCTTCTGCAGCACCGTGTAGACGACCCAGACGGGTACCAGGGTCAGTACGGTGCCGGCGGTGAGAACACCGTAGTCGGTGCCGGTGATGGCCTTGAGCGTGGGCAGGGCCACCTGCACGGTGCGCTGTTCGGGATCGGGGCCGATGATGACGAGCGAGTACAGGTACTCGTTCCAGAACGTGAGGAAGTTCAGCAGGAGGACGGTGGCGATGCCGGGCAGGCACATGGGTGTGTAGATGTGCCGCAGCACCGCGTAGGTGGACGCTCCGTCCATCCGGGCGGCCTCCTCCATCTCCCTCGGGATGGTCCGCATGAACTGCACCAGGATCACCACCGACAGCGGCATCGCCGTCGCCGGCAGGAAGATCACCATGAAGGCGCGGGTGTGGAACAGCCCGGTCGCGGCGGCGAGCAGGAACGTCGGGAAGAGCGCCGCGAACGTCGGGACCAGGAAACCGAGCGAGAACACCTTCTCCATCGCCGACGCCAGCCGTCCGGCCGACCGGGCGAGGGCGAACGCGGCGGGCAGCGCCAGCAGCAGCGTCAGCACCAGCGCGAGGACCGTCACCAGCGCCGAGTTGACGACGGCCGGTCCCAGATCGGCGCCCCGGTAGGCGGTCCGGAAGTTGTCGAAGCCGAAGGAGGTGGGCAGCGCGAAGGGGTGGGCGAAGATCTCCTCGTTGCTCTTGAACGCGGAGGCGAGGAAGTAGTACAGGGGCACGATCAGCAGCACCGCGTAGGTCCACACCAGCAGGTGTGCGGGCAGCCAGCGTTTGCCGGGTTTCATGGTGGGCCGCCTTCCGGTCAGTAGTTCTGGCGGAACACGCGGCGGATGGTGAGCAGCCCGACGAGCCCGGCCAGGAAGAGGATGACGCCGACGGTCTGGCTGTAACCCAGGTCGGCCGCGATGAACGCCTTCTGGTAGACGAGGAACGAGAGGGTCGTCGACGAGCTGCCGGGGCCGCCCTGGGTGAGCAGCAGGACGTGCTGCGCCGAACCGAAGAGGGTCCACAGGAACTGCAGCATGGTGACGACGCCGACGTAGTCGCGGATCACGGGGAAGTGGATGCGCCACATGGTCCGCCAGTGCCCGGCCCCGTCCAGCTGCGCCGCCTCGCCGAGGTCTTCGGGGACGCTGCCGAGCCGGGCGGCGAACAGGACGGCGGTGAAGCCGATTCCGCTCCACACGTCCAGGGCGATGAGGCAGGCCAGGGCCGTGGAGGGAGAGGCCAGCCAGGCGTCGGTGAGCGAACCGAGCCCGGCGGACCGCAGCGCGCCGTTGGCCAGCCCGTCCGGGGACAGCGCCGCATAGAACACCATCGCCTTGGCGGGGGTGGAGATCAGCCCGGGGATGAACAGCAGATAGCGGATGACGCGGTGGCCGGGCGGCCGCTGTGCCACGTAGTAGCCCAGCATGTAGGCGCATACGATCATGATCGGCAGCGCCACCGCCAGTTGGACGGCGGTGTTGCGCACCGCGTCCCAGAAGACGGGGTCGTCCAGGACCGTGCGGACGTTGTCCAGACCGGCGAAGGACACCGGCTGGAGCATCCCCGGCCAGTGCAGGGCGGCGATCACGAAGATGGCGGCCACCGGGCCGACCATGAAGATCACGTACCAGACCAGCGCGGGGACGGCGAGGATCGTGCCGCCCTGCCGGGGCATGCGTGAGGGGGTCGGGGCGGAGGGCGGCGCGGGGTGGCGTATCGCGGCCCCGCCCGGAGTCGGCGTCCATGTCGTCATGGGGTGGCTTCCGTGGGATCGGGCTCGGGGTCCGAGCGAGTGGGCGGGCGGTTCACGCGGACCGGTACGCGGTTTCCAGCGCGGCGCGGACCTTCGCGGCGCTGGTGCCACGGGTGAAGGACGTGCTGGTCGCGGTGATCAGCGGCTGGGCGGCGGCGGGCGGGACGTACACATCGGGCAGCAGTACCTGGCTCACCTCGGAGCCCAGCCGCTGCGCGGCGGCCACCAGCGGGAAATCCGTACTGACGGCGTCGGAGCGCAGCGCCATGTCACGGCCGCTCTCCTCGATGAACCGGGAGACGGTGTCGGGGCGGTACATGAAGCGCACGAACTTCTCGACGGCGTCGATCTTCTTGGTGCCGTTCGGGCTGATCCAGAACCCGATCAGGGTGTACGTCCGCAGGATGGTGGGCTTGTCGTGCGCGGCGCCGCCGGCCAGTGGCCAGCCGCCGACCTCGGTGTGCCGGGCCACGTCCGCGGGCACCTTCGCCAGCGCCGAGGACATCGCCGACTCGATCGCCGCGGCCCGCGTGTTGAACTGCGTGGTCATCGTGTCGGAGGTGAGGCCCTGCGCCTTGTCGGCGAAGACGCCCGCGTCCCGCAGCGTCACGAAGTAGTCGATGCCCTCCCGGGCGCCCCTGCTGCCGAAGTCGCCCGTGGAGTAGGCGTGCCGGGCCTCGTCCTCGGTCAGGAAGGTCTGGATGATCTGGGCGAGCAGTTTCTGCCCGGTCCAGTCGTTGCCGCCGACGGTGACCGGCGCGATGCCCTTGGCGCGCAGTTTGCGGGCCGCGCTGATCAGTTCGTCGCCCGTGGTGGGTATCGCGTCGACACCCGCCCGGTCCAGCAGGGCCCGGTTGTAGGCGATGGGCCAGTTGGTGGCGAAGTAGGGGAAGGCGCGCAGCCTGCCCTTGGCGTCGGTCCACGCGGCGAGGGCCTGGGGGAGCACCCGCTCGCGCAGGCCCCATGCGTCGAGGTGGTCCTTGACGTCGACCGTGGCGCCGACGTCCGTCCAGGCCAGCGTCTTGTCGTAGAGGTTGACCATGACGACGTCGGGCTCCTTGCGGGCCAGCCGCGAGGTCTCGTAGACCTGCGCGAGGTCGTCGCCGTTGATGAGGTTCTTGACCTTGAGTCCCGGGTTCTCCTTGCGGAACCGGTCCAGGGCCGCGAGGTAGGTGGGCGATCCCGGGGCGGTGGTGCCCAGCTGGCTGTGCACGACGAGGGTGTGGGGATCGGAGTCCGCGCCGGTCAGTGCGGAGCAGCCGGACAGGCCAGGCAGGACGGTCGCGGCGGCGGCGCCGGAACCGGCGGCGAGGAAGCCGCGCCGAGTCAGCGGTGAGTGCACTGCGGGGTCTCCAACCAGGCGGTTAACGAGTGGTTAATCGATCTACCTCGAGGGTGTGAGGACTGTAGGAGCCGCTTCGCGTCCGGTCAAGCCCCTGCCGGGAGGTGGACCGGCGGCCCGACGCGCAGCCGCCGGGGCGCCGACAACGCCTCATCCGCGCACCGAAAACTTTTCGGACGCGGGCCCCGAGAGATCCTCTTCGTCTTCGACGCCCCTCTCCCCACGCCACAACATCGCAGTTCACAGCGGAAAGCCGGAGGAGCGTCAGCAGGCATTCCTACCGGAATAGTTCCGGAAGAAAGCGTTGACGTTGCGTCAGTCCCGCAGCATACTCCGCATCGATCGTTGCCCATCGGCACACCGCCGTCGCCCGGCCACCAGCCCGGCGGCGGGTCGGCAGCGCCGCGACACAGTGCACCCCAGCACGGCCGGACGGTCCGCTCGACAACGTCCGGCCCCCGGAAGAAGGGACAGCAATGGTCATCGATGCCTGTCATGAGGAGCGCGCGGATCAGCGTCCTCGGTTACCCGTCCGCAGGGCGTTCACCCTCGGTGTCGCCGGTCTCCTCACCGCCGCCGGCGTCCTCACCCTGGCCGGTACCGCGAGCGCCGCGAGCACCCTCGGCGGCGCGGCGGCCGCCAAGGGCCGCTACTTCGGTGCCGCCGTGGCAGCCAACCACCTCGGTGAAGGACAGTACGCCGCCACGCTGGACACCGAGTTCAACGCCGTCACACCCGAGAACGAGATGAAGTGGGAGTCCGTCGAAAGCTCCCGGAACTCGTTCAACTTCGGCGCCGCCGACCAGATCGTCAGCCACGCCCAGGGCAAGAGCATGAAGATCCGCGGCCACACCCTGGTCTGGCACTCCCAACTGCCGGGCTGGGTCGGCGGTCTGGGCGCCACCGATCTGCGGTCGGCGATGAACAACCACATCACCAAGGTGATGCAGCACTACCAGGGCAAGATCTACGCCTGGGACGTGGTCAACGAGGCGTTCCAGGACGGCGGCAGCGGCGCGCGGCGCAGTTCACCGTTCCAGGACAAGCTGGGCGACGGCTTCATCGAGGAGGCGTTCCGCACCGCCCGTGCGGCCGACCCCAACGCCAAACTCTGCTACAACGACTACAACACCGACGGTCAGAACGCGAAGAGCAACGCGGTCTACGCCATGGTGAAGGACTTCAAGGCGCGCGGTGTCCCGATCGACTGCGTCGGCTTCCAGTCGCACTTCAACAGCCAGTCCCCGGTCCCCGGCGACTACCAGCAGAACCTCCAGCGCTTCGCCGACCTCGGCGTCGACGTGCAGATCACCGAGCTGGACATCGAGGGTTCCGGCTCCGCCCAGGCCGACAGCTACCGCCGGGTCACGCAGGCGTGCCTGGCCGTGTCCCGCTGCACCGGCATCACCGTATGGGGCATCCCCGACAAGTACTCGTGGCGCGCCAGCGGCACTCCGCTGCTGTTCGACGACAACTACGGCAAGAAGCCCGCGTACGACGCGGTGCTGGCGGCGCTCGGCGGCGGCGGAGACGGTGGCGGTGGCGGTGGCGGTGGCCGGTCGTGCACCGTGTCGTACGCCGAGACCCAGCGGTGGGGCGACCGTTTCAACGGCCAGGTGACGGTGCGGGCGGGCAGTTCCGCCATCAGCGGATGGACGGTCACGGTGACCCTGCGTTCCGCGCAGACCGTCTCCGCCACCTGGAACGGCAGCCCCAGCTGGGACAGCAGTGGCAAGGTCATGACGATGAAGCCCAACGGCAACGGCAACCTGGGCGCCGGAGCGTCGACCAGTTTCGGCTTCACGGTCATGGCGAACGGGGACTGGTCCGCGCCCACCATCGGCTCCTGCACGGCCTCGTAGCCCGGCCGGCGGGCGCTGCCCGGCGGTGGCGCACCCACGGCACGGCGGCTCCTCGCCGCCGTGCCGCCCGCCCCACGGCCACGTCCGCACTCGCACCCGCACCCGCACCCGCACCCGCACCCGCACACCAGGAGGAGACATGCCCGGAGGAAGAGAATCCGGCGGAACAAGGGCCCGCGACCGGGCGGGCCGGAGCCCACGCGCCCGCCTGCGGATCGCCCTCGTCGCCGCGGCCACGGCCGCCCTGGCGGCGTTCTCCGCCGCCCCGTCCCCGGCGGCCACGCACACCGCCGCGGGCGCCGAGGCGGCCTGGGCCAACTGCCCAGGCGGATACGTCGGCCTCACGTACGACGACGGACCGAATCCGGCGTCGACCCAGGCGCTGCTCACGGCCCTGCGGGCGGGCGGCGCCAAGGCCACCTTCTTCATCTGGGGGCAGCACGCCGAGCAGTACCCGGACCTGCTCCGGGCCGAGCAGGCGGCGGGCATGTGGATCGCCAACCACACCATGACGCATCCGCATCTCACCCAGATCGGCGAACCGGCGGCGTACAACGAGATCGCGGGCGCCCAGAACACCATCCAGCGCATCACCGGGCAGACACCCGCCCTGTTCCGGCCGCCCTACGGCGAGACCAACGCTCAGGTCAGGTCCGACGAGGCTCGTCTGGGGCTGACCGAGGTGCTGTGGAGCGTGGACTCCCAGGACTGGAACGGGGCCAGTACCCAGCAGATCGTCCAGGCCGCCGCCACCATGCGGGCGGGAAGCATCATCCTCATGCACGACGGTGGCTACCAGACCACCGTCGGCGCCGTGCCGCAGATCCTCAGCGGGCTCGCGGCCCGGGGGCTGTGCCCCGGCAGGATCACGGCCGGCGCGGGCGGCGGCGCGGTCGTCACGGCTCCCTGAGCGCCGGGTCCGGGTGACCGCCTGCTCCGCGGGCGGTCACCCGGACATGACTGGCTGTCAGGCTTCGGGGAACACCCAGCGGTGGAAAGGCGTTTCGCGGAAGCTCTCGGGATGGTGTGCCGAGCGCCACCGCAACGGCACCGCCGGACCTCCGTCACGGTGCAGTTCGCCGGTGAGCGCGTAGTCGGGGTGCACACCGTCGTCGCTCATCGTCGTGGTGAACTCGAACGTGAACCGGTCGCCCGGCTGCACCGGCAGGCCCGTCTCCGACAGCGGGGCGTAGACGGGGGTCCAACTGCTCCAGTTGTGCAGCGAGTCGATCGGCACGTCGTCCTCGGCCGCCCACAGCCGCACCCCCAGCGCGAGCCCGGAGAAGTGGCCCGGCCGGGTGAACGTCAGCTCGGCGCGGTCGACGCCCTCGGGCCGCAGGTCGCCGTTGAACTCCAGCGGCTCCACCTCAACGGCGTCGGACAGGTACGACCGCTCCCGCACCTCCGGGCTCTCCTGCAGCCCGGCGAGACACACCCGCAGGTCGAAGGGGCGGCCCACGGCGGCGAATACGTTCTCCACGAAACGGAAGACGGCCGGGGGGAAACCGGGCGGTTCGCCCCCCGTGGCGCTGCCCAGGTCCAAGGCGACAGCCGTGGTGGCGCTGCGGTGCGGAATGAACAGCCCGTTGGGCTTCACCAGGCGTTCCCGCGCGTCCCGCAGCACCGAGCCCGCCCCCTCGGAGCCACCGAGTGTGCCGATGATCTCGGAGACGCACATATCGACGCGTTCGGGCAGCTCGATCTCGGTGGACAGGCCCTCGATCACGGTGATCCGGTCGGCGAAACCCGCCTCCTCGATGACCTTCCGGGCGATCTCCGCGGGCTTGGGCATGACCTCCACGGCCCACACGTGCCGCGCCCCGGCACGGGCGGCGGCCAGCGCCCACACCGCGTCCTGCCCCGTGCCGATGTCGAGCACCGTCCGGCCGGGGGCGTAGCGCGGGACGGCTGCGGCGTACCGGCCCACCCGGTCCTCGTCCTTGAGCATCATGTCGTACACGAAGTCGTCGTACACCGGGTACTCACCGACGGAAGGGAACAGCATGACCGGCGGGTTCGACTCGTAGTGGCAGGCGCGCACCGGAATCGTGCGACCGGGCGCCGCTAACTCGGACACATAAGAGTTGGGCATTCTCCGTCCTTTTCCCTGGGGGGTGGTCGTTCCGAGCAGCCTGCCAGGTAAAGACAATGGAAAGCCCTAGGAGTTCGGCTCAACCATGGGCCGATATCGCGATCAAAGATCAGTTCACGTGGCCAGAAATGATCCGTGAACGCTTATAACCTAAGATTCAATTATTCAAATGCGAGAGACTGCGTCCGGTGAATTGACATGCTCGCGATCAGGGGAACGAAAGCAGAAGCGCCGTGCCGTGGTGGGGTCACCACGGCACGGCGCTTCTTTCGGAGCCGGCCAGTTTCCGCTCCGCGCGTCACTCCCCCGCATGCGGGCGCCGCGCCCAGAACAGCGCGTGGCCGCTGTCGCCCTCGGGAACGAACTCCTCCTGCTGGACGGCCAGCCCGGCCTCGGTGAGCCAGGTCCGGTAGGTCGCGGCGTCGGCGTGGCTCCACCACATCGTGGTACCGCCGCCGAGCCAGTTGTCGTCGGTTCCGGTCCAGGCGCTGTGTCCGGTGGTGCCCAGGAACCAGCCGCCGGGGCGGAGCCAGCTGGCGATCTTCGCGAGAAGGGGAGGCTGTTCTTCGAGCGGAATGTGGATCAGGGCGTAGAGGGATACCACGGCGTCGAAGGAGGCGGCCGGGAACTCCACGGCCGTGGCGTCGGCTTGACGGAACTCGGCCTCCGGCACCAGCTCCCGCGCCCGGCGGATCTGCACCTCACTGATGTCGACGCCGGTGACGCGGTGCCCCGCGCCGCTCAGCACCCGGGCGACCGGTATGCCGGTGCCGCACCCCAGGTCCAGCACGGTGGCACCGGCCGGGATGCGCTGCTGGAGGGTGCCGAGCCAGGGCTGGTACTTCGTCTCGGCGGTGAAGGATTGCTCGTAGTGGCGGGAGAGCGCGTCGTACCCGCGCCTGACCAGATCCTTGGGGTCGTTGATGTCCACGGCGCAGCACGGTAGTTGGGGGCCGGTGCGTTCCGCGAACGGTTTTCGCGCGTCGATGCGGCGCCGTCC
Source organism: Streptomyces hygroscopicus subsp. hygroscopicus (assembly GCF_001553455.1). GTDB lineage: Bacteria > Actinomycetota > Actinomycetes > Streptomycetales > Streptomycetaceae > Streptomyces > Streptomyces hygroscopicus. The sequence goes on from NZ_BBOX01000065.1 coordinate 28,381, forward strand.
GCGCCTTCGGCGCCTTTGAGCATGGGTCCGGGGGTGCCCTGGCCAGGCTCCGTCGCCGACCACCGGGCCGGTGGGGGCGAGGCCCGGTGGCGGCCGCCGTCGGCCCATGGTGAGGACCGGTCCGGACTGCGGCGGGGGGTGGGGTACCCCTGGAAAACGTTTGACACATTAGTTGCGTCAGATCAAGCGTTTTTCAGAGAGGGTACCGGGAGGGAGGCCCGCTCCACCGGCCCGCAGTCCGGATGGACCCTGCCCCGGAGGTCGGAAGCCGCCGCCCGGCTCCGCCTCCACGGACCCGGGCCCGGCGACGGCGCCGAGCCCTCCACCCCCTGCCCCGCTGCTCAACGGCGCCGAAGGCGCGAGACGATACCCGCGCCCGGCCGCCCGTCCCCGGCACCCGCTCCTGGTCGCCCGCTCCCGGCGCCGTCAGACCGTGCGCACTGCGGCCACGAACTCGGCCCAGGCCCCGGCCGTCACGACCAGAACGGGACCGCCCTTGTCCTTGGAGTCGCGGATGCCGACCCGGGCGATGTCGGGGAGGTGGGCAATCTCGACGCACGCGGTGCCGTTAGCCTCGCTGTGGGAGGACTTGAACCATGCGCGCTCCGGCGCGATGTCGGGCGCTATGCGGTGAGTCATGTCAGACCTCTCGTGCTAGTCGTTGCAGGAATGCCGGTGTCTCGTTCGGAGCGAGAGCCGCCGCGCGCAAGCCCTCGAATCTGCGGGAGAAAGACCAGATCGTTGTGTCCTTGTCGCTGATATCGGACCCGTCGGCGACATCGCTTTGCACGACCGTCGGCAGCGGGGAACCGAACTCCAGGAGGGTGAAGTTGGAGCCGGGACGGTACGTGACCGTAGCCATCGGGAGGATCTGCACGGTCACGTGGTCGAGCTGCGTGAACGCCAGGATCTCCTCATACTGCTCGCGCATCACCTCCGGGCTGCCCACCACCCGTCGCAGCGTTGCTTCCTCCTGGATGACCCAAAGCTCCAACGGGTTGTTTCTGCGCGTGAGAGCCTTCTTGCGTTCCATCCGGATCTGGATGTGCCGCTCGACGAACTCGGTGGTCGTCTCTTCTACGGGCTTGGCCGCCTGGAGCAGTTCACGGGCATAGCGCTCGGTCTGTAACAGCCCCAGCACCACGCTCGGTTGCCAGGCCCGGACACTTCGAGCGCCACTCTCCAACCCGATGTACATCCCCATACCGGACGGCAGAACGCTGCGATAGATCGACCACCAACCACGGTTGAGCGAGTCTCGATGGATCTCGATCAAGAAATCCACATCCTCGCCATCCTCGACGCCGTAGCGATCCAGAAGGGCTCGCAACTCCGCGGCGGTTTTGAGACCTGTCAGCCCGTTCTCGACCCGATGGAGCTTCGAGGGGGAGAACGTCAACCCGTCCACCGCCTCCGCGAGAGTGAATCCGGCCTTATCCCTCAACCGCTTGAGCTCCCAGCCGAGTTGCATGCGACGGACTGTGGGCCCCGTTGGTGCTGCCATGAGTATGCCTCCCGGTGGATCGAGCCTGCCATGCCGTGGCGCGAGATCCGAGTCTGTCATCGAGAGTCACCTTTGTTGTGACAACAGCCCACTCGGTCACATATGCCATCTCAAGCGAGAAATTCAATCGCTCTTGCACAGCAACTCTCACGACCATGAAGCTGTTTCCGCCACCGCTTCATCACTCGCGGTAGTCGAACCTCGGAACGCCATGGAGCCCTCATGCCTTCGTCACGCCCCCGTCTGCTGCCCTGGCCCGGACTGAACGGGCAGCCCTGCTACCTCGTCACCGACGACACCGGCACCAGCTACCTGTCGCGGCTGGCCGACGAGATGGAAGCCGTACAGCTCCGCACCGGGGCCGATCTCCTCGGACACGCGCGGCCCCTGCTCCGGGACCACCGAGCCGGCGCCCGTGAACTCCGCTTCGTGGGGCATCGGCTCGCCGAGGCGCTGCATGACGCGCTGCGGGTGGCCGAGAGCCGGGGGCGGCGGCTGGAGGACGGGGAAGAGACCACGGCCGAGCAGAGTTAGTAGAAGCATGAACAACGTGGAGGTCGTGGTCATCGGTGCCGGGCAGGCGGGCCTGTCCGGGGCCTATCACCTGCGGCGGGCCGGGTACGAGCCGGGACCGGGCTTCGTGGTGCTCGACCACTCGCCCGCGCCCGGCGGGGCGTGGCAGTTCCGGTGGCCGTCCCTGACGTACGGCAAGGTGCACGGGATGTACGACCTGCCCGGTATGCGGCTGACCAGCGACGAGGCGGACGCCGAGCGGCCCTCGTCCGAGGTGATCCCCGCGTACTTCGCACGGTACGAGCGCGCCTTCGACCTGCGGGTCGTCCGGCCCGTGCACGTCGCCGCCGTACGGGAGGGCGACGACGGCCGACTACGCGTCGAGACCTCGGCCGGGACGTGGTCCGCGCGGGCGCTGATCAATGCGACCGGGACCTGGGACCGGCCGTTCTGGCCGCGCTACCCCGGACAGGACACCTTCCGGGGACGGCAACTCCACACCGCCCAGTACCCGGGGCCCGGGGCGTTCGCGGGGCGGCGGGTGATCGTCGTCGGAGGCGGCGCCTCGGGGGTGCAGCATCTGCTGGAGATCGCGGAGGTGGCGGCCGAGACGACCTGGGTGACCCGGCGCCCGCCGGTGTTCCGCGAGGGGCCGTTCGGCGAGGTGCAGGGGCGGGAGGCCGTGGCGATGGTCGAGCAGCGGGTACGGCAGGGCCTGCCGCCGCGGAGTGTGGTGTCCGTGACCGGGCTGCCCCTGACGGAGGCGATGCTGCGCGCCCGTGAGCAGGGGATACTCGACCGGCTGCCGATGTTCGAGCGCATCACCCCGGACGGGGTGGCCTGGGCGGACGGGCGCCAGGTGGCGGCGGACACCATCCTCTGGGCCACCGGTTTCCGCGCCGCGATCGACCACCTCGCCCCGCTGAGGCTGCGCGAGCCGGGTGGCGGGATCGCCGTCGAGGGGACCAGGGCGGTCCGCGATCCACGGGTGCATCTGGTCGGCTACGGGCCGTCGGCCAGCACGGTCGGCGCCAACCGGGCGGGCCGGGCCGCCGTCCGGGACATCCAGGCGCTGCTGAACGGGGCTTCGGCGTCCGGCCGCATCCCGGTGCCGGGCCCGGCCACCGCCCCCGGCCCAGCGACCACCCCCGGCTCGGTTCCCGCCCCGGCTCCGGAGGCCGCCGGTCGGGGCCCGGCTCTGGCGTCTTCCTCGTAACGGGCCCGGCAGGTGCGCGGGGCACCGACGCACGGGCCCGGCATGTGCGCGGACGCGGACAGCGGATAGACGGTCCCGGTGGCGCGGCCAAGAGACGGCCGTCGCGAACACCACCCGCACGAACACCCCACGTGCACACACAGCGGGCAGACGGTCCGGCTGCACGGCCAAGAGACGGCCATTACGAACACCACGTGCGCGGGCAGCGGGTGGGCGGTCCCGGTGGCGTGGCGAAGAGACGGCCGTCGCGAACACCACCCGCACGAACACCACGTACGCGGGCACCGCATCCAAGCCGAGAACACGGGGCACCGCACCCGAACCGAGAACACGGGGCACCGTACCGAGCCGGAACACAGGTCACCGTTACCCGAGCCGGAACACGCGCCCCGCACCCCGCGGGCTCCGCGTCACCCCGCCGGTCTGGGCGCGAACGTCGAGTCCCTGACCACCAGTTCCGGCTGGAGGACGATCCGCCGGTGCTGATGGCCGTCCGCCCCCTCACCGGTCTCCTCGATCAGCAGCTCCGCCGCCGCACGCCCCATCCGGAACGCGGGTTGCCGTACCGAGGTGAGCGGCACCGCGGCCGCCGCCGCGAACTCGATGTCGTCGTACCCCACCAGCGCAACCTCCCCCGGCACCGACACCCCGGCCGCGAAGAGCGCCTGGAGCACGCCCAGCGCCAGCAGGTCGTTGGCGCAGAACACCGCCGTCGGCCGGGGTGAGATGCCCAGCAGCCGCGCGCCCGCGTCCCGGCCCGACGCCACGTCCAGCCGCTCGGCCTCGATGTGCACCATCGCCTCCGCGGGCAGCCCCTCCTCCGCGAACGCGGCGAGCAGCCCGGCGCGCCGGTCCTGGCACTGCGGGAGCTGCATCGGGCCGCTGACGTAGACCACGGAGCGGTGGCCCTGGGCGATCAGGTGGCGCCCGGCGAGCGTTCCGCCCTCGACGTCGTCGACCGAGACCGAGCAGGCGTCGCCGCTGGGCACCTCGCGGTCCACGAAGACGAACGGGATGTCATGGCGCCGGAATCCCTCCAGGTTGGTGCCGGTGACATCGGCCGGGGTGACCAGCACCCCCCGCACCCGGTGCTCGGCGAAGAGGCCGAGGTAGTCGGCCTCCTCCTCGAGGCTCTGCGCGCTGTTGCACACCATCACCCCCAGCCCCGCCTCCCGCGCCGCCCGCTCCGCGCCCCGCGCCACCTCCACGAAGAACGGGTTCGCCATGTCCAGCACCAACAGCGCGATGATGCGGCTGCGCCCGGCCCGCAGCTGACGGGCGGACTCCTGGCGGACGTAACCCAGCCGCTCGATCACGGCCTGTACCCGGTCGCGGGTGGTCTCGGCGACCATCTCCGGTCGGTTGATCACATTCGACACGGTGCCGACCGACACTCCCGCCTGCCGCGCGACGTCCTTGATCCCCACCATGCGTCCCACGACCCCGACCATCCGCCTTCCCGCGACCCACCGCGGCCGCGGGACCATCGTAGTGCCCTGTTCGACCGGTCGGTCAGGACCGGGCCGCACCGCTCGGACCGCCGGGGAGCGGTGTCTCACCCCTCGAGGGCGAGGACCGGCACACCGGTCGAAGCAGGCTGGCTCACGGAGTCTCCTGACACGTACCCAGCGCACACAAATGAAATGTTTCAAGACGGATTCCGGGAAGCTAGCCCTGCCCCGTACGGCCGTCAAGGGGGTGGGCACGGGACACCTCAGCGACGTTCAACTACGGTGCTTTCGGGTGTCTGTTCGACGGCCGCGCGGTGTGCGCGGTCGGCTCGGGCACCCACCGCTTCTTGACTCCCGGTCGGCCGCGCGGCTAGGTTTCTTGAATCGTTTCACGCCAAGGAGACCCATGTCTGACGTTCCGGCCGTGAAGGCGGCCCTCAAGAGCCAGGCGGTCGAGACGCCGTCATGGGCGTACGGCAACTCCGGAACCCGCTTCAAGGTCTTCGCCCAGCCCGGCGTCCCCCGCTCCCCCCAGGAGAAGCTGGACGACGCCGCCCAGGTGCACGCGTTCACCGGGGTCGCCCCGACCGTGGCCCTGCACATCCCCTGGGACACGGTCGAGGACTACGGGGCGCTCGCCAGGTACGCGAAGGAGCGCGGCCTGAGACTGGGCGCCGTCAACGCCAACGTCTTCCAGGACGACGACTACAAGCTGGGCTCGGTCACCCACCCCGACCCGGCGGTCCGCCGCAAGGCGCTGGACCACCTCCTGGAATGCGTGGACATCATGGACGCCACAGGCTCCCGCGACCTCAAGCTCTGGTTCTCCGACGGCACCAACTACCCCGGCCAGGACGACATCGCCGCCCGCCAGGACCGCCTCGCCGAGGCGCTGGGCGCGGTCTACGACCGCCTGGGCGAGGACCAGCGGATGCTGCTGGAGTACAAGTTCTTCGAGCCCGCCTTCTACACCACGGACGTCCCCGACTGGGGCACCGCCTACGCCCACTGCCTCCGGCTCGGTCCCCGGGCCCAGGTCTGCGTGGACACCGGCCACCACGCCCCGGGCACCAACATCGAGTTCATCGTCGCGCTCCTGCTGCGCGAGGGGAAACTCGGCGCCTTCGACTTCAACTCCCGCTTCTACGCGGACGACGACCTGATGGTGGGCGCGGCCGACCCCTTCCAGCTCTTCCGGATCATGTACGAGGTGGTCCGTGGCGGCGGGCTGACCTCGGGGGTCGCGTTCATGCTCGACCAGTGCCACAACATCGAGCCCAAGATCCCGGCGATCATCCGCTCCGTCATGAACGTCCAGGAAGCCACCGCCAAGGCCCTTCTGGTCGACCGGGACGCCCTCGCCGCCGCCCAGCGTTCGGGCGATGTCCTCGATGCCAACGCGGTCCTGATGGACGCGTACAACACCGATGTCCGCCCCCTGCTCGCCGAGGTGCGCGAGGAACTGGGCATCGACCCCGACCCGATGGCGGCGTACCGGGCCTCCGGCTGGGCGGAGCGGATCGTGGCCGAGCGCGTCGGAGGAGAGCAGGCGGGCTGGGGAGCGTAGCGGGCGGCCCACCGATGACAGACCACCACACGCAGAGGACGACATGACACCACCGCACCCCGAGGCGGCCGCGCTGCTGGAGCGCTCACACCGCCTCGGCGCCGATCCGCGCAACACCAACTACGCGGGCGGGAACACCTCCGCCAAGGGCACCGCCCCCGACCCCGTCACGGGCCAGGACGTCGAGCTGATGTGGGTCAAGGGCTCCGGCGGCGACCTGGGCACCCTCACCCACTTCGGACTCGCCGCACTCCGCCTGGACCGCCTCCGGGCGCTCACCGGGGTCTACCCCGGGGTGGACCGCGAGGACGAGATGGTCGCGGCCTTCGACTACTGCCTGCACGGCAAGGGCGGCGCCGCGCCGTCCATCGACACCGCCATGCACGGCCTGGTCGACGCCGCCCACGTCGACCACCTCCACCCCGACTCCGGGATCGCGCTGGCCTGCGCGGCGGACGGCGAGGCGCTCACCGAGGAGTGTTTCGGCAACCAGGTGATCTGGGTGCCCTGGCGCCGCCCCGGCTTCCAGCTGGGCCTGGACATCGCCGCCCTCAAGAAGGCCAACCCGCAGGCCATCGGCTGTGTCCTCGGCGGCCACGGCATCACCGCCTGGGGCGACACCTCCGCCGCATGCGAGGCCAACTCGCTGCACATCATCCGCACCGCGGAGGAGTTCCTCGCCACGCGCGGCAAGGCCGACCCGTTCGGCCCCGTCGTCCACCCCACCCTCACCGAGCCCGAGCGCCGCGCCCGCGCGGCGGCCCTGGCCCCCGTCATCCGCGGCCTGGCCTCCACGGACCGCACCCAGGTGCACCACTTCACCGACTCCGGCACCGTCCTGGACTTCGTCTCGCGCGCCGAACACCCGCGCCTGGCCGCGCTCGGCACCTCCTGCCCGGACCACTTCCTCCGTACGAAGGTCCGCCCCCTGGTCCTGGACCTCCCTCCGGACGCGCCGCTCGACGAGACGATCAGCCGCCTGGAGGAACTCCACACCGCGTACCGCGCCGACTACGCGGCCTACTACGAGCGCCACGCCACACCAAACTCCCCGGCGATGCGCGGCGCGGACCCGGCGATCGTGCTGGTCCCCGGGGTGGGGATGTTCAGCTACGGCAAGGACAAGCAGACCGCCCGGGTGGCGGGCGAGTTCTACGTCAACGCGATCAACGTGATGCGCGGCGCCGAGTCGGTCTCGGCGTACACGCCCATCGAGGAGTCGGAGAAGTTCCGCATCGAGTACTGGGCGCTGGAGGAGGCCAAGCTCCGCCGCATGCCGAAGGCCAAGCCCCTGGCCACCCGGATCGCCCTGGTGACCGGCGCGGGATCGGGCATCGGCAAGGCGATCGCGCACCGCCTGGCGGCAGAGGGCGCCTGCGTGGTGGTGGCGGACATCAACGCGGCGGCCGCCGCCTCCGTGGCCCAGGAGCTGGGCGGCCCGGACAAGGCCACGGCCGTCACCGTGGACGTCACCGACGAGGAGCAGATCAGGGCGGCCTTCGACCAGGCGGCCCTGGACTTCGGCGGGGTGGACATCCTGGTCAACAACGCGGGCATCTCCCTGTCCAAGCCACTGCTGGAGACCACCGCCGCCGACTGGGACCTCCAGCACGACGTCATGGCGCGCGGCAGCTTCCTGGCCGCACGCGCAGCGGCCCGCATGCTGATCTCGCAGAACATGGGCGGCGACATCGTCTACATCGCCTCCAAGAACGCGGTGTTCGCGGGCCCGGACAACATCGCCTACTCGGCGGCCAAGGCCGACCAGGCACACCAGGTCCGCCTCCTCGCGGCCGAGCTGGGCGAGCACGGCATCCGGGTCAACGGTGTGAACCCCGATGGCGTGGTCCAGGGCAGCGGCATCTTCGCGGGCGGCTGGGGCGCGAAGCGCGCGGCGGTCTACGGCGTCCCCGAGGAGAAACTGGGCGAGTTCTACGCCCAACGCACCCTGCTCAAGCGCGAGGTGCTCCCCTCCCATGTGGCGAACGCGGTCTTCGCCCTGGTCGGCGGCGATCTGACGCACACCACGGGGCTGCACGTCCCGGTCGACGCGGGGGTGGCGGCGGCGTTCCTGCGCTGACCGGCGCATGAGGGGACGGGGCCGTCAGGGGGCGGGGGTTCTGGACGCTTACGCGTATGCGCGGCGCCCGGGCCCGGCCCACGGGCGGCCCTCGCCACTCCCGGCGCCCCCGGTGCTCCCGGTGCTCCCGGTGCTCCCGGTCAATGGCCCCGTGGATACGGCGCCGTGAAGATACGGTCCGGAGCCCCGTCCCGGAGGCCCCGGCCCCACCCGCGAAGAACGCCCGCACCCCCCAACCGCCGTACCACCCAGCCCCACCCCCACCGCGACACGCCAGCCCGCCCGCCACCGCAGCACCCGCCACCCACCAGCCACCAGCCATCCCACTGCCCGCACCCACCACGAGGTCCCCGTGTCCGCCAGAGAACTCCACTTCGCCGCCGTAGACCTCGGTGCGTCCAGCGGCCGTGTCATGGTCGGGGAGGTCGCCCCCGGCCGGCTGACCCTCCACGAGGTGCACCGCTTCCCCAACCAGCCCACCCGGGTCATGGGCACCCTGCACTGGAACATCCTGTCCCTGTACCAGGGTGTCCTGGACGGTCTCGGGGCAGCCGCGACCCACGCCGCAGCCCGCACCACGCCCGGCACCACACCCCGCACCACGCACAGCGCCGGTCTGACCAGCATCGGCATCGACACCTGGGCGGTCGACTACGGCCTGCTGGACGCCTCCGGCGCACTCCTCGCCAACCCCGTGCACTACCGCGACACCCGCACCGCCGGCACCGCCGGGAAGGTCGCGGCGGTGCTCCCGCCCCCGGCCCTCTACGCCGCCACCGGCCTCCAGCACCTCCCCTTCACCACGATCTACCAGCTCATGGCGGCCCGGGGCACCCCCGCCCTCGCCGCCGCCCACCGCCTCCTGCTCATCCCCGACCTCATCTCGTACTGGCTGACGGGCGAGGCCGGCACCGAGCTGACGAACGCCTCCACCACCCAGCTGATCGACCCCCGCACCCGCGACTGGGCCGGTCCGGTGGCGGAGGCCCTCGGCATCGACCTCGCGCTCTTCCCTCCGCTGCGCCATCCGGGCGATCCCGCCGGAACGCTGCGCGAGGAGGTGCTGGCCGAGACGGGCCTCACCGCCCCCACCCCCGTCACGGCCGTCGGCTCGCACGACACCGCCTCCGCCGTCGTCGGCGTCCCGGCCACCACCCGTGACTTCGCGTACATCGCCACCGGCACCTGGTCCCTGGCCGGTCTGGAGCTGGACGCGCCGGTGCTCACGGAGGCGAGCCGGGCGGCCAACTTCACCAATGAACTCGGGGTGGACGGCACGGTCCGCTATCTGCGCAACATCATGGGGCTGTGGATGCTCCAGGAGTGCGTACGAGCCTGGGACGCCCAGGGCAGCCGGACCACCCGTACCGACCTCACCGCCCTGCTGCGGGAGGCGGCCGAGGCCCCTCCGCTCCGCTCGGTGGTCGACGCCGGCGACCCCGCCTTCCTCGCGCCGCACCACATGCCCGACCGCATCGCCGACGCCTGCCGCCGCACCGGCCAGCCCGTCCCGCGCACCCCCGCCGAGACCACCCGCTGTGTGCTGGACTCGCTCGCCCTGGCCCACCGCCGGGCGATCGAGGACGCCCAGCGGCTGTCCGGCCGGAAGGTCCACGTGGTGCACATCGTCGGCGGCGGCGCCCACAACGCCCTGCTGTGCCGGCTCACCGCCGACGCCTGCGGGCTTCCGGTGGTCGCGGGCCCGGCCGAGGCGGCGGCTCTCGGGAACGTCCTGGTCCAGGCCCGGACGGCGGGAGCGGTCAGCGGTGGGCTGGCCGACCTGCGGGCGCTGCTTCACAGCACCCAGCCGCTGAGGCAGTATGAGCCCACAGGTGATCGTTCAGCGTGGGACCGGGCAGCCGCCCGGCTGGCGGAAGCGCAGGCCACAGGGCAGGTCACCGAGGCTGCCAGCGGCCAGGGACACGAGGAGGAACCGTGCGTGTAGCGCTCTTCATCACCTGCGTCAACGACACCCTCTATCCGCGCACCGGCCAGGCCGTGGTGACGCTGCTCGAACGGCTCGGCGTGGAGGTCGGTTTCCCGGACGCGCAGAGCTGCTGCGGCCAGCCGCAGTTCAACACCGGCTACCGCCACGAGACCGAACCGCTGGTGCGCCGCTACGCCGCCGCGTTCCGCGGTTACGACTACGTGGTGGTCCCCTCGGGGTCGTGTGCGGCGATGGTGCGCGACAACTACCCCCGGATCGCCGCCAAGGCCGCCGCCGAGGGCCGTGGCCAGGAGCTCGCGGAGGCGGCCGCCGAAGCCGTCCCCAAGACCTATGAACTCACCGAATTCCTCACCGACGTCTTGGAAGTCGTCGACGTCGGCGCGTACTACCCGCACACCGTGACCTACCACCCCACCTGCCACGGCCTGCGGATGCTGGGGCTGGGCGACCGCCCGCGCTCGCTCCTCGCCGCCGTGCGGGGGCTGAACCTGGTGGAGCTGCCGGGCGCCGAGGAGTGCTGTGGCTTCGGCGGTACGTTCGCCGTCAAGAACCCGGCCGTGTCGGCGGCCATGGGGGCGGACAAGGCGCGCAACATCACGGCGACCGGCGCCGAGGCCGTGTGCACGGTCGACAACTCGTGCCAGATGCACATCGGCGGCACGCTCGCCCGCCAGGGCTCCACGGTGCGCCCGGTCCACATCGCCGAGATCCTGGCCAGCACGGAAGGGAACGTCTGGTGAGCGCGGCCCGCGGAGGAGGAAGCGTCCGGTGACCGAACCCCGCACGGAAGGAAACACCCGGTGAGCGGAACCCACCAAGCCACCTACCTCGGGATGCCCGCCTTCCCGCAGGCGGCCGACGCCTCGACCCGGAACACCCAGCTGCGCGCCAACCTCCGCCACGCCACCCATACCATCCGCGCCAAGCGCGCCACGGCGGTGGCCGAACTGGACGACTGGTCGCGGCTGCGCGCCGCGGGCGCGGCCATCAAGGACCGTACGCTGCGCCATCTCGACCACTATCTGGAGCGGCTGGAGAACGCGGTCACGGCGGCCGGCGGCCACGTCCACTGGGCGGCGGACGCGGAGGAGGCGAACCGGATCGTCACCGAGCTGGTCCGGGCGACCGGCGAGCGGGAGGTGGTCAAGGTCAAGTCGATGGCCACCCAGGAGATCGGCCTGAACAGCGCCCTGGCCACCGCGGGCATCACGGCGTACGAGACCGACCTCGCCGAGCTGATCGTGCAGCTCGGCGACGACCTCCCGTCACACATCCTGGTCCCGGCGATCCACCGCAACCGGGGTGAGATCCGGGACATCTTCGCGGAGCGGATGGCCCGGTGGGGCCGCCCGGCCCCGGACGGACTGACCGACGCGCCCGCCGACCTCGCCGAGGCCGCGCGGCTCCACCTCCGCGAGAAGTTCCTGAACGCCAAGGTGGGGATCTCCGGCGCCAACTTCATGGTCGCCGAGACCGGCACGCTCGTGGTCGTGGAATCCGAGGGCAACGGCCGGATGTGCCTGACCCTCCCCGAGACGCTGATCTCCGTCGTCGGTATCGAGAAGGTGGTGCCCACCTTCCAGGACCTGGAGGTCTTCCTCCAGCTCCTGCCCCGCTCCTCGACCGCCGAGCGGATGAACCCGTACACCTCCACCTGGACCGGCACCACGGACCAGGACGGGCCCCGTACCTTCCATCTGGTGCTGCTGGACAACGGCCGCACCGACACCCTGGCCGACACCGTGGGCCGGCAGGCGCTGCGCTGCATCCGCTGTTCGGCGTGTCTCAACGTGTGTCCGGTGTACGAGCGGGCGGGCGGCCATGCCTACGGCTCGGCGTATCCGGGGCCGATCGGCGCGATCCTCACCCCCCAGCTGCGCGGCACCGGGAGCGAGCTGGACGCCTCGCTGCCGTACGCGTCCTCGCTGTGCGGGGCGTGCTACGAGGTGTGTCCGGTCGCCATCGACATCCCGGAGGTCCTGGTCCACCTGCGGGAGCGCGTGGTCGAGGGCGGCCCCGCCTCCGTCCGCGGCACCCGCGCCGTCATCAAGCCCGCCAAGGGCCACGCCGCCGAGCGTGCCGCGATGCGCGCCGCCCGCTGGGCCCTGGACCACCCCCGGGTGCTGCGCACCGGCCAGCGCCTGGCCTCCCGCACCCGCCGCTTCCACCCGCGGCGGCTGCCCGGTCCGGGGCGGGCGTGGACCGATACGCGTGAGCTGCCGAGGGTGCCGGAGGAGTCGTTCCGCGACTGGTGGCGACGCACCCGGGGCGAGAGCCGCACGGAGGGAAGGAAGAAGACCACATGACCCCGCCAGACCCCGGCCCCCGGAAGCCCGGCACGCCGGACCCCGGCTCCAGGAAGCCCGGCACGCCGGACTCGCGCGCCCTGGTCATGGCGCGCGTCCGCCGTGCCCTGGCCGATGTGCCGCGCGCCGAGACGCCCGACGCGGTGCCGGTCGAGCGCACCTACCACCGCGTCCACGGGGACCGCACGGCCGCCGGAACCGTGGATCTCCTCGCGGAGCATCTGGCCGACTACCGGGCCGTCGTCCACCGGGCCGGTCCCGCGTCCCTCCCGGACCTGATCGCCCGTCTGCTCGCCGATCGCGGCGCGACCAGCGTGGCGGTGCCCCCCGGTCTCCCCGCGTCCTGGCTGTCCGCCGTCCCCGAGTCGGTACGCCGGGTTCCGGACACCGCGGAGCTGACCCCGCACGATCTGGACGCGGTCTCCAGCGTGGTGACGGGCTGTGCGGTGGCCATCGCCGAGACCGGCACCGTGGTCCTGGACGCCGCCCCCGACCAGGGCCGGCGCCGTATCACCCTGGTTCCCGACCACCACGTCTGCGTCATCCGCGTCCCCGATCAGGTGGTGGGTTCCGTCCCCGAGGCGCTTGAACGGCTGGACCCGGCCCGTCCGTTGACCTGGATCTCGGGTCCGTCCGCGACCAGCGATATCGAACTCGACCGCGTCGAGGGCGTCCACGGCCCCCGCACCCTGGAGGTGATCCTCGTCGCACCGGAGCCGGAAACCGCTGGTCAGAACTGATCGGGAGGCAGGAGGCATATGCCCTGCCCTGACCGGGCCATGCCTCCTGCCTCCCGATCAGGGCAGGGCATATGCCATGGGAACGGGGAGGGGAACACCCCTGCGGGGGATGCGGCGTTCCTCACATACCGGCGGTAACACCGCAGTTGGGCGGTTTAAGCCGATGCTGTTGTCGGTAGGGGGCTCTAGTCTTATGGCATGCGTCCGATTCCTACTCAACAACCCACCTTACTGACCAGCTCCTCCACCGACCAGGCCAACGAGGCGATACGCGTCTTCCTGCGGGCCCGGGCAGGCCGGGCACTGCGGCCTGCGGAGCGGGCCGAGTACAGCCGGTTGCTGAAGGTCTACACCCGGGCGCTGCGCGGCGAGGTGGAGCAGGCCGCCTGAGCGGCGCCGGCCGACCACAATCGAAAAGTGGGGGGACGCCATGCGAGCGGTGGGGAAGGCCGTCTTCGGAGCGGTGTCGGCGGGGCTCCTGGGGATCGCCGGGTACGGCGGGTACAACCTGTACCGGGGGGTGACCGGCGGCGACACCACGGGCCTCCACGACGGCCCGGTGACCGCGGACGAGGCCCGGCAGACGGCGCGCGAGTTCCTCGACGCCTGGGCGGACGGCAATGACATGCTGGCCTCGGGGCTCACCAACAACGCGGAGGCGGCGCTCGGCGCACTGAGCGGCTACCGCGACGACGCGCATGTGAAGAAGGTGACCGTCACCCCCGGTCCGGCGCGGAACACCACGGTGCCCTTCACCGTCAAGGCCGAGGTGGTCTTCGACGAGGCCCGTTCGACCTGGACCTACACCTCGCGGCTGACCGTGGTGCGCGGCCGGACGACGAAGAAGCCACTGGTCGACTGGCGGCCCTCGGTCCTCCATCCCCGGCTCGGGACCACCGAGTCGCTGCGGACGGACCTGGCGGACGATCCGCCGCTGCGGGTGCTGGACCGGGACGGCAAGGAGCTGCGGCAGGGCCGTTATCCCTCGCTCGACCCGGTGCTGACCGCGCTGCGGTCGAGATACGGGTCGGACGCGGGGGGCACCCCGCGGGTGGAGGTGTCGACGGTCGAGTCCGACGGCACCACCGGGGCGACGCTCCATGTGGTGACGAAGGGCAAGCCCGGCACCCTGCGCACCACCCTCGACCCGGCGGTCCAAAAGCGCGCGGAGAAGGCGGTGGCCTCGCGCGACGGCGCCTCCGTGGTGGCGCTCAGACCCAGCACCGGGGAGATCCTGGCGGTGGCCAACTCCGACCGGACCGAGTTCAACGCCGCCCTCCAGGGGCAGACCGCGCCGGGGTCGACGTTCAAGATAGTCACCGCGGCCACCCTGCTGGAGGCGGGCAAGGTCACCCCGGGCCTCCCGGTGCCGTGCCCGAAGACGGCGGCGTACGCGCAGGGCATGACGTTCCACAACGTCGAGGGCAGCGCGAACCCGGGCGCCACCTTCGCGCAGGACTTCGCGGCGTCCTGCAACACCGCGTTCGTCTCGCTGGCCGGAGCCGTGCCCGACGGCGCGGTGGCCGAGGAGGCGCGGGCCGTGTTCGGGATCGGGCTGGACTGGCGGGTGGGGGTCACCACCTTCGACGGCGCGGTGCCCAGCGGGGCGGGCGACGACAAGGCGGCCGCGATGATCGGCCAGGGCACCGTCCAGACGAATCCGCTGATCATGGCGTCGGTCGCGGCCACCGCCCGGACCGGCACCTTCAAGCAGCCCGTCCTGGTGCCGCCGTCCGTCGACCACCGGGAGATCGCCACCAGCGACCGCAGCCTGAGCCCGGCCACCGTCGCACAGCTGAAGGCCATGATGCGGCTGACCGCGACGAGCGGCACCGCCGCGCGGGCGATGTCCGGGCTGACCGGGGACATCGGCGCCAAGACGGGCTCGGCCGAGATCGACGACCAGGCCCGGACCAACGCCTGGTTCACCGGCTACCGGAACGATGTGGCGGCCGCCGCCATGGTCACCGGCGGCGGCCACGGCGGGGACGCCGCCGGGCCGCTCGTCCGCGCGGTGCTCGAGGCCGGCTGAGCCCCAGGGCGCGCCGGATCAGCTCTTCAGCCGTTCCCGCAACTCCTCGATGTCCGCCAGGAACCACGTCTGCCGTCCCCGATTGCACTCGCGGACGAAGTCCCGCAGCGCCGAACTGTCCTCCGTATGACGGGAGATGTCGCCGAGGACCACCAGCCCCATGGCGTATTGCACGAACTTCTGGATGATGTCCCCGGCCACGCGCGTGCTCAGCCGGAAGAACGCCTCGTCGAACCGCTCGACCGGAAGGACGACCCACTGGGCGCCCTGGTACCCGGCGTCGCCGATGAGATCCAGCGCGTCGCGTTCACCGCCGATGGTCCCGCCCTCGGGGGCGCACAGCAGGACGGGGACGTCGTGGATCGTCAGCAGCTCGCTCATGGCGGCCAGGCTAATGCCGCGACCGGACGCGGTCGACGGCATGACGGGTGCCCGCCCCGCAGGGGGTGCCGCCCGATGGCCTCCCCCAGCCGCCCCGAGCCGCCCCCAGGCTCCCCCAGGCTTCGTACAAGGGTTGTGCGAAGAGGTTGTCCATGGTCCGGCACCCGCTCTAGCCTGGCGCGGCACCCGACAGCACAGCACCTGCCCGCGCGGAGGGGGATTCCGGCGTGAAGCGCACGTCCCGCGACATACGCACCGCCAACCGCTACGGGGTGCTGCGGCATGTCGTCGCCGCATCCCCCGTCTCCCGGCAGGAGCTGGCCGCCGCGACGGGGCTGAGCCTGGCCACCGTCGCGAATCTCGTCGGTGAGCTGCTCGGCCTCGGGATGCTGGTCGAGGTCGGGTTCGAGGACTCCGACGGCGGCCGGCCGCGCGGTCTGGTCGCGGTCAACTCCTCGAAGGGCGCGCTGATCGGTGTGGATGTGGCGGAGACGTACATCCATGCGGAGCTGTTCGATCTGACGCTGACCGTGCGGGCCCGCGCGGACGCGGAGGTGCGCCCGGAGGAGAACGACCCGGCCGAGGTGGTGGCGCGTATCGCCGCCGCCGTGTCCTCGGTGGTCCAGCAGGCGGGAGTGGCCGCGGACCGGGTGCTGGGCGTCGGCGTCAGCGTGCCGGGACAGGTGGACCGCGAGGGCGGGGTGTCGGTCTTCGCCCCCAACTGGGACTGGCATGACGTGCCGCTGCTGCGGCTGCTGGCCGAGCACCTCCCCCACCCGCTCCACCTCGACAATCCGCTGCGCGCCTGCACCGTGGCCGAGCAGTGGTTCGGGGCGGCGCGCGGACGGGATGACGCGGTGGTGGTCAACCTCGGTACGGGCGTGGGGGCCGGGCTCGCGCTCGGCGGCACCCTGCACCGCGGGGTCAGCAACAGCGCCGGGGAGTGGGGGCACACCACCCTGGTCCTGGACGGACGGCCGTGCCACTGCGGCAACCAGGGATGTGTGGAGGGCTATGCCGGCGCCCCCGGCATCATGCGGACCCTGCGCGAGCTGAGCCCCGACAGCCCGCTGCTGCACCCGGACGGCCAGACGGCGACCATCGAGGCGCTCGGCCGGGGCCTCGCGGAGGGCGACCCGGTGGCCGTGAAGGTCGTGCACACCACCGCGCGCTACCTCGGCGCCGCCCTCGCCGATCTGGTCAACCTGCTCAACCCGGAGCTGATCGTGCTCAGCGGCTGGGTCGCGGCCACCCTCGGTGAGCCGCTGCTCGCCGAGGTGCGGGAGGCGGTGGCGGTGCGCGCGCTGCGCCGCCCGCTGGCGAACACCGAGATCGTGCTGTGCCCGATCCCGTCCAATCCGGTGAGCCTCGGCGCGGCCACGTTCGCCCTGGAGGGCTCGCTCGCGTCGGTGGGCCCGAAGAACCGCCGCACCTCGCCGAGATGGCGCGGCACTCCCGTGTGACGACGGAAGCGGACCGGACCAGGCACTCCCGGGTGACAACGGAAGCGGACCGGGCCAGGCACTCCTGGGTGACGACGGAAGCGGACCGGGCCGACGGACCCGGCGGGCGCGGCTGGAGCCCCTCGCGGGCGGTTGCGGAACCGCTCCCCACGGCCCCGGAGTCCTAGCTCAGACACCAGCCGCAAGGTAGGTCGCGGGTAGCGGGTCGAGTCCCGTCACGGCGGCTACCGCGGAGCTCCGCGCCGATCGGTGACCGGTCGGCGCGGACCCGGTCTACCGGTTCGCGGCTTCGCGAGAGGCGATCCGGTTCGTGCGACCGACCGCGCGGCCCACCGCGTTGCGCACCGCGAGGCCCGGCCGGGTGCGGGGCACCATGAGCCTGGAGAGCAGACCGACGCGTCGCTGCCGCGGGCCTACCTCACGGCGGAGCCGCGACTCGTAGGCGGCGAAGGCGCGGGCGTGATCACCGGGATGGGCGGCGAGCTCTTCTGCGAGGGCGTACGCGCCCGCCATCGCCATGCTGGACCCGTCGCCCAGCAGGGCTGTCGCCGCCGCCGCGTCCCCGAGCAGTACGACCCGTCCGCGGGACCACGAGGGCATCCGGACGGTGGTCAGGGGGTCGAAGAACGGAGCCGGGTGGTCGAGGAACGTCGCCACGAGTTCCGGTGCCCAGCCTCGATCTGGCGGCGGTCGTCGTGCCCCGCCGCGGCATCGACCTCGCCACACTCGCCAAGGAGCTGCGCGCCAGCGACGTCGGGCTGGAGTTCCTCACCGGGGAGTTGCAGGGCACGCACGACCCGAGCGGCGTCGTCTTCACCGTGCTGGCCGCGCTGTCCGGGATGGAACGCGAGTACATCCGCGACCGCACCCTCGAAGGCCACGAGTCCGCCCGCCGACGCGGCACGACCATCGGAGGCGCCGGCGTCACCAACGACTCCATTGCCGTTCGACGCCTCGAAGCCCGGCGCCGCCCTGACGGGACGTCGGCGGCGCCGTCCGGCCCACTTCGTCCAACCCCTTGCCGAAGTCTTCGTCCATGGCTAACGTCCCGCTGCGCAAGGGAACGCGAAAGGAACGTGGCGGCGACAGAACGGAGCTCTCGGCCATCACCGTCATCCGTGGCCGGAACGCCTTCCGCGGCCCCTGGCCATCGGCCAGGATCAGAGTTCGTGGTTCGTGGACCGTGGGGGTCGCGCCATCCTCGTACCTGACCGCGCGGACCGTCACCATCCGCCCGATCTTCATCGCAACCGCCGTATCGACCCTGCCGCTCGTCCTGGTCGTCGTGTTCCCGCGGCGCCGGCTGGTGCGGGGTGGCACAGACCGGTATCAAGGGCTGACCGAGGAGAGTCGATGAACTCCACGCAGCACACGCCACCGCCCTACTACGAGGACGTCTCCCCCGGCGCGGGAGCGCTGCCGCCCCGCCCCTGGACCCCCTCCACCGACGCCGCGCGGCTGAGCCTGAACGGGACGTGGTCCTTCCGGCTGTCGCCGACCGCCACCGCCGAGGACGACTCCTTCGCCCGCCCCGGCTACGACGCCCGGGGCTGGGACGAGATCCCGGTGCCCGGCCACTGGGTGCTGCACGGCCACGGGGCGCCGATCTACACCAATGTGCGCTACCCCTTCCCGGTGGATCCGCCACGCGTCCCCACCGAGAACCCGACCGGCGACCATCTGCGCGTCTTCGACCTGCCCGGCGACTGGCCGGACGGCGGGGACGCGGTGCTGCGCTTCGAGGGCGTCGAGTCCTGCGCCCGGGTGTGGCTCAACGGCGAGGAGCTGGGCACCTTCAAGGGCAGCCGGCTGCCGCACGAGTTCGCGGTCGGGGGGCTGCTCAAACCGTCGGGGAACGTGCTGGCCGTGCGGGTCCACCAGTGGTCCTCCGGTAGCTATCTGGAGGACCAGGACCAGTGGTGGCTGCCCGGCATCTTCCGTGAGGTGACGCTCGAACACCGTCCCGAGGGCGCGCTGGCGGACTACGCCGTCCACGCCTCGTACGACCACACCACCGGCACGGGCACCCTGCGGATCGACTCCGACCCCGGCGGCCGGGTCACCGTCCCCGAGCTGGGCCTGGACCTGGCCACCGGGGAGAGCGCCACCGTCCCCGTCGAGCCGTGGACGGCGGAGACGCCCCGGCTGTACGAGGCGCGGCTGACCACCGTGGGCGAGAGCGTGTCGCTGCGCGTGGGCTTCCGTACCGTGGTGGTCGAGGACGGGCTGCTCAAGGTCAACGGCCGCAGGGTGCTCTTCCGGGGCGTCAACCGGCACGAGTTCCACCCGGAGCACGGACGGGCGGTGGACCTCGCGACCATGCGCCGCGATCTGGTGCTGATGAAGCAGCACAACATCAACGCGGTGCGCACCAGCCACTATCCGCCGCATCCGGCCTTCCTCGGGCTCTGCGACGAGCTGGGGCTGTGGGTCATCGACGAATGCGATCTGGAGACCCACGGCTTCGTCGACCTGGGCTGGCGGAACAACCCGGTGGACGACGACCGCTGGACCCCCGCGCTGCTCGACCGCGCCGAGCGGATGGTCGAGCGCGACAAGAACCACCCGTCGGTGGTGATGTGGTCGCTGGGCAACGAGTGCGGCACCGGACGCGGGCTGTCCGCCATGGCCGACTGGATCCGGGAGCGCGACCCGTCCCGGGTGATCCACTACGAGGGCGATCTGTCCTGCGCCGACACGGACGTCTACTCACGGATGTACGCGCCGCACGAGGAGGTCGACCAGATCGGCCGGCGCACCGAGGCGCCGTGGGGCGATCCGGAGCTGGACACCAGGCGCCGGACGCTGCCGTTCATCCTGTGCGAGTACGCACACGCCATGGGCAACGGACCGGGCGGGCTGAGCGAGTACCAGCGGCTGTTCGAGGAGCACGAGCGCTGCCAGGGCGGGTTCGTCTGGGAGTGGATCGACCACGGCTTCGCCCGGCGCGCCCCCGACGGCCGCGTCTACCACGTGTACGGCGGGGACTTCGGCGAGGAGCTGCACGACGGGAACTTCGTGTGCGACGGGCTGGTCTTCCCCGACCGCACTCCCTCCCCGGGGCTGGCCGAGTACAAGAAGGTCATCGAGCCGGTGCGGATCGAGGGCGGCGAGGCCGGGGGCGGGGCTGGGGGCGGATCTGGCGGCGGGGCTGGGGGCGGGACCGGCGGCGGGGCTGGGAGCGGATCTGGCGGCGGGACCGGGGGCGGGGCTGGGGGCGGGACCGGCGGCACGGTCCGCGTCACCAACGGCCATGACTTCGCCGACCTTTCCCATCTCGTCTTCTCCTGGACCTATGAGGCCGAGGGCGAGGCGATCGGCTCGGGTGAGCTGACAGTGCCGCCGCTGGCCCCCGGCGAGTCCGCCGATGTGGAGCTCCCGCCGCCGCCCGCCGCAGAGGCGGGGGGGGGACGTGGGTGGACCATCGAGGCGCGGGCCG
>NZ_BBOX01000066.1 GCF_001553455.1 Streptomyces hygroscopicus subsp. hygroscopicus
ATCGAGGCGCGGCTCGCGACCGCGACGGCATGGGCCGAGGCGGGCCACACGGTGGCCTGGGCCCAGCTTCCCGCCGCCCCCCGCACCGACCGGCCACGCGCTGCGGCCCCGGCTTCGGCCTCGGCTTCGGTCTCGGCTCTGGTCTCGGGCTCGGCCTCGGACTCGGACTCGGGCTCGGGCTCGGGCTCGGGCTCGGGCTCGGCCCCGGCTTCGGCCTCGGACTCGGACTCGGCCCCGGCTTCGGCCTCGGTCTCAGGCTCGGCCTCGGACTCGGCTTCGGCCTCGGACTCGGACTCGGCCCCGGCTTCGGCCTCGGGGGAGGCACCGCGCCGCGACGGCGGCCGGATCGTACTCGGCCCCGGCGTCTTCGACGCGGCCACCGGCGCCCTGACAGCCCTCGGCAGCCTCCCGGTCACCGAACCGCCCCGGCTGGACATCTGGCGTGCGCCAACCGACAACGACAAC
Organism: Streptomyces hygroscopicus subsp. hygroscopicus; assembly: GCF_001553455.1. Taxonomy (GTDB): domain Bacteria; phylum Actinomycetota; class Actinomycetes; order Streptomycetales; family Streptomycetaceae; genus Streptomyces; species Streptomyces hygroscopicus. Next base: position 466 of record NZ_BBOX01000066.1, read on the forward strand.
GGCGCGTCCTGGCAGCCGGACGAGCGCTGGGGCCTGATCTGGCGCGGGTTCGGACTGCACCGGGTGCGGCACCGGACCGACGCGGTGGAGACGGCGCCGGACGGTGCGCTGACCGTCCGGGCCCGGGTGGCGCCCGCCGCCGTCGACATCGGGCTGGACACCGTCTACCGCTGGACCGCCGACGCGGCCGGACGGCTGAGCCTGGCGGTCTCGGTAACCCCGCTGGGCGAGTGGACCTGCCCCCTGCCGCGCCTGGGACTGCGGCTGGGACTCCCGGCCGCGCTGGGCGACGCGGAGTGGTTCGGCGGCGGTCCCGGTGAGGCGTATCCGGACACCCGCGCCGCCGCCCGGGTCGGGCGGTGGGCACTGTCGGTGGACGAGCTCCAGACGCCGTACGTCCGCCCGCAGGAGAACGGCGCACGGGCCGGTGTCCGCTGGGTGCGGCTGACCGCGCCCGACGGCTCGGGGGTGCGGATCGAGGGCGAGCCGGACTTCTGGTTCACCGCGCGCCGCTGGACCACCGAGCAGCTCGACGCGGCCGAGCACACACCGGATCTCAAGGCGTCGGACGAGACGGTGTGGGTGAACCTGGACCACGGGCAGCACGGCATCGGCAGCCAGTCCTGCGGGCCGGGGGTGCTGGACCAGTACCGGCTGGACGCGGTGCCCGCCGCGTTCTCGTTCACCTTCGAGCGGCTCGGCTGACGGCACGCTCGTACGGTCCGGGCCACGGCTGCGGCCACGCCGCCGGGGCCGGGCCGACCGGCGGGCTGACGGTCACGCCGACGGTCGGACCACCGGGCGCGCCGCCCCGGGCCGGACCACGGGGCGCGCCGCCCCGGAGCCGGACCGACCCGCCAGCTGACGGTCACGCCGCCCCGGGGTACGGCCAACCGGCGGACCGACCGCCACACCGCCCCGGGACCCGACCAACCGGCGGACCGACCGTCACGCCGCCCCTGGGGGCCGGGCACCGGGACCGGCCCCGGGGGGCTGGTGCGATGGGCGGTGTGCCTCCTCCACGTTTGGCCAGTGCTTGCCAGGGGCTGCCACGTATGCGGGGGCGGCCTGGTGGGCTGCCCCCGCACCTGTTTTCCGGCTGTCCGCCCCGCTCGGTTACGGCCGCGCCCGGCCCCGGCGCGGGGCCGGGGCCGGGGCCGGGCGCGGCCTCATGCGCCCTGTCCGTTCCTCCGGCGCAGGGCGTCGAGCGCCCGGTCCGCGTGCACGCTCATCCGGAACTCGCTCTTGACGATTTCCAGCACCGTGCGATCGGTGCCGATCACAAAGGTGACCCGCTTGGTCGGCACGGCCGCGATCCCTCGCTTCACCCCGAACCGCTCCCGCACGGTCCCCTCCGGGTCCGAGAGCAGCGGATAGCCGAAGGAGTACGCATGGGCGAACTCCGCCTGCTTCTCCACCGAATCGGCGCTGACCCCAACCGGCTGGGCGCCGAGCTGCTTGAACTCCGCCGCGATGTCCCGGAAGTGGCACGCCTGCTTGGTGCAGCCGGGGGTGAAGGCCGCCGGGTAGAAGAAGAGCACCACCGGGCCGTCCGCCAGCAGCCCGCTCAGCGAGCGTACGGTGCCGCTCTCGTCGGGCAGTTCGAAGTCCTCGACCACATCACCGATGTTCATGGAGGCACGCTACCGGCGATGAGCGGATGGCCGCCGGGGAACTCGACGCGGCCCCGGATCAGGTCTGACGGGATGCCTGACCGCCCCGGCCCCGGACACCGAGTCCGGGGCGGGGGCGGAGACGGAAGGGTGGCGGAAAGGTGATGGGGCGCGGGCGGAGCGCCGTCGCCGGGCGCTCCGCACCGGCTGCCGCCGTCAGTTGCCGCCGTCAGCTACCGCCCGTGTACCAGCCGCCGCCCAAACGTCAGCTGCCGCCCGTGACCTTGACGTAGTCGACGACCAGTTGCTGCGGGAAGGTGGTGCTGCCGTCCGGGTCGCCGGGCCAGTAGCCGCCGACGGCCAGGTTGAGGATGAGGTAGAAGGGGTGGTCGAAGGCCCAGCGGTTGCCGTTCAGATCGGCGGGGGTGCGGGTCTGGTAGACATTGCCGTCGACGGACCAGGTGATCTTGTCGGGCGCCCAGTCGATCGCGAAGGTGTGGAAGTCGTCGGAGAACTTGGCGCCGTTCAGCAGGGTGTAACCGGCGCCGATGCCGCCCGAGCCGGAGTAGCCGGGACCGTGGATGGTGCCGTGGACGGTGCTGGGCTCGAAGCCCACGTTCTCCATGATGTCTATCTCGCCGCAGTTGGGCCAGCCCGCGCTGCCGATGTCGTTGCCGAGCATCCAGAAGGCGGGCCACATGCCCTGCCCCTGGGGCAGCTTCATCCGGGCCTCGACGTGGCCGGAGGCGGTGGTGAAGGTCTGGGCGGTGTTGAGCCGGGCGGAGGTGTACTCGCACCGGCCGTACCAGCAGTTGTAGTCGGCCGGGTTCTCCTTGCGGGCGGTGATGACGAGGTTGCCGTTGCCGTCCAGCGCCGCGTTCTTGGCGCCGTCGGTGTAGTACTGCCGCTCATGGTTGTTGACGTTGTCGCCGGTCTCGTAGCCCCACTTGGAGCCGTCGACCGCGCTGCCCGCCGGGCCGTCGAAGTTGTCGATGAATTCGGCGGCGGCAGCGGTCTGCGGGGTGGCCGTGGCCGGGGTGGTGAGCCACGGGGTGGCGGCGAGCGCGGTCGCCGACAGCAGACCGATCACGGTGTTGCGCAAGGTCCTTCTCATGGAACGGTAGTGCCTTCCTGTGTGGGGGGATGGGACCGGTGGGTGCCGGTCCGGTCGGGAAGGTGTGTCCGGAGGGAACGGGCTGGGAGGGCCGGGGCACGGCCGGGGCCCGTGGCGCTACGGCACCGCCATACGGGTGGCACGGATGCGCGCCGGCGCCGGCTGGCGACGGGTGGGCGGGTAGGCGCCCTCGGTGAGTGGATACGCGCCCTCGGCTAGCGGATACGCACCCTCGGCGAGGAGGCGGCGTGCCAGGAGGGTGGCGGGGCCGAACGTCACGGCGTGGGGGCCGAGTTCCTGACGGCTGAGCGGGGCGTGGAAGGAGCGCGTGCACGCCACTGAGGATCGGCTGCCACGCCGGGGATCGCGCACATCGGTGCGCGGCGTGAGCGGGGCTGCGTGCGCCTGGGCCGTCATCGGTCACCTCCGGGGAGACACAATGTCCAGCCCTGTTCGATGCATGTCAATAGGTCTGGACCTTCTCGCCTCAAAGAATTTGAGGTACGCTCCAGGCCAACTCCCCCTGAACCGACAGAAGTCGAACCCTCAGCACACCCCGCCAGCGGCGAGGAAGCGCAGAGGAAGCGCACCAGTGGCAGGGGCGCCGCACCCAACGCCACGGCATCGGGGTCCCAGGCCGGTCCCGTCGGACCCAATGAACCCGTCGGACCCGACGGACCCGGCCTTCTCCGCCAGTCCGTCGGCGAGCAGTCCGTCGGCGAGCAGTGCGCCGACGCCGTCGCTGACCGAACCGGAGCTGAGCCCGGTGAGCGTCGCCAGCTCCTGACGGCTCACCGGGTGCTTCACTTCTTGAACGGTCAGGAGCGACGTGAACGGTCAGGGGCGACGTGAACGCTCAACGGCGGCCGACTCAACGGCCACCGCCGCGCCCCCACCGCTCCGCCCCCCCCCTGCCGCGCCTCCGCTACTCCCCTACTCAGCTCCCGATGCCCCGAACAGCGCGAGCAGATCCTCCCGTCCGAACATCCGCGCCGTCTCGACGGCCGAAGGCGACCCGGCCCGGGGATCGGCGCCCTTGGCCAGCAGCACCCTCAGCACCTCCTCCTCACCCTTGAACGCGGCCCCAGCGATGGGGGTCTGACCCCGTTCGTTAACCCGATTGGGGTCGGCACCGCGCTCCAGCAGGGCGGACACCGTCGCGGGATGTCCGTAGTAGGCGGCGAGCATCAGCAGGGAATCGCCCTTGTCATTGGTGAGGTTGGCCGGGACACCCGCGTCCACGTAGGCGGCGAGCGTATCGGTGTCACCGTGCCGGGCCAGGTCGAAGACCTTGGCCGCCAGTTGCAGCACCTCCGGGTCGTGGGCGGGCTCGCTCTCGGGGTTCGATTCGGTCATGGCCTGTCGCCTCCGGCTTCGCTACCTGGACATGTGATCACCCACCCTAAGGAGGACGGCCGACCGCCCCGGGGAAGACGGCCGCCCAGCCCGAGGAAGACCGCCGACCCGCCCAGGGAAGACGGCCGCCCAGCCCGAGGAAGACCGCCGACCCGCCCAGGGAAGACGGCCGCCCAGCCCGGAGGAAAGACGGTCGGCCAGCCCGGCGGAGAGACGGTCGGCCAGTCCGGGAGGGACGGTTGCCTCGTACCGCCACGCACCCATCGTGGTGATTACACCGATAATCCACCCAATTGCACCTTTCGCCCGACGGATACATGCTGTGATCCTGGAACACCTCATGGTGACTGACCGTCCCCCATCAGCCAGGAGACCGTGATGATCCTGTCCATTTCCGGTGTCGTACTGCTCGGCATCGTCGTCTTCATCTTCTTCCGCAAGGACGGCCTGAAGGGGTCGCACGCCGTCATCTGCGCGCTCTTCGGCTTCTACCTCGCCTCCACCGCGATCGCGCCGAGCATCAAGGCGGGCGGTGCGAGCCTCGCCAGCCTCTTGGGCGGAATCAAGATCTGACGTGGCCCGGAGACCGCTCCCCCGCCTCCGCCTCGGCAGCGCCGCGGACACCCCGCTCGTCCCGCTCGTCCGCGGGCGTGCGTTCGCCCGCACCGCCGCCGACGGCGTCGCCGATGTGCTCCACCCACTGGTCGCGCTCTCCCGGGGGGTGCGCGTGCTCGCCGCCGCCGGGCGGCGCAAGTGGGTGGAGTTGCCGGGCGACCGCCGCGGACCGGTGTTCTTCCTGGTGGCCGCCTGCGGCTTCGTCCTCTACCTGCTGCCCTACGGGCCGCTGACGGCGGCGGTCGGCCTGATCTGCGCGGCGGGCTGGGCCGGGCGGGAGCGTGCCACCACCGAACCGGGGCCGCCCGGCGCGGACGCCACCGAACGGCTGCGCACGCTCTACGACGCGCTGGTGCCGTACTTCTCCGCCGCCGAGGATCCCAGTCCGCTCTACAGCCACGGCGGCGACTGGTCCGAGGTGTTCGACTCCTTCACCTTCGACGAGAGCGGACGGCTCACCCGGCTGCGCCTGCGTTACCCCGCGTACTTCACCGACGGCGAGCCCGCGGCCCGCACCCGGATCGAGCAGCTGCTGTACGCGAAGTCGGGACGCGGTCGCGAATATCTGTTCGAGTGGGACGAGGAGGCCAACCGGCTCACCCTGACCGTGCTGCCCGCCCTGTCCACCGCGATCCACGCCCAGCGCTTCGTGACCGCGCCCGGTGAGACGGTGCTGGGCTTCACCGACCCGTCATCGGTACAGCGCACCCTACCGGTACTGACCGGCCCGGAACCGGACACGGGGAGCACGGGGGCCGAGGAGAGCGCGCCGGGCGCGGAAACCGGGAAAGCGGCGGGGGACACGCCGGAGACCCAGGACGTACCGCCGGTGGTCTGGCGCACCGGCCCCAGGTCGACCGAACCGCATCTGCTCGCGCTCGGCCAGCCCGGGAGCGGCACCACGACCCTGCTGCGGTCCATCGCGCTCCAGGCGCTCCCCCATGGCGAGGTGCTGGTGGTGGACGGCAGCGGCACCAGCGAGTACGCGTGTCTTTGCGGCCGGGCCGGAGTGCTGGCGGTGGAGTGCGGGCTGGCCGGGGCGCTGGCGACGCTGGAGTGGGCGGGGCATGAGACCGAGCGCCGGCTGATCGCCGCCAACCGCGCCCGCCAGCTGGGGCATCCGCCGCCGGAGGACATCCAGCGTCCGCTGTGGATCCTGCTGGACCGGCCGTCGGTGATGAGCCATCTCGCGGCGGCCGACGGCCGCACCGATCCGCAGGAGCTGCTGGCCGTGCCGCTGCGGCACGGCCGGGCGGCGAACGTACGGGTCGTGGTGGCCGAACAGCTGGACGCCGCCGAGGGGCTGAGCGAGGTGGTGCGGAGCCACACCCGGGCCCGGGTGGTCCTCGGCCCGGCCTCGCTGGAGGAGGTCACGGCCGTCCTCGGGGCGCCGCCGCACACCACACCGACGCCCGAGGTCCCCCCGGGCCGCGGCTACGCCCGTCTCGGCGCGGGCCCGGTGCACCGCCTCCAGGTGCCGGCCACGCCCGATCCGTACGACGAGGCGACCAGCGAGGCCGAGCGGCAGGCAGTGCTCCGGCTGCTCCCCGCCCAGGACCCCGCGGCTCCCCCGGCCCCGGCACCGACCGGGGGCTGACACACCGGACCCCCGCCGAAGGACCGCCCACCGGGGCATGCCTGGACCCACCGGGGTACGCCGGGATCCGGCGGGTCGCGGCGGGTCACGGCGGGTCAGGCCACATATGTCCGGGGCGACTCGGCCTCGAGCGTGGCGCCCGTGGCCACCAGGTCGGCGGCCGCCGCCAGCCGGGTGGCGGCCTTCTCCGCGACCGCTCCCCCCACGGTGAACGGCAGCCGTACGTACCCCTCGAACGCGCCGTCCACCCCGAAGCGGGGCCCCGACGGCACCCGGACCCCCAGCCGGGCGCCCGCCTCCGCGATGCGCGAGCCGGAGAGGCCGCCGGTGCGGGCCCAGAGGGTGAGCCCGCCGTGCGGGACGGTGAACTCCCAGTCGGGCAGATGGCGCCGGAGGGCGTCCACGAGCGCGTCGCGGTTGTCGCGGGCGAGCGCCCGGCGGACCTCGATGGCCTCCTCCCAGCCCCCGGTGTTCAGCAGCCAGGCGACGGCGAGCTGTTCGATGACGGGGGTGCCCAGGTCCGCGTAGGCGCGGGCGGCGACCAGGCTGCGGATGACATCGGGCGCGGCGCGCACCCAGCCGATGCGCAGCCCCGCCCAGAAGGACTTGCTCGCCGAGCCAACGGTGATCACGGTGCTGCCCGCCGGGTCGAAGGCGCAGACCGGGCGGGGCGGCGCCACCTCGCCGTCCAGGAGGAGTTCGGCCATGGTCTCGTCGGCGATCAGGACCGTTCCGGCGGAGCGGGCGGCCTCGACGAGCCGGCGGCGCTGCTCCTCGGGCGCGAGGGCACCGGTGGGGTTGTGGAAGTCGGCGACGACATAGGCCAGCCGGGGCGCGGCGGCGCTGAGGACCTGGCGCCAGGACGGGATGTCCCAGCCCTCCAGCCGGTCGGCCATGGCGACGGGAACGAGGCGGGCGCCCGCCTCCCGCATCAGCTGGAGGATGTTGGCGTAACTGGGTGATTCGACGGCGACCCGCTCCCCGGGCCGGACCATCAGCCGACAGGTGGCGGCGACCGCTCCCATGGCGCCGGTGGTGACCATGATCTGCTCGGGCATGGTCGGTATGCCGCGGGCGGTGTAGCGGTCGGCGAGCGCCTGGCGCAGGGCGGGCAGCCCGGCGGGGTAGTCGCCGTGGGTGCGGGCGTAGGGCGGCAGTTCGTCGAGGGCGCCGCGCATGGCGCGGGTGAGCCAGGGCTCCGGGGCGGGCAGCGCGGCACAGCCCAGGTCGATCACGGAGGCCGCCGCCTCGGGCGGGAGCGGGTCCAGCCCCCGGGTGGGCAGCGGGCTTCCGGCGGGCATGGCGGTCCAGCTGCCGGCGCCGCGCCGCGATTCGAGGAACCCCTCGCCGCGCAGCGCCTCGTAGGCGGCGGCGACGGTGGTGCGGCTGACCGCGAGCGCCGCGGCGAGTTCGCGTTCGGCGGGGAGCCGGGCCGCGACCGGAACCCGGCCCTCCAGTATCAGCAGGCGTATGCCGTCGGCGAGAGAGCGGTACGCGGGGATGCGGCGCCCCGCGGGCAGGGAGGCCGCGGCCTCGGCGGCCACGCCGTCGCGGGTGTGCTGTGACGCGAGCAGCCGGGCCAGTTGCGGTGCCCCGACCGCGGAGGTCCATGGGCTCATCAGTTGCGGTCCACCTTTCGGGGATTGGCCATGGAACTGGACTGGTTCCGGGCCACAGAGTGTCATGTCCCAGCTCACTCACACCAGACCCGCAGGCCAGTCATGCCAGGCGCCCCAGGCCAGTCAGGCCAGACGCCGCAGCCACTCGCACCAGGCCCCGCAGGCCACTCACCCACAAACAGGAGTACGCGTTGTCCGATCGCCTCCCACGCCGTCTCGCCCAGCTCTACGTGGGGCTCGTCCTGTACGGCGTGTCCATGGGGCTCCAACTGCGCGCCACGCTGGGCCTGGACCCTTGGGACGCGTTCCACCAGGGCGTCGCCGGGCACATCCCGCTGTCGTTCGGCACGGTGACGATCGTCGTCGGCGCCGCCGTACTGCTGCTGTGGATCCCGCTGCGCGAGCGGCCGGGGCTGGGCACGGTCTCGAACGTGCTGGTGATCGGGCCGACGGTGGACGCCACCCTGTGGCTCGTACCGGAGCCGGACGCCCTGGCGGTGCGGATTCCACTGCTGGTCTTCGCGATCGTGCTGTGCGGCGCGGCCACCGGGCTCTACATCTCGGCGCGGTTCGGCCCCGGTCCGCGGGACGGGCTGATGACGGGCCTGCACCGGCGTACCGGGTGGTCGATCCGGCTGGTGCGGACCGGGATCGAGCTGGCGGTGCTGGCCACCGGCTTCGCGCTGGGCGGATCGGTGGGGGCGGGCACGGTGCTGTTCGCGCTGGCCATCGGGCCGCTGTCGCAGTTCTTCCTGCGCGTCTTCGCGATTCCCGCACCGGCCGGGAGGGGCTCCGGGACCGTGGCACGCGGCGGCTCTGAATCAGGCCCCGAACTGCAGGTCCGGGACCTGATTTAGAGCTGACGCGGTAGGGGCGGTAGTGTACTACCTCGGCCTACCAGGCGGACCGTTACTGCGCGCTAAAGTACCAGAAACGCTGGGTGACATCTGCTGCCAGATGTGACAAACCGGGCGCCTGTGGGTAGAACAACGGGGCGGCACGACGGGCGACGCATGTCCCAATACGGGAATCTTCACCGCCGACCGGACGTTGACCGGATGACGACGACAGCGACACCTGTCCTGTGGGCGACAAGCCCGGGAGGCACGATTCATGAGTGAGCGAGCTCTCCGCGGCACGCGACTCGTGGTGACCAGCTACGAGACCGACCGCGGCATCGATCTGGCCCCGCGCCAGGCGGTGGAGTACGCATGCCAGAACGGCCATCGATTCGAGATGCCGTTCTCGGTAGAGGCGGAAATTCCGCCGGAGTGGGAGTGCAAGGCGTGCGGCGCCATGGCACTCCTGGTGGATGGCGACGGCCCCGAGGAGAAGAAGGGCAAGCCCGCGCGCACGCACTGGGACATGCTCATGGAGCGGCGCACCCGCGAGGAGCTGGAGGAGGTGCTGGCCGAGCGGCTGGCGGTCCTGCGCTCCGGTGCCATGAACATCGCCGTGCATCCGCGGGACACCCGTAAGTCTGCCTGATCCAACGGCAGCACTGAGGCAACACGGCAGCACACTGAGGCAACAAGGGCCGGGGCCACTGCTGAAGCAGTGGCCCCGGCCCTTGTTGCACGTATTCCGGGTATCCGGGCGTGCGGGTGGCCACGCATTCCGGGTGCCCGCGCATTCCGGGTGTCTGGGTGCCTGGGTGCCCGCGGGTCCCGGGGTGCCTGGGCGCCCGCCGGTCCCGGGGTGCCTGGGCGCACGCCGGACCCGGGGTGCCTGGGCGCCCGCCGGACCCGGATGCCTGGGTGCCCGCGGGTCCCGGGGTGCCGACGCGTACGTATCCGGCTGTCCCCGATACGCCGGATACGCGGCACAGCCGGTGTCTCAGCCCCGGTCGCGCGGCCGTAGCCCCGGACCCGGCTTCCCTTCACCGTCCTGGCCCTGGTCGTTCCCGTTCCGGATCACCTCGCCCTGGATGACCGTGCCCTGCTCCGGACGCTCCCGCCCGTCCCGGCGCTCCCACTCCTCGCGGGCCTGACGGAAGGGGTCGGACGGCGATCCGGGCACGAAGCCCATCCGGCGCGAGAGCGCGCCCTCCGCGCGGCGCCGCAGCAGCGCCTGGGTCGGCGGGAACAGGCACAGCAGCGCGGCCACGTCGGAGAGCAGCCCCGGCAGCATCAGCAGCAGCCCGCCGAGCATCGTGAAGGAGCTCCCGGGCCGCACCGAGGAATCCTGGGCGCCCGGCCGCATCGACCCGGCCAGGCTCTGCCAGGCCCGGCGGCCACCGCGCTTGACGACGGCCGCGCCCACCACCGCGCCCGCGACCAGCAGCAGGAAGACGGTCACCCCGCCGGCCACGTCCGCCACCAGGGTCAGCAGCCAGATCTCCAGGACCAGCCAGGCGGCGATCCCCAGCGGTAGGAAGGTGCGGGCGCGTGAGCGCTTCGGGCGGGTCGGGTCGCTCTGCTGCGATGCGCCGGTCATCATGCCTCCAAGTGTGCCCGGGCCGGTGCGTGATCCGGAGCCCGGGGCCGCGTAGCCGAGGGGATCTCACGGGTTCCAACGTCCGATGGGTCCCGGAGGGTCCTTGAGGGGCCGGATGGGCCAGATGGGCCGGATGGATCGGGTGGACCGGGTGGACGGGTGGACGGGTGGACCCGGATGGACGCCGCGGGGAATCGGCGGTGGCGGTCGCGGGTACCCGCCCGCCGCGTAGGTGCCGGGCACGGACGGAGGTGCCGGGCGAGGGTGTCGGGCGGAGGTGTCGAATGGCGGCTGTGCTGGAGGTACTGGTGTGGTGGATCGCGCTGACCGGGATCTGGCTGGTGCTGATCAGCACCGTGGACCCGCTGGAGGTCCTGGTGGGCGCGGTCGCCGCGCTGGCCGCCGCGCTGCTCGCCCGCGCCGGGCGCCGGGCGGTGGCGGCACAGTGAGCACCTCGGACGGCTGGCTGGCGGCGGCACTGGTGCCGCTGCTGGCGCTCGGGCCGGTGCTGTGGCGGATCGCCCACGGCCCGGCGAAGGACCGGCTGGTTGGCCAGAACCTCGTCTCGCTGCTGGCCGGGCTGGCGCTGCTGCTGGCCGCGCAGGGCTTCGGCCGCCCCTCGTACACGGATGTGGCGCTGGTGGTCAGCGTGCTCGGCCCCACCGGAACGCTGATCTACGCCCGCTTCCTCGACGTCCTGCCCGACTCTCGGCTGGTGAAGTGGACGGCGCTGATCGGGGTGCCTGCGACGGTGCTGCCGCTGTGCGTGGCGACCGGTCCGGGCCGGGCGATGGCGAAGCTGCTGCTGGTCGGCGCGCTGCTGATCGCGGGCAGCGTGGTGACCAGCGCCCGTGGCGGGGACGGGGGCACCACGGCATGACGGACGTACTGATCGTCGTGGCGCTGCTGCTGGTCGCGGGCGCCGCCACCGCCGCCGTACTCAACCGGGACCCGGTGCGGCAGGCGCTGGTGCTGTCCTTCCTCGGGCTCGCGCTGGCCCTGCTGTTCACCTTTCTCCAGGCGCCGGACGTCGCGCTCTCGCAGCTGGCCGTGGGCTCCGCGGTGACGCCCCTGATGATCCTGCTGACCGTGCGCAAGGTGCGCCGCCGCTCGGGGAACGACCACGGCGCGGACGAGCCGGCCGGGCGCGAGCGATGAGCTTCCGGTTCCGGCTGTGGGTCTTCCTGGTGGGCGCGGCCGGGTTCGCCGTGCTGTTCGCCGTCGCCTGCTTCGGCCTGCCGGCGTTCGGCAGCGGCCACCACCCCTACGGTGTGCGGGCCGTGCGCGCCTCCCTGAACCACCACACGGCCAATGTCATCGCGTCCGTCAACTTCGATCTGCGCGCCTTCGACACGCTCGGCGAGGAGACCATCCTCTTCGCCGCCGTCCTCGGCGCCGTGGTACTGCTCCGGCAGACCCAGGACGAGCGCCGCAAGACCCCCGAGCCCGCCGTGGTCCACCCCCGGGTGCGCCGGTTCGCGCTGCTGACGCTGCCCCTCGCGCTGCTGGTGGGCCTCTATGTGATCGCGCACGGTCAGATCAGCCCGGGGGGCGGCTTCCAGGGCGGGGTGGTCACGGCCACCGCGCTGCATCTTCTCTATGTCGCCTCCGACTACCGGGCCCTGGAGCGGGTCCGGCCGCTGACCGTGTACGAGATCGGGGAGGCGGCCGGCGAGGCGGCCTACGTGGTCACCGGATTCGCGGCCGTCCTCGCGGGGTCGGCGTTCCTCGCCAACGTCCTTCCGTTCGGCACTCTGGCGACCCTGTCCTCGGGCGGCACGGTGCCCTTGCTCAACGCGGCCATCGGCCTGGAGGTGGCCAGCGGGGTCGTGGTCCTGCTGGCCCGTTTCCTGGACCAGGCCGTGGAGATCGAGGAGCCCGGGGAAGACGAGGAGTCCGGCGATCCTCGGGAGATCGAGAAGCCCCGGGAGTCCCAGGGGCCCGGGAAGCCCAGGGAGTCCGAGGAGCCCAGGGGGTGCGGGAGGCCCAAGGAGTCCGAGGGGCCCGAGGCGTCCGGGGCGTCCAGGGACGACGACAACCGAGACGACAAGAGGGAGTGAGCGTGACGGTCCTGCCGTACCTGGTCGCCGGATGGATCTTTCTGATCGGTGTCTACGGGCTGGTGACCAGCCGGAACCTCATCCATGCCGTGGGATGCCTGGCGGTCACCCAGTCCTCCACCTACGTCCTGCTGCTCGCCGTCGGCTACCGGAACGGCGGCACCGCCCCGGTCTTCTCCGACGCGCCCACGGACAGCCGGGTGGTCGACCCGGTCGTCCAGGCGCTCGCCCTCACCGACATCGTGGTCGGCGCGACCGTGACCGCGCTGCTCCTCGCGCTCGTCCTCCAGCTCCGCAAGCGCCACGGCACGGTCGACCCGGACGCCCTGTCCGAGCTGAAGGGCTGAGCGGGTGGACACCGCGCGGCTGCTGCCGCTGGTGGTGGCGGCGCCGCTGCTGGGCGCGGCGGTGCTGGCGGCCACCGGACGATGGCTCCCCCGGCTCGCCTCCGACCTCCTCGGCTGCGCCTTCGCCGCCGCCACCGCCGCGTCCGCGCTGCTGGTGCTGTTCCGGGCCGGTCATCCCGGGCCGGGGGCGTATCCGGTGGAGTGGGTGGGCGGCTGGCGGCCGGTGGGCGGCAGCGGCGTGGGCATCGTGCTGGTCGGCGATCCGCTGGGCGCCGGGCTCGCGGCGCTGGTCTCGCTGCTCGTCGTCGCCGTCCTCCTCTACTCCTGGCGCTACTTCGACGAGCCGCCGCGCCATCACACCGGCTCCTTCCCCGCCCTGATCCTGGTGTTCCAGGCCGGCATGTGCGGTTTCGCGATCACCGGAGACCTGTTCAACGCGTTCGTCTTCTTCGAGCTGATGGGCGTGGCCGCCTACGCGCTGACCGGCTTCCGGGTCGAGGAGCCGAAACCGCTTCAGGGCGCGCTGGCCTTCGGGGTGGTGAACTCCCTCGGCGCCTACGCCACCTTGCTGGGCATCACGCTGCTGTACGCGCGTACCGGCGAGCTGGGGCTGGCCCAGATCGGGCGGAAGCTGGACACGGCCGGGCCGGACGGGCTGGTGCTCGCCGCGTTCGTCCTGGTGACGACCGGGCTGCTGGTGAAGGCGGCCGCCGTCCCGTTCCACTTCTGGCTGCCCGACGCGCACGCGGTCGCCCCGACGCCCGTGTGCATGCTGCTGTCCGGGGTGATGGTGGAGCTCGGGGTCTACGGAGTCGCCCGGGTCTACTGGACGGTCTTCGCCGGGCCCGGAGGTCTCGCCCACCCCGCCTTCACCCGGGCCCTGCTGGTGCTGGGGGTCCTCACGGCGCTGCTGGGGGCGGCGATGTGCTGGCAGCAGCGTCATCTCAAGCGGCTGCTGGCGTTCTCCACCGTGTCCCACACGGGGCTGTTCCTGATCGGCGTGGCCGTACTGACCCCCGAGGGGGTATCGGGCACGGCGCTGTACGTCCTCGGCCACGCGGGCGTGAAGGCGGCCCTCTTCGCCTGCACCGGGGTGCTGCTGGACCGGTACGCGACCGTGGACGAGCACGAGCTGTTCGGCCGGGCCCGGGGGCTCCCGGTGGTCGGCGCCCTGTTCGCGGTGGGGGGTCTGGCGCTGTGCGGACTGCCGCCGTTCGGCTCCGGCCTCGGCAAGGCCGTCACCGAGGAGGCCGCGGGGCACACCGCCGGATGGCTGCCCGCGCTCTACGTCCTGGTGTCGGCGGTGACCGGGGGCGCTGTGCTGCGCGCCGGGCTGCGGATCTTCGCCGGTGCGGGCAGGCGGCCCCGGGATCAGGAGGGCGAGCCGGAGACCACCGGCGAGGAGGTGCCCGAGACCGGCCAACGCCTCGGGCGCATCCCGGCGCCGCTCGTGGCGGTGCCCGCCGCGCTGCTGACCGCGTCGCTGGCCATCGGGGCGATCCCGGCCGTGGCGTCCGCGGTGGGCCGGGCCGGGGCGCTGTTCACCGACACCGGCGGCTACCGGCGGACGGTCCTCGACGGACGGGCCGCGGCCACCCCGGCGCTCCCGCCGCCGCACTGGCAGACGACCGGGGTCCTGCTCGGGCTGCTCTCCACGGGGCTCGCCATCGCCCTGGCAGCGCTCGCGGTGCGGCACCCGGCCCGCACCGGGCGGCCCGCTCTGCTCGCGCCCGTACGACGGCTTCAGTCCGGGCATATCGGCGACTACGTCGCCTGGCTGGCCGCGGGAACCGCGCTGCTCACGGTGCTGACCGTCCCGGGGATCCGCTGAGCGACTTCCGTTCCGGGGACCGCGCTGAGCAACCGCCCCGGGAACCGACGCTCGACCCCGCCCCCGGGACCCGCTGAACGACTTCCGTCTGCGATCCGCTCAGCAGACGCCCCCAGGACCGCGCTGAGCAACCGCCCCAGGGAACCGACGCGCGGTCCACTCCCGGGCCCCCTGGGGCAGAACGACGCCCGCGAGAGCGCTCCGGGCACTGGAGCCGGTGGCCCGGCCCCGGGCCCGAAGGCGGGGCCGGGAGGCAGGGCCCGTAGGCGGAGCCCGGAAGCAGGGCCCAGAGGCGGGACCCGAAAACGAAGCCCGAACGGACTAGGAGTCCTTGCGGCCCAGCATCTTGTTGACCCGCGAGCCCACGCCCCAGGACATGACCCGCCAGGCCGCCTCCGTGACGATGTCGCGGCTCATCTTGCTCTCGCCCCGCTCGCGTTCGATGAAGGTGACCGGGACCTCGATGACGTGGAAGCCCGCCTTGATGGCGCGCCAGGCCAGGTCGATCTGGAAGCAGTAGCCCTGGGAGGCGACCTCGTCCATGCCGATGCCCTCGAGCGTCTCCTTGCGGAACGCGCGGTAGCCGGCCGTCATGTCGCGGATCGGCACGTCGAGGAGGAGCCGGGAGTACGTGCTGCCGCCCCGGGAGATGAACTCGCGGGACTTGGGCCAGTTGACGATGCGTCCGCCGGGTACCCAGCGGGAACCGATCACCAGGTCCGCGCCCTTGAGCGCGGTGAGCAGCCGGGGCAGCTCCTCGGGCTGGTGGGAGCCGTCGGCGTCCATCTCCACCAGCACGCCGTAGCCGTGCTCGATGCCCCAGCGGAAACCGGCCAGATAGGCCGCGCCGAGGCCCTCCTTGCCCTTCCGGTGCAACACCTTGACGTGGTCGTCCTCGGCAGCCAGCTCATCGGCGACCTTGCCCGTGCCGTCCGGGCTGTTGTCGTCCGCGACGAGGATGTGCGCGTCCGGAACCGACTCCCGGACCCGCGCGACGATCGGCTTGATGTTCTCCGCCTCGTTGTAGGTCGGGATGATCACCAAGGTCGTACCGAGCGGACCGTACTTCCGCCGGCCCCCGATGCCCTTGCTCTCCTCGCCACGGCGCGGCTCCGCATCCGCGTCCACGGTGCGCGGCTCCCCGGCCTCGGTCCCGGGCTGCCCGGCCGTGGCCTCGGACGCCGCCTTGGCCTCGGACGCCCCCGCCTTGGTCCCGGGCTCGTCTGCCGTGGCCTGGGACTCCGCCGTGGCCTCGGGCTCCCCTGCCACGCTCCCGGGCTCCCCCGTCCTGGTCCCGGGCTCCCCGGCCCCGGCCCCGGGCTCCGCGGCTCCGTCGCGCGGCTCCCCGGCCTCGGTGCGCGACTCCCCGGCCTCAGTGCGCGGCTCATCGGCCTCGGTGCGCGGCTCATCGGCCTCGCGTGCGTCGCTCACGGCGTCGGAAAGTTCGCTTCTCCGCCCGCGAGGCGAATCGTCACGGTCGTTGCTCCGGCGCGGCTCGTCGGCCTCGCGTGCGTCGCTCACGGCTACTGCCCCTTCTCGTCCATACGTCCTCGACGGCCAATCATGATCGCGGCCGCGCAGGACAGAACGCCCACCATAGCGAGCACCCACTCGGGGATCGCACCGACGCGGTCGGCCGGCGTTGTGCCGTCACGCAGCGGGATGCGCGCGGTGAGCACATCCTGCGTGAATTCTTTCGTCCGCTGCTCGATCGTGCCATCCGGGGAGACCACGGCACTGATGCCGCTGGTGGCCGCGGTGATCACCGGTCGGCCGTGTTCGATGGCCCTCAGCTTGGACATCACCAGCTGCTGCTCGGGCTGGCCGCTGCGTCCATAGGTGGCGTTGTTGGTCTGGACGACGATCGCCCGGGCACCCGCGTTGACCGTGTCGCGCACGATCTCGTCGTACGCGACCTCGAAACAGATCACATCGCCGAGCCGGGCCGGGCCGACCTTCAGCACACCGGTGTGGTCGCCGGGGTAGAAGTCGCGGGGCACCCGCTGGAGCCGGGTGATGATCTTGCTGAGCTGTCGGCGGAAGGGGACGTACTCGCCGAAGGGCACCGGATGCTGCTTGGTGTACGAGGCGCCGGGGCCGCTCCGGGGGTCCCAGACGATGCCCTGGTTCTGCACATAGCCCTGCTTGGTCGGGTGGTCCACCAGGGCGCCGACCAGCACCGGCACCCCGATCGCCTTCACGGCCTGGTCGATCCGGGCGTATGCCTCGCGGTACTGAAAGGGGTCGAGGTCGGAGGCGTTTTCCGGCCATATGACGAGATCGGGCTTGGCGATCCGGCCGGCCTTGACGTCCTCCGCCAGGTCCAGGGTCGCCTTCACATGGTTGTTGAGGATCATCATCGGACGGCCCAGGAAGTCCATCCCGGCCTGCTGCACATTGCCCTGGACCACGGCGATGTCGACCGAGTCGTCGGCGGCGGTGGGAATGGGCACCGCGAATCCGGCCGCCGTCACGGCGGCGCAGACGACCACCGCCCCGGCGGCGGGCAGGACGCCGCGCGGCGAGAGGCCCCCGGCGCCGCGCAGCCGCCACAGGACGAGCACGGCGGACGCGAGCGCCCCGCCCGTCAGCGCGACGGCGAAGGTGACCAGCGGGGCGCCGCCCAGCGCGGCCAGCGGGGTGTAGGGCGATCCGGTGTTGGCGAAGGCGAGCCGGCCCCAGGGAAAGCCGCCGAAGGGCGCGCGGTCGCGGGCCCACTCCTCGGTGACCCACAGACACGCCGTCCACAGCGGCCACAGGGCCGGTACCGGCAGCCGGGAGACCAGCGCGAGGCCCGCCCCCATCAGCGCGAGGAAGGCCGCCTCGATGACCGACAGGCCCACCACCGCGTCCCAGCCCACGACGCTGAGCCATTTCAGCAGCAGGAGGAAGAACGGCAGCCCGAAGGCGAAGCCCGTCCAGGCGCCCTGGCGGGCGGTCCGGCCGTGGGTGAGCAAGGCCAGGGCGGCGACGGCCGCGAGGGACAGCGGCCACACCCCGAACGGCGGGAAGGCGAAGCCGAGCGCGAGCCCGCTGACCGCCGCCAGCACGCTGCGCCGCGCCTCGCGGCGGGCGAGCCGGCCCAGAC
>NZ_BBOX01000067.1 GCF_001553455.1 Streptomyces hygroscopicus subsp. hygroscopicus
GCCCCGGGCTTCCCCGCCGCGGGCTCGCCGGTCCTGGACGCGTCTGCCCCGGGCTCGCCTACTCCGGGCTTCCCCGCCCCCGGCCCGCCCGACTCGGGCTTCCCTGCCCCGGACCCACCAGTCCTGGACGCGGCTGCCCCGGACTGGGCTGCCCCGGGCTTCCCTGCCCCCGGCCCGCCCGACTCGGACTTCCCTGCCACGGACCCACCAGTCCCGGACGCGTCTACCCCGGACCCGTCGGCCCCGGACCGGCCTGCTCCCGGCTCGCCCGACTCAGGCTTCCCTGCCCCGGACCCACCAGTCCCGGACACGGCTGCCCCGGACCCGCCGACCCCGGACTCGTCTGCCCCGGGCTCGCCGGTCCCGGACCCGTCGGCTCCGGACCGGCCTGCCCCGGACCCGGCCCCAGTCCCGCCGGCGGCACCGCCGTCATCGCCGTCACCCGCGGCACCGCCGTCATCGCCATCACCCGCGGCACCGCGCTCGACGGCACCGCCGGTGGGCGGCGCGGCGGCGGAGCCGGGCTGCTGACCCGGGCGGTCTGCGTCCGGCCCGGTGGGGGCGGCTTCGGCGGTGGCGTCGGAACCCGATGGCACGGTGCGGCCTTCCTGCAGGTCGTGCTGTGGTGAGGTGACCGTACAACGCGGGCGCGCGGACGTGGTCCGGGAGGTGCGGAATGCGGCCCCCAGGTGCGGAGCCGCCGCGGCTCCGGCCGGGGGGCTTTCCAGGGACCTCCTGGCGGATTCCCCCGCGTCGCGGGGGAAGCGCCGGAAGGGACTTGCCCGGCGGCGCCGCCCCCGCGGCGGGGGCGGTCCGCCGTGTGCGTGCGGATGGGGGCCCGACGCCCTTCGGGCCGACCTGGGACCCGCTGGCTGCGGATCGACCGAGAGCCGTTGTCTACTGAGCGTCCGGGCCCCTCCCGGGTCGCACCTGCCGACCCGGCGATCCCTCCCTCGCCCCCGTGCGCTGGACCTGGCTCCCAGTGGCGGCGCACCGCGGCGGCGCGTCTCCCTCTGGCCCAGCGGCGTTCGACGACTACGTGAAGATTCCCCGGTCGGGCGTCCTGTGGTGGACGCAGCCGAACCTACCGGCCACCGACCGCACCCTGTCAACACCCTCATGACCTGCGACGTTTCCTCAAATGACCAGGTCAGTACGGACGGTGTTCAGATGCCACGACAGGCCGCCGGGTCATCGTTCGGCGGTACGGCCCGCCCGTGCGTCACTCGTCCGGTCGGAGATGGACGGTGCGTCCGCCCACCACCGTGCGCAGACATACGGGCAGTTGACCGCCGGGGGTGAGATCGGGCAGACCAGGGGTGCCGGAGCACGGATCGGTCGACCACCCGGCGACCCGGGTGTCGGGCACCTGCACGACGAGGTCACCGGTCCGCCAGATCGCGTAGTCGGCGGGCGCGCCGGGCACCAGGACGCCCGCGTCGTCCCGTCCGATGGCCCGCCAGCCGCCACGGGTGTGGGCGGTGAAGGCGGCGCGGACGGAGATCCGGTGCTCCGGGGTGCGGTGGAAGGCGGCGGCGCGCACGGTGCCCCAGGGGTCCAGCGGGGTGACGGGGCTGTCGGAGCCGAGCGCCAGGGGCACACCGGCGCGCAGCATCGCCGCGTAGGGGTTCAGGGTGCGGGCCCGCTCGGGGCCGAGCCGCTGGGCGTACATGCCGTCCGTACCGCCCCACAGGGCGTCGAAGGCGGGCTGGACGGAGGCGGTGAGGCCGAGTTCGGCGAAGGCCGCGATGGTCTCGGGGGTGAGCATCTCGGCGTGTTCCACGCGGTGCCGGGCGGCGCGGACGCGGGCGAGGCCGACCTTGTCGGCGGCGGCCCGTACCCCCTCGACGACGGCCGTGACGGCGGCGTCGCCGATGGCGTGGAAACCGGCCTGCGTCCCGGCCTCGGTGCAGGCGATGACATGCGCCGCGACGGCCGCCGCGTCCAGATAACCGGTCCCGGTGTGCGGCGTGTCGGCGTACGGCTGGTGGAGACACGCCGTGTGCGAGCCCAGCGCCCCGTCGACGAAGAGATCGCCCGCCGCGCCGATGGCGCCGAGTTCGCGCACCTTGTCCAGGTCGGAGGCGCTGCTCGCGGCCTCGGCCCAGTAGCCGTACACCCGCGGCCCCGGCTCCTCGGCGGCGAGCCGCAGCAGTCCGGTGAGGTCGTCCTCGGAGGAGATGTCCGGCCCAGCGCATTCGTGGAGGCTGCCGATGCCGAGCGAGGCGGCGCGGGCGAGTGCGGCCCGCTGGGCGTCGGCGCGCTGCCGCTCGGTGACGCCCGCGTGGGCGGCGGCCCGCACCGCGTGGTGGGCGGCGTCGGTCAACGGCGCGTCGGGGTGATGGCCGGGCAGCTCGGACACGCCGGGAACGAGGTCGAGCAGTGCGCTGGTGACGACGGCGGAGTGGACATCGATGCGGGTGAGATAGAGGGGGCGGCCGCCGGTCGCTTCGTCGAGTTCGGTACGGGAGGGCGGACGCCCCTCGGGCCAGCGGGCGGCGTCCCAGCCGTGGCCGAGCAGCACCCGGTCGGCGGGGTGGGCGGCGGCGTGGGCGCGCACCCGCTCCAGCGCTTCGGCGAGCGTACGGGCGCCGGTGAGATCGAGTCCGGTGAGGGCGAGCCCGGTCGCGGTGGTGTGCACATGCGCATCGGTGAAGGCGGGCGTCACCAGCGCCCCGTCCAGCTGGATGACCTCGTCCACGCCGTCCGCGAAGCCGTCCGCGGCCCCTTCGGAGCCGACCCAGGCGATGGTGCCGCGTTCGACGACCATCGCGGTCGCGAACGGATCGGCGGGGCTGTGGACCTCGCCTCCGCGCAGCAGGACGGTGCGGCCTTCGGTGGCCTGGGCGGGGGTCGGGTCGTTCACGGCGGCTGCCTCAGCGGGAGTCGGAATCGGCGGGGGCGAAAGGGGATGGGGCGGGGGATGCGGCAGGGGATGGGGGCTGGGGGATGGGGCTCAGATGCGTGGCGGGCGCGCCTCATAGGGCGTGGAGAGGACCACGGTGGTGCGGGTGGAGACACCGGCCAGCGAGCGGATGCGGCTGAGCAGGTGCTCCAGCTCCAGCGGGGTGGCGACGCGCACCTTGAGTATGTAGTTCTCATCGCCCGCGACGCTGTGGCACGCCTCGATCTCGGGCACCTCGGCGAGCCGCTCGGAGATGTCGTCGGGCGCGCTGGGGTCGAAGGGCTTGACCGAGATGAACGCGGTGAGGGGAAGGCCGACGGCCTCGGGGTCCACGACAGCGGCGTAGCCGCGGATCACACCCCGCTGCTCGAGGCGGCGAACCCGCTGGTGCACGGCCGATGTGGACAGGCCGGTGGCCTTGCCCAGGTCCGTGTAGCTCATCCGCCCGTCCTTGACGAGCAGCTCCACGATCTGTCTGTCCAACTCCTCCACAGCCGATCACCTTATGTGGTCGGGGACGCTCGGGCACAACGGGCGGGCACAGCGGACATAGGCCCTTGTGCGCCGCATCTGCACCAGGCATGTGACGAACACCACATCTCCTCATGGGTGTCCTATGAGTTGCCGCGATTACCTATGCGGCCGCGAGGGAAATGCTTGCTGTGGTCGAGGCCGACGCGCCTGACCAGCCCACCCGAGGGGGAAACTCATGCCTCATCTTGAGCGCCTCGACGCAGGCGACATCGACACCGACGAGAACAACGACACCTATGAGATGTTCCGGGTGATCTGCCCGGACTGCGCGCGTCCCATCGCGCTCCTCGCCGACGAGGACGTTCTTCCGGAGCACGCGCTGTGCTCCTCCCCGTGGAACCCGTTCGGGCTCACGGTCTGCGCCGGCACCGGCCGCCGGGTGGCCGATGCCGCCCCCGCCGACGCGTCGCTGGACGCGCATGAGCGGGACGCCGCGCTGCTGCTGACGCTTCCGGAGGGCCTGGACTGGCGGATGCAGCCGTTCTCGCACCTCGGCGGACCCGGCTCCAAGCCGATCCGGTTCCCGGTGACGCGGCGGTAGGAGAAACGGCGGGGGCGCCGGTCGCGCCCCCCTGTCAGGGCTCGTTCGCCTCCGGGGCGCCCGCGACGCGCCCCTTCGGCCCGGCCCCGTGACGGCCCCTTCGGCCCGACACCTGTGACGGCCCCTTCGGCCCGGACCTGTGACGCGTCCCTTTGACCTGGTCCCGTGACGCGTCCCTTCGGCCCGGACCCGTTTCGAACAAGCCCGGCCCCGTACCGAAAAGCCCGGACCCGCTTCGAACAAGCCTGGCCCTGTTACCGACGAGCCCGGCCCCGGCCCCGTACCGACAAGTCCAGCTCAGCCGGCCCCAGGCCGCGCGAGAGCGCGGGCGAGGACGACCCGCTCGCTCCGATCGACACCCCCCATGGCCCCCAGCGCCCTGGCCCCGCGCATCCGGCGCTCGGCTGGGAAGTCGGCCGTGCGGGCGCATCTATACGGTGCTGCCGTACCCCTCGCGCAGCCCCCACCCGCCGTGCAGCCGCATCCCTCATGTCGTCGTATCCGGCGAGTGGCGGACGGCGTCGGGGTGACCCGCCCCGCGGCGCCCACGCGGAACAGCCTGGCCGTCGCCGCCTGCCCGGAAAACGTTCACCCACTGGTGTCCTGCGGCCGTGCCGCCGCCGGGTCCGGCTCCTCAAGGCGAGTGGCCGTGTCGGCGAGCACGAAGCGGGGTCCGACCGACGCACAGACCTCGAAGGGGCAGCCCTTGAGCGCGCTCGGGGCCCGGCACGGCGCGGGCCCGGCACGGGCCCGACTTGGCGGGGCGCGGCACGGAGCGCGGGACGCGGCACGGAGCGCGAG
>NZ_BBOX01000068.1 GCF_001553455.1 Streptomyces hygroscopicus subsp. hygroscopicus
GCCGGGCGAGTCGTGGGTGCGGCCCGATGGCAGTGGTGAAGACCGGGGGGCCCTGCGTGGTACCGGGGAGGGTTCCGGCCACGTCCGTGCCGGGGACGACCCCGATCACGCCCGCGCCGGGGACGGCGATGGGGCGGGGTTCGCCGGGGTGTCCAGTGGCGGGCCGGGGGCCCGGCCCGGCGGGGCCGGGGCGGCTCGTGGGCGGCAGGTGACTCCCGAGCTGTGGGTGCGGCCCGCCGGTGACGGCCGTAAGGCGGGCGCGCCGGCGGTGGCAGCCGTGGCCGGGCCGGGGATGGCCGGGGCGCTGTCCGGGATGCCCGCCACGCCCGAGCTGCTCGCCAAGGTCGCCGCGCTGCCGCCCGCCACCGATACGCCCGACATCGACGAGGAGGCGGCCACCCGGGCCGAGGAGACGTACGGGCTGCGGCGGCTGCTGCGCGGTTTCGGGGCGCCGCTCGCGCTCGCGCTGCTGCTCGTCGCCATGGACGCGCTCGCCGGGCTGCTGCTGCCCGTGCTCATCCGGCACGGTATCGACCAGGGCGTCCAGCGGCTCGCGCTCGGGGCGGTGTGGACCGCGTCCGGGCTCGCGCTCCTCGTCGTCCTCGCCCAGTGGGCCGTCCAGGTCGGCGAGACGCGGCTGACCGGGCGGACCGGTGAGCGGGTGCTCTACGCGCTGCGCGTCAAGATCTTCGCGCAGTTGCAGCGGCTCGGTCTGGACTACTACGAGCGCGAGCTGACCGGCAAGATCATGACGCGGATGACCACCGATGTCGACGCGCTCTCGACGTTCCTCCAGACCGGCCTGGTCACCGCCGTCGTCAGCCTGCTGACCTTCTTCGGCATCCTGGTGGCGCTGCTCGTCATCGACGTGCAACTCGCGCTGGTGGTGTTCCTGACCCTCCCGCCGCTGATCATCGGCACCGTGCTGTTCCGGCGCCGCAGCGTCAAGGCGTACCAGCTGGCCCGTGAGCGGGTGAGCGTCGTCAACGCGGATCTGCAGGAGAGCGTGGCGGGGCTGCGGATCGTGCAGGCGTTCCGGCGGGAGCGGTCCGGCCGGGAGCGGTTCGCGGCGCGCAGCGACGCCTACCGCCAGGCGCGGTTGCGCGGTCAGCGGCTGATCTCGGTGTACTTCCCGTTCGTCCAGCTGCTGTCGTCCGTGGCCTCCGCGCTGGTGCTCATCGTGGGCGCCGGACGGGTCGGGGACGGGACGCTGACGACGGGCGCGCTGGTGGCCTACCTCCTCTACATCGACCTGTTCTTCGCCCCCGTCCAGCAGCTCTCCCAGGTTTTCGACGGCTACCAGCAGGCCACGGTGTCGCTCGGCCGCATCCAGGAGCTGCTGCGCGAGCCCACCACCACGCCGGTCGCCGACGCCCCGCGCGAGGTGGGCGCGATGCGCGGCGAGATCGCCTTTGAGGACGTGCGGTTCCGGTACGGGGACGGCGAGGAGGCGCTGGCGGGCATCTCGCTCACGATCCCCGCGGGACAGACCGTGGCGTTCGTCGGGGAGACCGGAGCCGGTAAGTCCACCCTGGTCAAGCTGGTGGCGCGGTTCTACGACCCCACCGGGGGCGCGGTGCGGGTGGACGGTGCGGATCTGCGCGAGCTGGACCTCACCGAGTACCGCGGCCATCTCGGCGTGGTCCCGCAGGAGCCGTATCTGTTCGCCGGGACGGTGCGCGACGCCATCGCCTACGGGCGCCCCGACGCGAGCGACGCGGAGGTGGAGGCCGCCGCGCGGGCGGTCGGCGCGCACGAGATGGTGGCATCGCTCGACGGTGGCTATCTGCACGAGGTCGCCGAGCGCGGGCGCAATCTCTCCGCCGGGCAGCGGCAGTTGATCGCGCTGGCCCGCGCCGAGCTGGTCGACCCGGACATCCTGCTGCTGGACGAGGCCACGGCCGCGCTCGACCTGGCCACCGAGGCCCTGGTCAACCAGGCCACGGACCGCCTGACGGGGCGGCGCACCACCCTGGTGGTCGCACACCGGCTGACCACCGCGGCCCGCGCGGACCGGGTGGTGGTCCTGGACCACGGCCGGGTGGTCGAGGACGGCACCCATGAGGAGCTGGTGGCCCGGGACGGCCGGTACGCCACCCTGTGGCGCACCTTCATGGGCGAGACGGCCCCCGCCGTCGCCTAGAAACCGCCGCTGGCCCGTGTCGTGTGGGCCCGCCGTGGCGTGGTGGCGCGCCGGGTGGGCCCGTGTGGCGGGGGTGGTGCGCCGGGTGACCCGTGCGACCGGGTGCATGGGTACGGCCCGTCGTGTGGGCCCGCCGTGGCGTGGTGGCGCGCCGGGTGGGCCCGCGTCGCGGGGGTGGTGCGGTGGGTGACCCGCGTATCCGGGTGCGTGGGTGTTGGCCCGCGTCTGTGGGCCCGCCGTGGCGTGGTGGCGCGCCGGGTGGGCCCGCGTCGCTGGGGCGGTGCGGCGGGTGACCCGCGCAACTGGGCGCATGGGTATGGCCCACGTGGCAGGGGTGGTGCGCCGGGTGACCCGCGTAACCGGGTGCGTGGGTACGGCCCGTCGTGTGGGTCCGTGTCGTGTGGGTCCGCGTCGCGGTGGGTCCGCGTCGCGCAGGGGCAGCGCGCCGAATGTGGGTCCGCGTCGCAGGGGGCGGTGCGGCGGACCCGCGTCGCAGGGGGCGGTGCGCACCGGTCCTGGGCCGCGCGGTGACCTTACGGCCGGTAACGCTCGGCGGTCGCCCGATGTCACGTTCGGTAACGCGTTACGGTTCCATGCCGCTTGCCCTCGCTATGCCCTCCACCTCCCGCCGGTCGCGCTCCCGCTGCTCCGCCTCGGCCGCCACCCGCTGCTTGTGGCGGTACAGGAATTCCGGGTCCTGGGCCCGCTCCTGGGGCACCAGCACCTTCATGCCCTTGGCGTGCGGACTGTCGCCGAGGTCGACCACCACGCGCTCGTCCTGCGAGGTGAGCAGCCCGAACAACACCAGCAGCTCGGCCTGGAGAGCGGGGGTGAACAGCTCCTTCTCCTCCGGCCCCATGCCGAGTTCGTACGTCCCTCCGCGGACGGCCGGGGAGGTGCTCAGCTCGCGCAGCAGCCGCATCAGCAGCTCCAGCGAGCGAGGATCGATTCGTTCCTGCAATTCATTCAGATACCGCGTCAGCCGCTCGGCCCGTTCACTCCGGTCGTGCCGTTCGTCTCGGTCCATACAGGCAGCATGAGCCATCACAGCCCGCTACGAAAGAGGGCGACGGTAACAACTCTCCGTATTCGGCGTCGGGTTGGAGTTCCGGCAGCCTCTGGCCACCCCCGTGTGTGCCCGGATAGGTTCTCGGCGGTCTGTGCGAATTCACGGGCAGCGAGGGCCGTCACGGCGAACACGTGCCGGGACGGCAGCGAGGGCCTGAAATGTCAACAAGGGGAGAGTGCATGCGCAAGGTGCTCAGATGGCTGCTGTCGCTCGCGATACTGATGGGGGCGGTCGGCGCTGGTGCCACCAGCGCGTCCGCGGAACCGGCCGCCCCCGCCCAGCCGGACATCAAAAAACGCGTCCTGGCCATTCCCGGAATGCGGTTCGTCGAGGAGCAGCCCTACGAGGGTTACCGCTTCCTCGTCTTCACCTACACCCAGCCGGTGGACCACCGGCACCCCGCCAAGGGCACCTTCCAGCAGCGGTTCACCCTGCTGCACAAGGCCACCGACCGGCCCACGGTGTTCTACACCTCGGGTTACAACGTCAGCACCGCACCGCGCCGCAGCGAGCCGACCCAGATCGTGGACGGCAACCAGGTGTCGATGGAGTACCGCTACTTCACCCCCTCCCGGCCGCAGCCCGCCGACTGGTCCAAGCTGGACATCTGGCAGGCCGCCAGCGACCAGCACCGCCTCTACCGGGCCCTCAAGCCCGTCTACGGCAAGAAGTGGCTGGCCACCGGCGGCAGCAAGGGCGGTATGACGGCCACCTACTACCGCCGGTTCTACCCGCGGGACATGAACGGCACCATCGCGTACGTCGCGCCCAACGACGTGGTCGACCAGGAGGACTCCGCCTACGACCGCTTCTTCGCGGGCGTCGGCACGGCCGCCTGCCGCGACAAGCTCAACGCGGTGCAGCGCGAGGCGCTGGTGCGCCGCGACGAGATCGTCAAGCGCTACCAGAAGTGGGCGGACGACGAGGGCCAGACCTTCACCGTCGTCGGCAGCGCCGACCGGGCGTACGAGAACGTCGTGCTGGACCTGGTGTGGGCCTTCTGGCAGTACCACCTGCTGAAGGACTGCGCGGACGTCCCCGCCCCGACCGCCTCGACCGACGAGCTGTACGGCTTCATCGACGACATCTCGGGCTTCTCCGCCTACACCGACCAGGGCCTGGAGACCTACACGCCGTACTACTACCAGGCGGGCACCCAGCTCGGCTCGCCCACGTTCGAGACCCCGCACCTGGACGGGCTGCTGCGCTACCCCGGTATCTACGCCCCGCGCAACTACGTGCCGCGCGACATCCCGATGCGCTTCCAGCCGGGCGCGATGCGGGACATCGACCGCTGGGTGCGGCACGACGCCCGGCGGATGCTCTTCGTCTACGGGCAGAACGACCCGTGGGGCTCCGAGCGCTTCGAGGTCGGCAAGGGCACCGAGGACGCTTACGTGTACACCGTCGCCGGCGGCAACCACGGCTCGAACATCGCCCAGTTGGCCGCCGTGGAGAAGGCCAGGGCCACGGCGGAGGTGCAGCGGTGGGCGGGCGTCAGCCCGACGAGCAAGCCGCTCGCCCGGCACGACGCCCGGCTCGACCGCCACGAGCCCGAGCGCGAGCCGGTGCTGCGCCCGTAGGCCCAGCCCCAACTCCAGCCCCAGCCCCAGACCCCGCTGCCCCGGGCGCGGGCTGGGGCCCGTCGTCGAAGGGGACGTCCGGCCGCGAGCGGCGTCCGGTGCGGGGGGCACCTCCCAGTGGTAGCTGGGGGACGCTCGCAAGGCGGCGCATCGCCCTCGTACGGGGCGTACGTAGGCGATGCGCCAACGCGGCGAGGTGCCGTGCCAGGCGTGGGGAGCAGGGGCAGGGCGCCCCTTCGACGGCAGGCCCGCTAGTACGTCAGCCCGTGTCCGATCGGGTACAGCACCCGGGACGGGTGGTCCGCGTCCCGCACGGCGACCGGCAGCTTGCCGCGCGGGGCGGTCCGTCCCGCGATGACCCGGGCGGCGGCGCGCAGCTCCACGTCCGTCCAGCAGTACGTGGCCAGCGACGCCCCGGGGGCCGTGCCGCGCCCGCCCAGCCGCGCGATGTCGTACGGATTGCGCAGCGCCAGATGCACCACCGGCACACCGGTGGCCACCAGCCGCGCCACCAGGGTGCGCTGGGTGGACCCGGCGACGATGTCGTACGTCGCCACGACCACCGCGTCCCGCCCCCGCGCCGCCGCGACCGCCGCCGCGATCCGCTCCGCCGAGGGGCCGGGCGAGCCGGCGGTGCCGGTGGGCAGCGCCTCCGCCCGGAAGCCGAGCCCGGACAGCGCACGGGCCAGGACGGCCGTCGGCGGGCCGCCGGTGCCCGAGGGCGCGGGCGCGTCCACGCCCACCACGAGCAGCTCGCGATGGCGGTCCGGCGACAGCGGCAGCAGCCCGCCGCGGTTGGTGATCAGGGTGGTGGTGCGTTCGGCGATCCGGTCGGCGGTGGCGCGGTGCTCCCGGGTGCCCACCGTGCGGTTGACCGCGCGGTCGCTGGTGTACGGATCGTCGAACAGCCCCCGGCGCGCCTTGAGTTCCAGGACGCGCCACAGTGACCGGTCGATCCGGTCCTCGCTGAGCTCGCCCGCCCGGACGGCCTCGCGCACGCCCTGGAAGGCGAGCGCCAGGTCCGGCGGGTTCAGCAGCTGGTCCACGCCCGCCCTGAGCGCGAGCACCGGCACCCGGCCGTCGCCGTACTTCTTCCGCACCCCCTGCATGCCCAGCGAGTCGGTGACCACCACCCCGTCGTAGCCCAGCTCCTCGCGGAGCACACCGGTGAGGATGGGCCGGGAGAGCGTGGCGGGGTCGTCGGCCGGGTCGAGTGCGGGGAACAGCAGATGCGCCGTCATGATCGAGTCGATTCCGGCCTCGATCGCGGCCCGGAACGGCGGCGCGTCCAGCCGCTCCCACTCCTTCCGGGAGTGGGTGATCACCGGCAGTCCGACATGGCTGTCCACGCTGGTGTCGCCGTGGCCGGGGAAGTGCTTGGCGGTGGCCGCGACCCCGGCGGCCTGATAGCCCGCCACCTGGGCCGCCACCAGCCGGGCCACGGCCTTCGGATCGGCCCCGAAGGAGCGCACGCCGATCACTGGATTGGCGGGGTTGACGTTGACGTCCGCGACCGGCGCGTAGTCCTGCCGGATGCCGAGCGCGGCCAGTTCGGCACCTGCGGTGCGGGCGGCCGTACGGACGTCGGCCGCGCTGCCGCCCGCGCCGAGCGCCATGGCACCCGGGAACAGCGTGGCCGGCGCGCCGATCCGGGCGACCGTGCCGTACTCCTGGTCGGTGGAGATCAGGACGGGGACGGGCACGGAGGAGGCCAGCGCGGCCTTCTGGATGCCGCCCGAGAGCGCCGCCACCTGGTGGGGGTCGCGGATGTTGTGGGCCCAGCCGAGGTACATCACCCCGCCCACGTGGTACTTCGCGATCAGCTCGGCGGCGTTGGCGACGCCGATCTCCTTGCGGTTGGCCGCGACATCGGCGGGGTCGGGGCGGGTGGCCGAATGGCCGTACACCCGCATCACGAACAGCTGGCCGATCTTCTGGTCCAGCGTCATCCGCCCGATGAGGTCGTCGATCCGCCGGCGGTCCCGCTCGCGGTCCCGGCCGGGCTCCGTGGTGGTCGTGGGGGCGGCCGCGGACGGGGAGCCGGAACCGGCGGCGGTGCGGCGCGCGGGGTCGGCGGG
>NZ_BBOX01000069.1 GCF_001553455.1 Streptomyces hygroscopicus subsp. hygroscopicus
GCGGAGCTGTTCGCCGGCCCGCTGCAGGCACCGGCCGAGGCGGCGGCCAGGGCGGCGGTGAGCAGGGCGCGGCGGGACGTGGACGTAGGCACCCGCATTCCTTCCGTGGAACGTTCGCAGGGGCGGCCGGAGGTGTGCCGGAGGTGTGCAGGACACGCTGGGACACCAACCCGGCCCGGGTCAAGGAAAGGTGCTCCATATCGGCCGGGCGCGGTGAGGGAAAAGGCTCGTCGAGGACGGCCGTCCGGCGCCCCCGCGCTACCGCGGTACGGGGGCTCGGTCGCTTACGGGCATCGATTCTGGTCTGTGCGGTACGCGCTACCGGCGGTACGGGGGCTCGGTGTCCGCTGCCATCTGCCCGCGGCGGAGGCCATGGCTCCGGCGCTGGGCACGGCGGTGCTCGCGCCGGCGGACGATCCCGAGGTGGCCGCCCGCCGCGCCGCGCTCGGCCCGTGTGGGGCAGCCTGTGTGGGACAGCTCGTGTGGGGTGGGCGTGGGGCAGCCTGCGTGGGGCCGCTCGTGCGGGGTGGCTCGTGTGGGGCCGCCTGTGTGGGGCGGCTCGTGCGGGGCCGCCCGTGTGGGGCTCGTGCGGGGCAGCCCGCGTGGGGCAGCTCGCGTAGGGCAGTTCGTGCGGGGTGGGCGTCAGCCCGTGCGCCGGGGCCACAGATCGTGGAGCAGCCGCACCGTTTCGGTGATGGCGGGGCGGCGGGCCGCGCCGGTGCGCCACAGGGCGTACAGCCGCCGTACCGGGACCGGCTCCAAGGGCAGCGCCAGCACCCCGTCCGGCAGCGGACCGCGCCCCAGGCGGGGCATGAGCGCGACGCCGAGACCGGCCGCCACCAGGGCGATCTGGGTGTGGTTCTCCGCCGCCTGGTACGCCAGGTCCGGCTCGTGGCCCGACGCCCGCAGCGTGCGGACCAGCCAGTCGTGGCACACCGACCCCGGCGGCTGGCAGATCCACCGCTGACCCGGCAGGTCCTCGCGGCGCAGCGGGCGCCGTGCGGCGAGCCGGGTGAGCGAATGTCCGGCCGGGACGAGCAGATCGCACAGATCGTCCCCGATGGCCGCCCGTTCCTGTCCCTCCGGAGCGGGCAGTGGGGCGATGTCCCAGTCGTGGGCCACGGCCAGGTCGATGACCCCCTGCGCCACCAGGTCCACCGACAGATGCGGGTCCACCTCGAGCAGCCGGGCGTCCAGGGAGGGGTGTTCGGCCACGAGCGCGGCCAGCACCACGGGCATCAGCCCGCGCGCCGCCGAGGCGAAGGCGCCGATCACCAGCCGGCCCGTCGGCTGTCCGCGCCGCTCCTCCAGGGTGGTCTCGGCCTCCTCGACGATGGCGAGCAGCTGCTGGGCGGTGGCGGCCAGATGCCGCGCCTCGTCGGTCAGCGCGACGCCGCGGCCCTGCCGCTCCAGGAGGGTCGTCCGGGTCTCCCGCTCCAACTTGGCGATCTGCTGCGATACGGCGGACGGGGTGTAGCCGAGCGCGATGGCGGCGGCGCTGACCGAGCCGTGCACGGACACCGCGTGCAGAGCCCGCAGCCGGGCCAGATCCAACACGGGCCGCCCCCTCTCACCTTCAACCGATGCCGCTTCTTTAACGGATGCTGCATCCAATCATGAAGACATCCGCGCTGGTGCTACAAGGTCCGGGCGCCCGATGCTCGACCCATGCGAGCCACGCAACCCATGCGACCTGTGCACATAGCCCTCGCCGTGCGCCCGTCCGGCCCGTACAGTCCGCGGGTGCCGCGCTCAGGCGGCGTCCGTCAGCAGCCGTAGGAGGTGCTCGCGACCGGCGGGCAGCAGCTCCGGCAGCTCTCGCGCCTGCGGGTACCACCGCTTCTCGTACTCCCAGCACAACCAGCCGTCCCAGCCCTCACGGCTGAGCAGCTCCACGCACTCGGTCAGCGGCAGCACCCCCTCGCCGAGCGGCAGCGGGGTGGTGTCGTCGGCCGAGGCGATGTCCTTGACCTGGACGTAGCCCAGGTGCGGGAAGAGCGCCGGATAGCTGGTGGCCGGATCCTCACCGCCCAGCCAGGTGTGCATCACATCCCAGATCGCCCCGACGCTGCCGTGCCCCACGAGCCCGAGGACCCGGGCCGCGTCGGCGCCCGTCCGGTGCGAGTCGTGGGTCTCGAGCAGCAGCCGTACGCCGAGGTCGGCGGCGCGGGGCGCGGCGGCCGCGAGCCGCCGGGCGGCCGTGGCGTCGGCCTCCTCCGGGCTCTGCTCCCCGCCGCCGGGGAAGACCCGGACGTTGCGGGCGCCCAGGTCGTGGGCGAGCTCCAGCAGCTCCCCGAGCCCGGTCAGCACCGGCTCGTCCGGCCCGGCCTGGGCGGCGCGCACATAACCGGCGACGGTGAGGATCTCGACCCCGGCGTCCCGGAACTCGGCCGCCACCCTGGCCCGTTCGTCCGCCCCGATCCCCGGGTGCACCGGCTCCTCGGGGTGGGCACGCAGCTCGACGCCGTGGTACCCGGCCCCGGCGGCGAGCCGGGCCACGTCGGGCACAGGCATACCGGGGACGCCGAGGGTGGAGAAGGCGAGCTTCATGCGGGCTCCCTTGGTGGGGTCGTGCGGTACGTGGGGATTCTTCTTGCCCTTCATGCGGGACGCTAAGCAGGGGCACGAGCCGAATCAATCCTGCCGTGCCGATCACGCCTGCGGC
>NZ_BBOX01000070.1 GCF_001553455.1 Streptomyces hygroscopicus subsp. hygroscopicus
CCGTGCCGATCACGCCTGCGGCGTGTCTTGTCGGGTGGCCCGGCCGTCGTGTCCCCTTCGGCCGTGACCCACCCCGGGCCCGCGAGCCGCCGGTGTTCCCGGGTGGCGGTCGGGTCATGCCCCAGGGCAGGGCCGTGGTCGCTGCACCCGCGGACGGCGTCCGGGAGACGCCTCGCCCTGGTGGCTGAGAGGCATGCGAGCGCCCGGGGCCCCCTCCTCAGCCGCCCCGGGCGGCGCGGGGGAACGCGCGATCCCTGCCGTGGCCGCGGGCCACTCGTAGCAGCCTGCGGGCTCGGCGCGATATCGCGGCCTCAGGCCGCCTCGCTCAATCCGCCGTCAGGCGCCACAGGGACGTCACCTCCGCCGCGCGGGCCGCGTGGAGGGGGTCGGTGGGGTCGAAGGCGCGGGGGTGGGTGGGGCGGGCGTCCAGTCGGTCCACCACCGTCAGGCCCGCCGTGTCGAAGGCGGCCAGGAGTTCGGCGTGTGGCCGCAGCCCGAGGTGTTCGGCGAGGTCGGAGAGGATCAGCCAGCCCTCGCCGCCGGGGGTCAGATGCCCGGCCAGGCCGTTCAGGAAACCGCGCAGCATACGGCTCGACGGGTCGTAGACCGCGTATTCGAGCGGTGAGGAGGGCCGGGCGGGGACCCAGGGCGGATTGCAGACCACCAGCGGGGCGCGGCCCGGCGGGAAGAGGTCGGCCTCGACCACCTCGACCCGCGCGGACAGGCCCAGCCGGGCCATGTTCTCGCGGGCGCACCCCAGCGCCCGTGCGTCCTGGTCGGTGGCCACCACCCGCTCGATGCCGCGCCGCGCGAGGACGGCGGCCAGGACGCCGGTTCCGGTGCCGATGTCGAAGGCCAGCTCCTGCGTGGGCAGTGGGGCCTCGGCCACCAGATCGACGTACTCGCCGCGCACCGGCGAGAAGACCCCGTAGTGCGGATGGACGCGGTCCCCGCCCAGCGCCCGCACCTTGACGCCCTTCTCCCGCCACTCGTGCGCCCCGATCAGCCCGAGCAATTCACGGAGCGAGACCACCGAGGGGCCCCGCGCCGGGCCGTATGCCTCGGCGCACGCCTGTCGCACGTCCGGCGCCCGACGCAGCGGAACGCCGAAGTCCGCGTCCAGCGGCACCAGCAGCATCCCCAGCAGCCGGGCACGCCGGGACTGCGCCTGGCGGTGCCGGTGGAACGCCTCGGCCGGTGACGCCGCCGGTGCCCGCCGCTCCTTCGCCCGGCGCGGGCCCCGGTCGATCCGGCGCGCCAGCGCCGTCAGCAGCTGGCGGGCGCCCTGGTAGTCGCCGCGCCACAGCAGCGCGGTGCCCTCGCAGACGAGGCGGTGGGCGGTGTCGGCGGGCATCCGGTCGTCCGCGATCGCGACCCGCCGGGGCGGCGGCGCCCCGCTCTCGGAGCGCCACTGGGCGGTCCGGGTCCGGCCGTCCTCGGTCCACTCGATGACCTGCTGGGTACTCAGGGGTACGCCCTTTGCTCTTGTGCCGTTCCGACGCGCCGCGCGGGTGCGTCGTTCGTACGTCGTCCGTGGTCCGTACGTGGTCCGTACGTCGCCCGCCCGTTGCCGTGTGCCGTACGGGCCCGTCGTGCCGTACGCGCCGTGTATGTCCGCTGATCCTTCCCGTATCGGCCCGCCCGCGCGAGCGGTTTTCCGGACGGGGTGACGCCACGTCATGGGTAACCCCGGCAGGGCGCCCGCCGGAGCGGACGCCCTGTGTCGGCTTGACGGCCGGCTCAGGATGCGCCGACCGCCGTCACCTCGCCCTTTTCATCGGTGACGGCAACGTCCAGGAGTGCGCTCCTGTTCGTTCCGAGGTAGGCCAGGCTCTCGGAGTCGAAGACCCAATAGCCGCTCGTGGTCTTCGAAGGGTTCCTGCGGTTGGTGTACGTGAGGCCGATACCGGTCCGGCCCGCGCCGTCCTTGACGTTCTTCACGACGCGCACGTCCGGCAGCTTGGCCACGGCGCGGTAGAGCGCGGCACTGAGCTCGGGCAGCAGGGTGGCCTGGTCGAAGGCGGCTCCGACGTTCTCGAAGACCGTCGGCGGGAGTTTGGCGAGCGCGGCCT
Source organism: Streptomyces hygroscopicus subsp. hygroscopicus (assembly GCF_001553455.1). Taxonomy (GTDB): domain Bacteria; phylum Actinomycetota; class Actinomycetes; order Streptomycetales; family Streptomycetaceae; genus Streptomyces; species Streptomyces hygroscopicus. The sequence continues at coordinate 2,073 of NZ_BBOX01000070.1, forward strand.
GGTGTCTTCGCGCCGCCCGCGCGGTGTTGCGCGTGACGTTCGTCGCGATCCCCAGCAGCCACGGGCGCAGGCTGCCGTCACCCGGGAGCAGCCGCTCGCGCAGCCGCCACGCCTCCAGGAAGGTCAGCGACACGATGTCGTCGGCCGTGACCCAGTTGCCGGTCAACCGGACGGAGTGCCGGTAGATCACCGAGGCGTTCTCGTCGAAGAGCTGCCCGAAGGCATCCGGGTCTCCGGCGCGCACGCGGGCGCGCAGTGAAGTCTCCACACTCCTCCCTGTCCGCCGCGCGCACCGCGCTGCCGGTGATCCGCGTCACATCGGGTCGCGCCCTCAGCTCCGCGCGGCGTCCCGGAGCGCGAGCCGCCAGTCCTGGCCGACCAGGGGCGACCCGTAGCCGCGGTGAGGCTTCTCGGCGATCAGCTCGAATCCGGCCCGCTCATAGATCCGGCGGGCGGAGGTCAGGACGTCATTGGTCCACAGCACCAGTTCGCGGTACCCGGCCGCGCGGGCGAAGTCCACACACGTGCCCACCAGCAGCTCGCCGATGCGCCGCCCCCGCGCCTCCGGGTCGACGAGCAGCAGCCGCAGCCGGGCGGTGTCGGGGCGCTCGTCCCGGACGCACAGCACCGACCCCACCGGGCGGCCGTCGAGTTCCGCGATCCACGCCCGCTCGCGGGCCGGGTCGTGGCCCGCGCCGAACTCTCCGACGATCCGGGCCACCAGGGCCTCGAACTCGGCGTTCCACCCGAACTCCCGGGCGTACACGGCGCCGTGGCGCTGCACGATCCAGCCCAGGTCCCCCGGCTCCGGCCCGCGCAGCCGCACCTCGGGCTCCGCCGGCCCGGTGAACACGCTGCGCGCGGTCGCCAGCGCCTCCCGCAGCCGCCTCAGCTCGTTCCTGGGGACCTTGGCCAGCAGTCCGGTCACCGCCTCCCGCGAGCGCCGGTCCAGGTCCTCCGCCGCCGCCCGGCCCTCCGCGGTGAGCAGCACCTCCTGGTAGCGGGCGTCGCGGCGGTGGCGCTCGCGCGTCACCAGCCCGCTCTCCTCGAACCGGCTCAGCGTGCGGCTCAGATGCGCGGCGGTGACCCCCAGGCGCTCCCGGAGCGCCGAGACATGGGTGCGCTCGCGCTGGGCCAGCTCGTAGAGGATGCGGGCCTCGCTCAGCGTGTAGGGGGTGTTGAGCTGCCCGGGGTAGTCGAGGACGCCGATCAGCCGGGTGTACATCCGGCTGAAGTCGCGGACCTCGTCCACAGCCAGGTCAAGATCGTCGCGCGGTCCCATCCGGCATCCCTTCCGTATCCCCGCCGTCATTGCTTGACCTCATAGTTGCGTCACATCAAGTATTTGGGAAGAGGGGGCAGCGGGGAGGCATCCGTGTCCGCATCCGTATCCGTATCCGTGGCCCGGTCAGCCCTTCGGGCCCGGCCTCCGCCTCCGGAGTGGTTCCTCCCTCACGCACCCGCCGATCACCGGGGCGATGGCACGCGGTCGGGGACCAGCGGCCGGGGGCCAACGGTCGCGGACCAACGGTCGGGGCCAACGGCCCGGCTCATGGCCCGGGTGCGGGTTCGTCGCCGATGGCGTGCCGCCACCGTTGGACGATCGCCTCCCGCTTGGCCTCGAATTCCTCGTCCTGGAAGGCTGACGAGGTCATCGGAGCGGGAAGGCGGAACGACCGGCCGTCGACCCGGTGCACGTACAGCCATATGTCGTACCGCACCTCGCTGCCCCCGCTCTTCCGCCGTGCCGTGATGTCCGCGACGTCCGTCCAGGCGCACCCCCGTCGGCGACACGGCCGCCAGGCCCGTATCCCCCGCTCGTCCGTGATCGTGCGGCCGAACGCGCAGTTGAGCAGGTAGGGCACGAACCACACCGCGACGAGGCCCAGTTGGGCGAAGCCGAGCGGGCCGATCCCGGCGAGGAGCAGCAGGAGGCCGATCGCCGCCCACGACGTGAACACGGCGGACAGCACCAACCACAGCCTGCGCTGCGCGGGACGGTATTCGACCCGCCCGCTCCACTCGTCCCGCGGCTCCGCTACCCCCGGCCTCCGTCCTAGGCCCGTGGCGGTGCCGTGGAGGCGCGGGCCATCAGTTCGGCGCGGACCATCGCCACCCCGCCCGGCGGCTGCGGTTCGCGGCCCAGGGCCAGCCGGCCGGCCCGTGCGCCCGCCTCGTGCAGGGGCAGCCGCATCGTGGTGAGGGCGGGAACCGCATCCGCGCTGAACGGGAGGTCGTCGAAGCCCGCGACCGAGACGTCCTCGGGGATCCGCAGGCCCTGGTCGCGCAGGGCCGCGCAGACGCCGAGCGCGATGGTGTCGTTGGCGGCCACGACGGCCGTCAACGTCCGTTCGCGGCGCAGCAGTTCGAGGGTCGCGTCGTAGCCGGAGGCGCGGTCGTACAGACCGTGCACGGTCAGCCGCTCCGCGTCCTGGTCCGCTCCGGCCGCGGTGAGCGCCGCCCGGTGGCCCTCCAGGCGGTGGCGGGTCGTGGTGCGCTCGGCGGGGCCCGCCACATAGCCGATCCGGCGGTGGCCGAGGGTCAGCAGGTGTTCGGTGAGCCGGCGGGCGCCGCCGCGGTTGTCGAAGGCGAGGGTGGTGGCGTCCTCGATCGGCGGGCGGCCGCACAGCACCACCCGGGTGCCCGACGCGGCCAGCCGGGACGCCTTGGCGGCCACGGCGGCGGCGTGGTCGGGGTGCTCGACCGCGCCGCCGGTGAGCACGACGGCGGCCGCGCGCTGCCGTTGCAGCAGGGTGAGGTAGTTCAGCTCGCGCTCGGGCGATCCACCGGTGTTGCAGATGACCGCGAGCTTCTCGGCGCCCCGGCCCGGTTCGCCGACGGTTGCGCCCATCTCGGCCTGCACGGCGCCGGCGATGATGCCGAAGAAGGGGTCGGCGATGTCGTTGACCAGCACCCCGACCAGATCGGAGGTGGCGGCGGCGAGAGCGCTTGCCGGGCCGTTCACCACGTACTCCAGCTCGTCGACGGCGCGCAGCACCCGGGCCCGGGTCGACTCCGCCACCGGGTAGTTGCCGCTCAGGACGCGCGACACGGTGGCCGCCGAGACCCGAGCCCGCGCCGCCACATCGGCCAGGGTCACTGCCATGTTTCCTCCGTTGGGTGGTCACTTTCCGGTACGCCGTGCGCGCTGGTCGGGCGCCTCCATGCTCTCACCCCACGAGCGGCCCATGAGCGGCCCCACGGGCGGCCCACGAGCAGCCGGCGAGCGGCCCATGGGCGGCGCGATTCTGCCCGCCGGGGTCTTGTCCTGTCATCCGGACCATGCCTAGGGTCCTCCTCAGCAAGCGCTTTCCCCCGCGCGAGGAGCCTTAGCCCATGGCCGCAGCAGCCACCGCCCGTATCCGTGCCGCAGTGGTCGGCACGGGAGGAATCGTCAGCGGCAGCCATCTGCCCGCACTGCGCGATCACGCCGACCGTGTGGACCTCGTCGCCGCCGTCGACGTGGCCGCGGACCGGCTCGACGCCTTCCGCGCCGCGGCGGCCGAGGGCGGCACCTTCGCCGTCACCGGCTATACCGATGTGGCGGCCATGCTGGAGGCCGAGCGCCCCGACCTGGTGCTCATCGGCACTCCGCCCTCCCTGCACCGGGAGCAGACGGTGGCCGCGCTGCGCTCCGGCGCCTGGGTGCTGTGCGAGAAGCCGCTGTGCCTCACGCTGGCCGAGTACGACGCGATAGCCGGGGCCGAGGAGGAGGCGGGCGGTCCGTACGCCTCGGTGGTCTTCCAGCACCGCTACGGCTCGGGCGCCGTCCACGCCCGCGAACTGCTGGCCGAGGGCGCACTGGGACGGCCGCTGGTGGCCCACTGCCAGACCACCTGGCACCGCGACGCCGCCTATTACGCGGTGCCGTGGCGCGGCCGCTGGGAGACCGAGGGCGGCGGCCCCTCCATGGGCCACGGCATCCACCAGATGGATCTGCTGCTCCACCTCCTCGGCGACTGGACCGAGGTCCGCGGCATGGCCGGCCGGCTGGTCCACGCGGTGGAGAGCGAGGACGTCTCCACCGCGCTGGTGCGGTTCGCGAGCGGCGCCATGGCCACCGTCGTCAACAGCGTGCTCTCGCCCGACGAGGTCAGCCGGATCAGGATCGACTGCGCGGACGCCACCGTGGAGCTGACCCACCTCTACGGCCACCGCAACGACGACTGGGTCTACACCCCCGCCCCGCACGTCCGCGACGAGCCCGCCCGGCAGCGGCGCTGGCGCACCCCGGCCGCCGATCTGCCCAGTTCGCACGGGGCCCAGCTGTCCGGGCTGCTGGACGCGATGCGCGACGGCGTACGGCCCCCGGGCAGCGGCCCGGACGCCCGCCGCACCCTGGAGTTCATCGCCGCGCTCTACAAGGCGGCCTTCACCGGGCGGCCCGTGTACGCGGGCGAGATCACGCCCGGGGACCCGTACTACGACGCCATGCACGGCAACCACCCCCAGTGGGCGCCGGGGGCGGCGCACGCCACCACGAAGGAGAGCTGAGGCCGCATGACCCAGATCATCACCGTCACCCACACCCACGGGAGCAGGATCTCGGTCGCCTCCGGCGGCGTCGAGCTGATGGCCTACGTCTACCGGCCCGACCCGGACGCCTTCGAGGCCCGTAAGCCCTACGCCCACCCGCTGCGCACCCTGGCCGGGAACCCGGTCTCCGGCTACCGGCCGAACGACCACCGCTGGCACAAGGGCCTCCAGATGACCTCGAGCCACCTGTCCGGCCAGAACTTCTGGGGCGGCAACTCCTACCTCGGCCCCGAGCGGGGCTACCAGCGGGTCGAGGAGCGGGTCGGCTCCATGCGCCACGACGGCTTCGAGGAGTTCACGGTCACCGACGACCGGCTGCGCTTCGTGGAGACCCTCACCTGGGTCGAGAACGGCGGCCAGGAGTGGGCGCGGGAGCTGCGCACCATCGAACTCCACTCGGTGGAGCCGGAGGAGGGCACCTGGGCCCTGGACTGGTCCATCCACCTCACCAACATCCGCGGTGAGGCCCTGCGCTTCGGCTCCCCGACCACCGCGGGCCGGGAGATGGCCGGGTACACCGGGCTCAACTGGCGCGGCCCGCGCGACTTCACCGGCGGCGATGTCATCGGCCCGGACGGGCGCGGCGGCGACGGCGAGAAGGGCGCCTCGGACCTGATGGGCACCCCGGCCGCCGACGCCCCCTGGATCGCCTTCACCGGTGAGCACGACGGCGTGGACGGGCACTCCACCCTGCTGTTCGCCCATGCCCCGGAGAACCTGGACAGCGCGACCGCCATCCACGCCTCCCACTGGTTCGTGCGCTCCGAACCCATCCCCTCGGTCGCCCCCTCCTGGGCGTTCTTCGAGGAGTTCGAGCTGGCGCCGGGGGAGTCCTTCGGCTACCGCTACCGGGTGGTGGTCGCCGACGGCGCCTGGGACCGGGCGCACGCGGAGAACTACCTCAAGAACCACGGGTGGTGAGCACGATGACCGCGATGTCCGCCCCACTGCCGGGCGGTGTGGGCCTCTCCCACATCAGCGCGTACGAGTGGGAGGCCGCCGACGGGGTGTGCGGCGGCAGCCCCCATCTCCACCTCGCCTGCACCGAGGCGTACGTGGTCACCGCCGGACGTGGCGCCGTGCAGACCCTGACCCTCGCGGACGGCTTCGCCGAGACGCCCCTGGAGCCGGGCTCGGTGGTGTGGTTCACCCCCGGCACCATCCACCGCATGGTGCAGGGCGGCGGCCTGAAGGTGACCGTGCTGATGCAGAACAGCGGGCTGCCGGAGGCCGGGGACGCCGTCTTCACCTTCCCGCCCGAGGTGCTGGCCGACCCCGGGCGGTACGCGGCGGCCGCCGCGCTGCCCGCCAAGGAGGGGCCGGAGGCCGACGCCGCCGCCCGGCGCCGCCGGGACCTCGCGGTCGAGGGCTATCTGACGCTGCGGGCCGCCGCCGAGAAGGGCGACGACGCTCCGTTGCGCGCCTTCCATGAGGCGGCGGCGCGCATCGTGGCGCCCAAGGTGGAGGAGTGGGAGCCGCGCTGGCGGGACGGGGCGCTCGCCGCCGCGCGGCGCACCGGCGAGCAGCTCACCGCGCTCGCCGCGGGCGACCCCGCGCACCTCGCCCAGGCGCGGGTCACCGCGACCGGCCCCAGCCGCCGGGGCGGCTACGGCATGTGCGGCCGCCGGGACGAGTACGAACTGCCCGGTGTCACGCTCCCCTACTACGGCGAATAGCCGCCGTGGACACCACCACGCACGCTCAACGAAATGATCATGGAGGGAGGTCGGCTCCGGTATGCGCGGAAACGGGACAAGGACGTCCCTGGCCCTGGCACTCGTGCTCACGCTCGGAGGGACCCTCACGGGCTGCGGCGGCGATGGCGGCGGCGGCTCGGGCGGCAAGGTCAGCCTGCGGTTCACCTGGTGGGGAAACCCCGACCGGGCCGCCCGCACCGATAAGGCCGTCGAGCTCTTCGAGCAGCGCCACCCCGACATCGACATCGCGACGTCCTTCGCGGGCTTCGACACCTACAAGGCGAAGCTGGCCACCCAGGCGGCGGGCGGTGACGCCCCCGATGTGATGCAGCTGGACTACCGGCAGATCAACCAGTACGCGACCTCCGGCATCCTGCTGGACCTCGGCGAACACCCCCAGCTGCGCACCTCGGAGATCGACAAGGGGCTGCTGGCCACCGGGGTGGTGGACGGCAAGCAGTACGCGCTGCCGGTGGCCCGCGGCACCGAGACGGTGGTGTACGACGCCGCGCTGTGGCGCAAGGCGGGTGTCCCCGAACCCACTCTGACCTGGACCTGGGACGACTGGGCCGACGCCATGCGCAGGCTCTCGGCGTCCAAGGCGACGCGGGGGCGGGTGGGCTCCACCGACCTGGGCCAGAGCGAGGACGTGTTCGAGATCTGGCTGCGGAGCCGGGGCAAGGCCCTCTACACGAAGGACGAGAAGCTGGGCTTCACCGCCGACGACCTGACCCGCTACTGGGAGTGGTGCACCAAGCTCCGCAAGGAGGGCGCGGTCGTGCCGGCCGAGCAGACCACCCAGATGGACGGCACGGTGGAGAACACCCCGCTGGGCCGGCTCAAGTCCGTCTCCGACTTCAACTGGGACGCCCCCTCCAGCGGCTTCGCGCCCATCGTCGGGGAGGGGCTGAAGCTCGCGCCGATGCCGGTCGGCGAGGACGGCACCCCCGGGCAGTACTTCAAACCGTCGATGTTCTTCGGTGCCTCGGCCAAGACCGCACATCCCAAGCAGGCGGCCCAGTTCATCGACTTCCTGCTCAACGACAAGGAGGCGGGCGCCATCCTCGGCGCCACCCGCGGCATCCCGGCCAACGACGCCATGCGGCAGGACGTACTGCCCAAGCTGGAGGGCTTCGACCAGGTCGTCTCCACCTACCAGAAGCAGTTCGAGGGGAAGCTCAAGGACCCGCCGCCCGCGCCGCCCAAGGGGGACGCCTCCCTGCAGTCCACCTTCTCGCGCGACTACGACCAGGTGTCCTACGAGCGCATGTCGCCGCGTGAGGCGGCGGAGAACTACATCACCGAGGCGAAGGCGGAGCTGAGGCGATGACCGCGACCGCGACCCGCCCCCCGGACGCCGCGCCCCCCGCCACGGGTGGCAAGCGGGCTCGCAAGCGCGAGCGGCAGGGCGCCGCCTGGGTGTTCCTGTCCCCCTGGGTGATCGGCGCCACCGTGCTGACGCTGCTGCCCATGGCCGTGTCCCTGTACCTGTCGTTCACCGACTACAACATGTTCGACGCGCCCCGGTGGATCGGCTTCCGCAACTACACCCAGATGTTCACCGAAGACCCGCGCTACTGGCGGTCGGTCACCACCACCCTGACGTACGTGGTGATCGCGGTGCCGCTGCAGCTCGCGCTGGCGCTCGCCGTGGCCATCGCGCTGAAGTCGGTCAAGCGCGGCAAGGGCTTCTACCGCTCCGCCTTCTACGCCCCCTCGCTGCTGGGCGCGTCGATGTCCATCGCCCTCGTCTGGCGGGCGATCTTCAACGACGGCGGCTCGGTCGACAACCTGCTCTCCGGCATGGGCATCGACATCGGCGGCTGGATCAACAAACCCGGCTGGGCCATCCTCTCGGTCGCGCTGCTGACCATCTGGCAGTTCGGCGCCCCCATGGTGATCTTCCTGGCCGGGCTGCAGCAGATACCCGCCGAGCTGTACGAGGCGGCGGCGGTCGACGGGGCCTCCTGGTGGCGGCAGTTCCGCTCGATCACCATCCCGATGCTCTCCCCGGTGCTCTTCTTCAACCTGGTGCTCCAGATGATCCAGGCGTTCCAGGTCTTCACCCCCGCCTTCGCGGTCAGCGCGGGCAAGGGCGGGCCCGCGGACTCCACGCTCGTCTACACCCTCTACCTCTACGACCGCGGCTTCACCGCCTCCCACATGGGCTACGCCTCCGCCATGGCGTGGGTGCTCCTGCTGGCCATCGGGCTCGTCACCGCGGTGCTCTTCCGGACCTCCCGGGCCTGGGTCTTCTACGCCAACGACACCAACGAGGGGGGCCGATGACCACCGCCCCGTCCACCACCCCGATCACCGCCCCGGGCGCGGCGCGCAAGCGCCCCGCGCCCGCCCGGATCACCCTGCACATCTGCCTGATCGCCGTGCTACTGGTGATGCTCTATCCGCTGGCCTGGCTGGTGGCGACCTCGTTCAAACCCGCCGACGAGGTCATCGCCAGTCTCAGGCTGCTGCCCAGCCACTTCGCATGGGGCAACTACTCCACCGCCCTGGACGGGGTGAACGAGGTCGGCGTCGGGCGGCTGCTGTGGAACTCGCTGCTCATCGCGTGCGGTGCGGTGCTCGGCAACGTCATCAGCTGCTCGCTGGCCGCGTACGCCTTCGCGCGGCTGCGGTTCCGGATGCGCGGCCCGCTCTTCGCGTTCATGATCGCGACGATCATGCTGCCGCACCACGCCATCCTCATTCCGCAGTACATCATCTTCAACCAGCTCGGCATGGTGAACACCTACTGGCCGATGATCCTGCCGAAGTTCCTGGCCACCGACGCCTTCTTCGTCTTCCTCATCGTGCAGTTCATGCGCGGACTGCCGCGGGAGCTGGAGGAGGCGGCCCGGATCGACGGCTGCGGGCCGTTCCGCTCCTTCTTCAGCGTCATCCTGCCGCTGACCCGCCCGGCGCTGATCACCACCGCGATCTTCACCTTCATCTGGACCTGGAACGACTTCTTCACCCAGCTCATCTATCTCTTCGAGCCGGAGAAGTTCACCCTGACCCTGGCGCTGCGGTCGTTCGTGGACGCCTCCAGCCAGTCGGCGTTCGGGCCGATGTTCGCGATGTCGGTGTTCGCGCTGCTGCCCATCGTGCTCTTCTTCCTCGCCTTCCAGCGGTTCCTGGTCGAGGGCATGGCCGGCTCCGGACTGAAGGGGTGACCATGGCCACGGCCACCAAACGCGAACCCGGCGAACTCTTCGGCCCCCGGTTCGCGCTCTTCGCCGATGTCCTGGCGGTGGGCCTGGCCACGGCCGCCGCCTCGCTGCCGCTGCTCACCGCCCCGGCCGCCATGTCCACCGCCTGCGCCGTCCTCGACCGGCGGG
>NZ_BBOX01000071.1 GCF_001553455.1 Streptomyces hygroscopicus subsp. hygroscopicus
GGACGCGCCCGCCACCGCCGGTGGCTACGTCCGCGCGCTGCGGTCCCGGCTGCGCCCCGGCGATCTGCTGGCCGGGGCGGGGCTGCTGGCCGGCGGCGTCCTGCTGGTGTTCAACGCGCTGGCGGCCGGGGCCGGGCTGCCGGGCGCGGCGGTCTTCCGGCCCGCGCTCTACGCCGTGGCCGGGCTGCTCGCCGTCGTGCTGCTGCGGGCCTGCGCCCGCCCCGAGTCGGCGACGAGCTGGCGCGCCGCGCTGCGCCCGGCCGCGTACGAGGCGGTCTCCCGGCCCCGTGCGAGCGCCGTGCTGCTGCTGGCCGTGGCCACCGCCGCGGTCTGCGCCTGGGCCTATCCGCCGCTGGCCTTCCTCGTCCCCGGGCCCCTCGCGATCGCCGCCCGGGCCACCGAGCACCATCTGTGAGCCCCTCCCGCGCGCTACCGGGCCGGCGCCGCGCCGGGGCGCCGGCCATCCGGTGTCCTTCCCGCGTCCGGTCTCGACAGGGGCGGGGCGGGCGGCTAGCGTGAAGGATAGAAAGCGCTTACTGCACGCGCTTACTGCGACTCTTGGTGAGGAGAAGAACCCACGTGACACGTAAGACAGTGCGGATCGCCATGAACGGTGTGACCGGCCGGATGGGCTACCGCCAGCACCTCGTCCGCTCACTCCTCGCCATCCGCGAACAGGGCGGGATCGACCTCGGCGACGGCACCGTCCTGTGGCCCGAGCCGCTGCTCCTCGGCCGCCGCGAGCACGCGCTCAAGGAGCTGGCCGAGCGCCACGGCCTCGACCCGGTCGCGGACGTCTCCACCGACCTGGACGCCGTGCTGGCGGACGACGGCGTCGACATCTACTTCGACGCGCAGGTCACCTCCGCCCGTGAGCAGGCCATCAAGAAGGCCATCGCGGCCGGCAAGCACATCTACACCGAGAAGCCCACCGCCACCGGTCTGGACGGCGCCCTCGAGCTGGCCCGGCTCGCCCGGTCGGCGGGCATCAAGCACGGGGTCGTCCAGGACAAGATCTTCCTGCCGGGGCTGCTGAAGCTGAAGCGCCTCATCGACGGCGGCTTCTTCGGCCGGATCCTCTCGGTGCGCGGCGAGTTCGGCTACTGGGTTTTCGAGGGCGACTGGCAGGAGGCCCAGCGGCCCTCCTGGAACTACCGGGCCGAGGACGGCGGCGGCATCGTCGTGGACATGTTCCCGCACTGGGAGTACGTGCTGCACGAGCTGTTCGGCGGCGTGCGCACGGTCCAGGCGCAGGCCGTCACCCACATCCCGACCCGCTGGGACGAGCGGGGCAAGCCGTACGAGGCCACCGCCGACGACGCGGCCTACGGCGTCTTCCAGCTCGAGGGCGGCGTCATCGCCCAGATCAACTCCTCCTGGGCGGTCCGGGTCAACCGGGACGAGCTGGTCGAGTTCCAGGTCGACGGCACCGAGGGCTCGGCCGTCGCCGGTCTGCGCAGGTGCCGGGTCCAGCACCGCTCGGCCACCCCCAAACCGGTCTGGAACCCCGACCTGCCGGCCACCGAGGTCTTCCGCGACCAGTGGCAGGAGGTCCCCGACAACGCGGAGTTCGACAACGGCTTCAAGGCGCAGTGGGAGCTGTTCCTGCGCCATGTCGCGCTCGACGAGCCCTGGCGCTGGGACCTGCTGGCCGGGGCGCGCGGTGTGCAGCTCGCCGAGCTGGGATGGAAGTCGTCGGTGGAGGGCCGCCGGCTGGACGTACCGGAGCTGGCCCTGTGACCCTCCACCTCCCCGCGCCGGGCGGTACCACCCGCGCCTACCACCCCCGCACCGAACCGCTGCGGCTGACCGCGGGCGCCCCCTTCACCTCCCGCGTCGTGTTCTCCGCCGCCCACGTGGTGGCCGACCCGTACGCCGATGTGACCCCCGACGGCCCGGCCGCCGTCGACTGGGACGCCACCCTCGCCTTCCGCCGCCACCTGTGGTCGCACGGGCTGGGCGTGGCCGAGGCCATGGACACCGCCCAGCGCGGCATGGGCCTGGACTGGGCGGGCGCCGCCGAGCTGATCCGCCGTTCGGCGGCCGAGGCGAAGGCGGCCGGCGGCCGGATCGCCTGCGGCGTCGGCACCGACCAGCTGTCCGCCACCGGGATCGGCTATCCCTATTCCCTGGACCAGGTCCGGGCCGCCTACGAGGAACAGCTGGCCGTCTGCGAGGAGTCCGGCGCCCAGGCCATCCTGATGGCCTCCCGCGCCCTGTGCGCCGTGGCCGAGGGCCGCGAGGACTACCTGGAGGTCTACGGCCACCTGCTGCGCCAGTCCGCCGAGCCGGTGATCCTGCACTGGCTGGGCCCGATGTTCGACCCGGCCCTGGAGGGCTACTGGGGCAGCACCGACCTGGACGCCGCCACCCGTACCTTCCTCGACGTCATCGCCGCCCACCCCGACAAGGTCGACGGCATCAAGGTCTCCCTGCTGGACGCCCGGCGCGAGGTCGAGCTGCGGCGCAAGCTGCCGGACGGGGTGCGCTGCTACACGGGCGACGACTTCCACTACCCCGAGCTGATCGCGGGCGACGACCAGGGCTTCAGCCACGCCCTGCTCGGCATCTTCGACCCGCTGGGCCCGCTGGCGGCGGAGGCCGTGCGCACACTGGACACCGGCCATGTGGGCGCCTTCCGCGCCCTGCTGGACCCCACCGTGGAACTCTCCCGCCACCTCTTCCGGCCCCCGACCCGCTACTACAAGACGGGCGTGGTCCTGCTGGCCTGGCTGGCGGGCCACCAGTCGCACTTCACGATGGTCGGCGGCCTCCAGTCGGCCCGTTCGCTGCCGCATCTGGCCCGCGCCTACGAACTGGCGGACGGGCTGGGCCTGTTCCCGGACCCGGCGCTGGCCGAATCCCGCATGAAACACCTGCTGACCGTCCATGGAGTCGCGCAATGAACCCCGTCCCCCGGCTGAGCCTCAACCAGGAGACGATCAAGCAGTGGTCGCTGCCGGAGCTGGTGGAGGGCTGCGTCAAGGCGGGCGTCACGGGCGTGGGCCTGTGG
>NZ_BBOX01000072.1 GCF_001553455.1 Streptomyces hygroscopicus subsp. hygroscopicus
CGCTGCCGGAGCTGGTGGAGGGCTGCGTCAAGGCGGGCGTCACGGGCGTGGGCCTGTGGCGCGAGCCGGTCCAGCGGTACGGCGTCCAGGCGGCGGCCGAACTGGTGCGGGACGCGGGCCTGACCGTCACCAGCCTGTGCCGGGGCGGCTTCTTCACCGCCATCGACCCCGAGCGGCGCGCCGCCGCCCTGGCCGACAACCGCGCGGCCGTCGACGAGGCCGCCGCCCTGGGCACCGACACCCTGGTCCTGGTCTCCGGCGGCCTCCCGGCGGGCAGCCGCGACCTCGTCGCCGCCCGCGAGCGCGTCGCCGACGCGCTGGCACGGCTCGCCCCGTACGCCGCCGACCACGGCGTCCGCCTGGCCATCGAGCCCCTGCACCCCATGTACGCCGCCGACCGCTGCGTGGTCTCCACCCTCGCCCAGGCCCTCGACCTTGCGACGCGCTTCCCCGCGGACCAGGTGGGCGTGGTCGTGGACACCTACCACCTGTGGTGGGACGACACGGTGGCGGCCCAGATCGCCCGCGCGGGCGCCGGGGGCCGCATCGCCGCCTTCCAGCTCGCCGACTGGATCACCCCCCTCCCGGAGGGGGTCCTCCTGGGCCGGGGCCAACTCGGCGACGGGTCGGTCGACTTCCGCTGGTTCCGCGAACGGGTCGACGCGACGGGCTACACCGGCCCGATCGAGGTGGAGATCTTCAACCCGGACCTATGGGCCCGGGACGGCGCGGAGGTCCTGGCGGAGGTCGTCGGCCGCTACCGCGAGCTGGTGCTGTAGCGCACGTCCCGGATGCCCGGCGCCCCCCGGCGCGGCACAACGCGCGCCGGGGGCCTGGCGACGTTGAGGAGCGGAGCGCAGGGCGATGACTGTGTTGTGTTATGGGCGGTTCAGCCGTCAGTCGCCGTCGGCGGGGGCACTGCCGACCAGACCGGGTGCGGGGGTGCGGTGGATTTCGTAAACCGGGTAGGCCACCGGAGCGCCGGCCGCCCGTCCCTGGAAGACAGTGGTGCGGGTGAACCCGGCCTTGGACAGCACGCGACCGGAGGCGGGATTGCCAGGGTGATGCTTGGCGCTCAGCCGGTGCAGATGTGTGGTGGTGAACGCGTACGCGATGACCTGTCGGACGGCATCGGTGCCGTACCCGCGTCCCCAACTGTCTTCCCGCAGGATGTAGCTCAAGGTGGCGTGGCCGGCGGCACGGTCCCGGAGCTTGATCAACCCGACCAGGTCATCGCCGGCGGTGACGCCGAAACACCACCGCTGGCGGGGAGTTGCCCAGGACTGGGTGATGGCGGTGGTGACGCAGGTGGTGGCCTCCTCGTTGGTCATGGGGTGGCCGCGAGTGAAGGTGACGGAAGCGCCGCTGTAGATCCTCTGCACGGCCAAGACGTCGCCGGGGACGAGGTTCCGCAGCCGGATCACTGGGCCGCCTCGATGATGGCGACCAGGTCGTCGGCGGTGGGCCGCTCGTCGGGGGCCGGTGCCATGCACGCGGCGATGATCTCCTCTAAGACGGGGAAGGACCACGGCCGGGCATCCTCGAGCTGGAGGCGCTTTCCACCGGCGATGGCGCGGAGTTTGTCTGCCCGCGGGATGTCGTCGGCGTAGGGGACGGGGCGGTATCCAGTCCAGCACCAGAACAGGGATGCGCCCAGTCCCCAGATGTCGGCCGGTGGCCGGGCCTGGATATGAGTGTCGGCGGGGGTGGTCAGCAGGGCGTCGGCGATCTCGGGAGCGGTGGTGTGGGTCAGGGCGCCCCGGTACGGAAGCCGACTTGTCATCTCGGGCCCGCATGACAGGGCGAAGTCGAGGAGGGCGGCGCGGCCGTCGCGGGTGATGAGGGTGTTGGTGGGCTGTACGTCGGCGTGGGCCCAACCGGCGGCGTGCAGTCGTTCAAGCCGCCCCGCCCAGGTTCGGGCGATGCCCAGGAGCCACGGCCGTACCGAGGGCCGGTCGCCCTCGGGGCCGCGTGCCAGGGCCGTGGCGTTCCACAGGGGGGCTCCGTCGATCCAGCGGACCGCCAGCCACCGGCCTCTCTCCCATGCGCCGGCATCGACCCGGTACCCGGGACTGACGGCGCCCGCGTCGGCGAGGGCGAGCAGGTGCCGGTCCTCCTGGGCCATCTCCGCAGCCTTGTCGCGTCCAGACGCGGCCTCGGGGCTGTTGGCCTTCAACGCGGCAGTGCCCCGGGAGCCGATGACTTTCCATGCGCGGGAGCCTCGCCGGTCACTGAACAGAGCGCAGGTGACGGGACCCAACAGATGGTCCAGAGCTGCTACAGCCTCGGCGGGAGGCGCTGGGCCCATAGCCTGATGTCCTTCCAGTCGTGCCCAATGTGGCTGAACACATCGCGGCCGTCGTCCCTCGCGGACGCCACGGCAGCCGCCAGGTTCGGGGTGCGTTGCAGGAACCGCCCGTCGCGGGGCCGGACGGCGGCCCGTACCGGCAGGAACGAGACCGGTGGTGACGGTATACGGCGGCCGCTGTCGTCGGTGCGCTCCTCCCCCGCAGCGAACTTGCCGATCATCAACCCGACCGGCCCGTACAGGTGCTTAAGGGCCCAGTGCGGCCACTGCAACACTTCCCGTCCGGCCCCCAGGATGGCGACGTTTTCGCAGACGAACGTGGCATGGGCGCGGGTCGCCAATGGCCGGACCCATTCGGCGGCCTGCACGGCGGCGTGAAACACCTCTGCCTCGACGTCCAGGGGAGCGCCGACGGCTTCGTAAAGCGTCCAGCC
The DNA here is from genome assembly GCF_001553455.1 of Streptomyces hygroscopicus subsp. hygroscopicus. Classification (GTDB taxonomy): domain Bacteria; phylum Actinomycetota; class Actinomycetes; order Streptomycetales; family Streptomycetaceae; genus Streptomyces; species Streptomyces hygroscopicus. The sequence continues at coordinate 2,743 of NZ_BBOX01000072.1, forward strand.
GGTCAGGCCGTGATCGAGAGACGGGGCGAGATAGGGACAGTGGGCAGTCATAGCCCGGACGTAGGCGGCGATGTCCGCTCTGGGGGTGGTGGTGCGGGATGCGATGAGCCGGAGCGCCCCAGCACTGGGCCGGAGCGCTCCTCCAACGGACATGGCGGTCACAGGGATGCGGCCGCCGACTGCCGCGCGGGGGCGGCCTCATCGCCGCCGTCGCCGGGGACCGGCGAGCAGTCCCATTCGGCGACCACGGTCCCGGTCTCGCGGTACTGGGCTAACCCCTCGTGGTCCAGTCGCCCGTGCCGGTCGGTGAACCAGATTTCGGGCAGCGGCCCGAACAACTCTTCATAGGCACGGACCCAGGAGACTTCACCGGCTCCCACGTTCGTGGCGTGCCCGATCTGACGCCCGGCGTGCTCAGCGCAGAACGCTTGATAGTCCGTCACGTTGAGAAGGCGGTTCGACCGGCAGGTGGTCCTCGTTGGCGAACAACTCATCGAGGTGGATCTTAGGTTTGACGGTGAGCAGGGCGGCGTCGGTCAACCGAGAAGGGCCTGTGCCGTCACGGATCGCGGTCAGGTCGATGATGACGGTCACGTACTTGCCCCCCTTGCGGGTGTGCCGCCAGACGTGCTGATCGATCCCCATGACCTTCACGCCGTCGGACCGGGCCGGGTCGTTGATCAGCACCCGCTTGCCCTCGGCCAACACGGCGTCGTTCGCGGTGCTCCACGCGACCGCCGGCGCCTCGGCGATCCGGGCCACGGTCAGGTGCCGGACCACGATCGCCTCCAGTGCCCACCCCAACCCGCGACGGGACAGCTCCGCCTTCGGCTCGGCCGCGTGACTGGTGTCCTGCCGCCACACGTGCCCGCAGCCGGTGCGGCGGTAGCGGCGGATCGTGAGCAGCGGCGTCGTCGGTCGCCAACCGAACGGCTCGTGCGCAAGCCGTCGGGTCACCGAGTCGCGCGGTGGGCCTTGGCAGCCGCAGCGGCGGCACCAGTCGGTCGGCTTGTCGACCTCGCAAGCCAGTGCCGCACGGTCAGGTCCAAGGCGCCGGCCGGTCACGACCAGCCCGAGTTCGTCCAGGCGGCAGAACGGGGTCAGGACAGGGCGGGCGAAAGCGGGGCCGGACACGTCGAGGTCTTCTGGACGAGGCGGGCAGGACCGTCATCATCGGCAGGCCCTGGCCTTTCCCCGGCCACCGACGCGCCCCTCCCTGCCGGGCCCCGCAAAACTCATGCTGGACGTCCAACGCGTCAAGCGGGCAGGGCGATGGCCCGGCAGCACCTCGGGTGCGTCAGCGATCCATCGAAGATCGCTGACACGAGGACGATGCACCAGTGAGCACGCTGCCCGCCTGGAGTCAGACGGGCTGGCCGATCGGACGGATCGTCACCGTGTTGAGGTCGACGCCCGCCGGCTGGTCGAGCGCGAAGCCGATCGCCTCGGCCACCGAATCCGGGCGCATCGCGATGGGGGGAACCTGGCCGTGCCAGAACGCGGTGTCGATCATGCCTGGGTTCACCACCGTGACTCCGATGCCGCGGGTCGTGGCGTGCAGGCGGAGGTTCTCGGCGAAGCCGACCACTGCCCACTTCGTGGCGGAGTAGAGGTTGCCCGGGCTGTTCTTGATTCCGGCCACGCTGCCGATGAGCACCAGCCGGCCGCGGGACTGCTCGAGGTGGGGCAGGGCCGCCTTGGCCAGCAGAGCCGGGCCGAGCACGTTGGTGAGTACCATCGGGGCCCACAGCTCCGGATCGCCGCCGTCGATGACGCCGTCACTGCCGGTCCGGAAGTGATCCGCGGACGCGATGCCCGCGTTCGCGATTGCCGCGTCGAGCGACCCGAAGCGCTCCACCGTGCTGGTGACCGCGGTGTTCGTGGAGTCCCAGTCGGAGGCATCCGCTACCAGGCCCAGGACGCGGTCCGGGTGGCCGACTTCGTCGAGGAAGGTCTTGAGCCGGCCAGGGTCGCGCCCGGTGACGGCGACCCGGTGGCCACGCATGAGCAGGAGCCGGGCGGTCGCGGCGCCGATCCCGCTCGTGCCACCGGTGATCAGGACCGTCTTTCCGGCGACCGGCGATGCGCCGGAGTCAGAAGTGTTCATGGCGTCCACTCTGTGGCGCGGCGCGGGCCCGCGACAGTTGCTTGCGAAGGTGGGGACGCCGTCCCCTGGCAGTCGCTTGCGAAGGTGGGGACGCCATCCCCTGGCGCCAACGGCGCCGCCCAGGGAGGCTGTGCCCATGTCGAACACGAGGTACTCCGAACTCGGTGGCTTCCTGCGTTCGCGACGCGAGCGGATCCGCCCCGAGGAGGTCGGGATCGCGCCCGGCCCGCGGCGCCGCGTCCCCGGTCTGCGTCGCGACGAGGTCGCCGTTCTGGCCGGCGCCTCGGTGGAGTACTACACCGAGCTGGAGCGCGGTGCCGGCTCGCAGCCCTCCGACCAGATGCTCGCCGCGCTCGCCCGCGCCCTGCGCCTCAGCCGCGACGAACGCGACCATCTGTACCGGTTGGCGAACCGCCCGATCCCGCACCAGAGCGGGACGGCGTCACACGTCCACCCCGCGATGCTCGACCTGCTGACACGCATCGACGGGACCCCGGCGATGGTGTGCACCGACCTGCACACCGTTCTGGTCCAGAACTCGCTCGCCATCGCGATGCTCGGCGACCTGTCCGCGCACCACGGCCGCGCGGCGAGCTTCATCTACCGGTGGTTCACCGACCCGGCCGCGCGGCAGACCTACCCGCAGGAGGACCTCGCCCCGCAGTCACGCTCGTTCGTTGCCGATCTGCGTGCGGCGGTCGGGCGACGCAGCCCGGGCGACGCCGAGGCGACCGAGCTGGTGGACGAGCTGCTGCGGCGGTCGCCGGAGTTCCAGGCGCTCTGGGCCGACCAGGACGTGGAGGTGCGCAGAGACGAGCGCAAGCGGATCGTCCACCCCACCGTTGGCCTGCTCGACCTCAACTGCCTCAGCCTCTTCAGCGAGGACGGCCGCCAGCGGTTGCTCTGGTTCACCCCACGCGCCGGGACCGACACCGCCGAGAAGCTCGCGCTGCTGACCGTCGTGGGCACACAGGCGATGCAAACCGGACCAGTCCGGTGAACCGATCGAGGAGGTACCGCTCGAGCGACAGACGCGACCGGCCGATCGTCACCGTCCAGCGCCGCTGACCTTGGTGCGTGATGCCACTGTCGGACCGGACGCAGGTGACTGTCGTCTGTAGTCGTCTGTACGGAACTCATCGGCCGGCCCAGATCTACACCCTCACCTGCGAAGACTCCCCATGGGCTGCTTGGCGCGGACGGTGCCGGCCGTCGTGCCGTCGTGCCGGAGCCGGGGCACCCACCACGTCACCCCGGCAGACCCCGGGGAAACGCGTACGACGTGCGCGCGAGCGGCGGCCGGGTGGCGGTGGGCCGCCGGTTAGCGCGCCACCGACGACGGGTCGGCGGTCCAGGACGGGGGCGAGGGCGAAGAGGTGGGGGAGGGCCGGGTCGGAGGCCCGGTGGTGGAGACCGGGACCGAGGTGGCCGGAGCGGGGGTGCGGGGATCGCGTGCCGGTGGCGCCGGGCGGTCGCTCTCCGGCGGGCGGGACAGCAGCAGGAAGGCGACGGCCGCCGCTGCCGCCGCCGTCACGGCGACGGCGGACACCACCCGCCGGATCCGCCGCGTCCCCCAGGCCCGGCCGGTGGGAGGCCGGGCCGGTGACAGGTCGCGGGCGCTGATGAGCCGCGCACGGGCGTCGAGCGCGGTGCGCAGCCGTTCCTCGAGCGACGGGGGAGTGCTCATCGGTCCACCTCCAGCAGCTTTTCCAGGGTGGCGAGCGCACGGCTCGCGGTCGACTTCACGGTGCCGCGGGAGATGCCCAGCGTCTCGGCGATCTGTGCTTCGGTCAGCTCCGACCAGTAGCGCAGCACCAGTACCTCACGCTGGCGCGAGGTGAGCCGCGCCATCGCGGCGAGGACCTGCCGGTGCTCCTCGGCGAGCAGCAACCTCTCGTCGACCGGGGCCCCGGGCCCCTGGTACGGCGGGGTGTACGCACGTGCCGTACGGCGTCGGCGCAGCACGGAGCGGGCGGCGTTGACCACCGCGGTGTGCAGATAGGCGTGCGCGTTCTCGAGGCTGTCCAGCCGTGAGCCGTGCCGGCGGCAGACGGCGGCGAAGGCGTCCTGGACGACGTCCTCGGCGGTGTGCAGATCGTCCACCAGGAAGACCGCCAGCCGGACCATGTCCAGCCGCCGGGCCTGGTACAGATCGGCCAGCGTGGGGCCGGGCTCCTCGTCGTCCCGGCCGCCCACCGGTCCGAGCACCCGGAACCGCCGCCCGGCGCGCGGCGTTTCCACCGCCGGTGTCGAGGCGGTCGTCCGGGCGCGGCGGAGCAGCCGGGCCCACCAGGGCAGGACAAGAGTGAGCTGCATCGTCCTCGTTCACCTCATCGGTGCGGCGGGCCGGTTCCGGACCCGGCCCGCCGCATCCGTGACTCGCGGCTAGCGGCTGGCCTTGGTGGGGGCGGGCACGCTGGTGGGCGGCTGCGTGGACTCCGGCACGCTGGTCGGCGGCTGCGTCGGCGCGGGCTTGGTGGCCGGCAGGGTCGGCACGGGCTTGGGCGTGCTGGTCCGCGTGGGCACGGGCTTGGGCGTGCTGGTCCGCGTGGGCACGGGCTTGGGCGTGCTGGTCCGCCCAGGCGCGGGCTTGGCGGGCGCGGGCTTCGCGGTGGTGGCCGGGACCGGCTTGGCGGGCGCGGGCTTCGCGGTGGTGGCCGGGGCCGGCTTGGCCGGGCGCGAGTGGTCGGAGGTGGCCGCCTGGGCGGCCACGCCCCCGCCCACGAGCAGGACGACACCGGCGGCCGACCCCAGGATCCAGGGGCGCAGACGGCGGTTCGGCTTCTTGGCGCGGACGTGCTGCATACGGAACGACTCCCGAAAGGATTGGGCGAACGCTGATGGGCGAGGCGCGCACCGAGGGCCCGAGGACCCGTTCCGGAACCCGCCTTCACCCCACCAGACGTGCGGCCGCACCGGAGGTTGCCGCGGCCTGGAAAAAAATCCGCGACCATCCGCGACCCCTTACGGAGCCGACGCCCCATAACGAACTGATAACCGCCGGAACCCGTGCAACCCTTCCGGCCCCTGGCAGGTCGTACCTGGCATCGGGCTTCCTGGGGGGGGATCTCGGGGGGGATCCGGAGGAAGCTCGTGGGAGGGGGACACGAGGGGCCCGGCCATGGACCGGGCCCCTCGAAACGTCGTACGTCCACCGCCCCCGCACCCCGGCGCACCCCCGCCTCGGCGCGTGGGACGCCTATGGCGACCCGCCCCCGGCTCAGGACTGCGCCTGCTCGGACCGGCCGCCCCGCTCCCACCGGCCCCGGCTCAGAACGGCACCCCGCACCGCAGCAGCACGTTCGCGTACGGCCGCGCCTCCCCCGTACGCACCACCAGCCTCGCCCCGGCGGTTCGCGCCTTCAGCTCCTCGTGCGGGACCAGGTCCAGTGCGGGAGCCGGGAAGATGCGGTCGAGCAGGGCGGACGCCCCGGGGTTGGCCCCGCGGATCTCCCGTGCCGCCGTGGCCCGTTCGACCACCAGCTCGTCCATCAGCCCGGTGAGCACCCGCTCGAACGACGGCACCCCGGCCGTGAAGGCGAGGTCCACCACGAACGGGCCGTCCGGTATCGGCAGGCCCACGTCGCAGACCAGCACCGTGTCGGTGTGGCCCAACAGGGCGATGCCCGCGCTCAGATGGCGGTTGAGGATCCCGGCCCGCTTCACAGGGCCGCCACCTCCCCGGCATCCGGGAAGGACGCCTGCGCCCCGGCCCGGGTCACCGCCGCCGCGCCCACGCGCACCGCGAACCGCACCGCGTCCTCCAGTTCGTCACCGAGCCCGAGGCGCCAGGCGAGCGCGCCGGTGAAGGCGTCCCCGGCGCCCGTGGTGTCCACCACCGGCACCGCGAGACTGGGCACCAGCACCGTACGGTCGCGGTCGGCGACCAGCGCGCCCTCGCCGCCCAGGGTCACCACGACCGAGCGCGGACCGCGCGACAGCAGGGCCTCGGCCCACACCTCGGGGTCCTCGGAGGACCCTGCCGGGCCGTCGCTCAGCAGGAACCGCGCCTCGTGCTCGTTGACCACCAGGGGGTCACAGGCGGCCAGCACATCGGTGGGCAGCGGCGCGGGCGGCGAGGGGTTGAGCACCACCCGCGGCCCGGGGCGGTCACCGAAGCCCGCGGTCGCCGTGCGGACCACCTCGGCGACCGTCTCCAGCGGGATCTCCAGCTGGAGGGAGACCACCCGCGCCGCGGCCAGCAGGCGTGCCGAGGCCCGGATGTCGCCGGGGCTCAGCCGGGCGTTGGCCCCCAGGGAGACCACGATGCTGTTGTCACCCGAGGGGTCCACCGTGATCAGCGCGACCCCGGTGGGCGCGCCGCCGACGAGGACGCCCGCGGTGTCGACCCCGGCCGTCCGCTGCGAGTCCAGCAGCAGCCGGCCGTAGTCGTCCTCCCCGACCCGGGCCAGCAGGGCCGTCCGGGCCCCCAGCCGGGCCGCGGCGACGGCCTGGTTGGCGCCCTTGCCGCCCGGGTGGACCGCCAGGTCGGAACCGAGGACGGTCTCACCGGCCCCGGGGCGGCGGTCGACTCCGATCACCAGATCGGCGTTGGCCGACCCCACGACCAGCAGGTCGTAGTCGTGCATGCGCGCGTCCTTTCGCTTCGCTCGTTCACCTCACGGACACCGATGACGGTCCGGTCCGCGGTGGTGGGACGTTTGACGATCGGCGGTGGCGGGACGTCCGACGTGCCCGCAGGCGGGGGCGTTCGACGTGCCCGTGGGTGGGGACGTCGGACGTCCGTGGCGGCGGGACGTTCGACGTGCCCGTAGGCGGGACGTTCGACGTGTCCCCGGGTGGGACGTTCGACGTCCGTGTCGGTGGAACGTTTGACGTCCGTGGCGGCGGGACGTCCGACGTCCCCGGTGGTGGGACGCTCACTTCGCCGCGACGACCTTCACCGGCACCTTCACCGTCCCGCTGATCTTCTTCCCCTCGGCGGCCTTGACGGCGTTCCGCACCACCATCCGGCCCAGCTCCTTCGGCTGCTGGGCGACGGTCGCGGCGAGGGTGCCGTTCTCGACCGCCTTGAGCCCGTCCGGGGTGCCGTCGAAGCCGACGACCTTGACCGACCTGCCCGCCTTGGACCCGAGCGCCTTGACCGCCCCGAGCGCCATCTCGTCGTTCTCGGCGAAGATCCCGTCGACGCCCGGGTGGCTCTGGAGCAGATTGGCGGTCACATCGAGCCCCTTGGCCCGGTCGAAGTCGGCCGACTGCCTGCCGACGACCTTGATACCGGGGTACGCCTTCAGGCCCTCCGCGAAGCCCTTGCCGCGCTCACGCGAGGCCGAGGTGCCGGGCGTGCCCTGGAGCACCAGGATCGTGCCCTTCTCCCCGAGCCGCTCGGCGAGCGCCTTCGCGGCCAGCTTGCCGCCCGCGATGTTGTCGGAGGCCACCAGGGTCGCGATCGTCGCCTTGTTGACGCCGCGGTCGGCGGCGAGCACCGGGATGCCCGCCTTGTCCGCGGCCCGGACCGAGGGGCCCGCCGCATCGGAGTCGACCGGGTTGATGATGATCGACTTCATGTTCTGGCTGGTGAAGTTCTGGATCTGATTGGCCTGCTGGGAGGCGTCGTTCTGGGCGTCGGTGACCGTAAGGCTGATCCCGGCGCGCTTGGCCTCCTCCTGGGCGCCCGCCTTCAGCTGGACGAAGAAGGGGTTGTTGAGCGTCGAGACCGACAGTCCGACCTTGGTGGACGCGCCGTCGGAGGAGCCGGAGCGCCAGAAGGAGGCGCCGAAGGCGATGGCGACGACGACCACGGCGGCCAGCGCCAACTTGCCCGCGCCCACGGCCGCCTTACGGCCGCCACCGGACGGCCCGCCCGCCGCGGCCCCGGGCGCGCCCGGACCGGCCCCGGCGCGCCGGCGCACCGTGTCCAGCAGCACCGCGAGCGCGATGACGACACCGATGACGACCTGCTGCCAGAAGGGCGACACCTCCAGCAGGTTGAGCCCGTTGCGCAGCACCGCGAGGATCAGCGCGCCGATCAGCGTGCCGGACGCCTTGCCGACACCGCCGGACAGGCTCGCACCGCCGATGACGACCGCCGCGATCGCGTCGAGTTCGTAGCCGACGGCCGCCTGCGGCTGCGCGGAGGACAGCCGGGAGGCGAGCACGATGCCCGCGACGGCCGCGAAACCGCCGGAGAGCGCGTAGATGACGAGCTTCTGGCGCGCCACCCGGATCCCGGAGAGCCGGGCGGCCTCCTCGTTGCCGCCGATCGCGTACATCGCGCGGCCCGCGTACGTACGGCCCAGCACCCCCGCGGTGATCAGCCCCATCACCACCATCACGATCACCGGGACGGGCAGCCAGCCGCCGAGCGTGTCGCCGAGACCGGACATCGCGTCGGGGACGGGTATCGGGCTGCCCTGGGAGATGACCAGGGCCAGACCGCGGCCGACCGACAGCATCGCGAGCGTGGCGATGAACGGCGGCAGCTTCCCGAAGGAGACCAGCGCCCCGCTGACCAGACCGCAGGCGACACCGGTGGCGACGGCCAGGAGCGCGGAGAACCACACCGGCAGCCCCTGTGAGCTGGCGGACCAGGCGAGCACGGTGGCGGACAGCGCGGCCACCGAGCCGACCGACAGGTCGATGCCCGCGGAGACGATGACGAAGGTGACGCCGAAGGCGAGGACCGCGGTGACCGCCGCCTGCACACCGACGTTGAGCAGGTTGTCGGTGGTGAGGAAGTCGCCGGACAGCAGCGACATGGCCACCACCAGCAGCACCAGGGCGCTCAGCGCGCCATTGTCGAGCAGCACGCGGCGCAGCGCCGCCGAGCCCCCGGGGTCCTTCGTGGACAGACGCGTGTCAGTGGCCACGGGAGCCCTCCTTTCCGTTGCCGCCGACTCCTTCGTCGACGCCTTCTACGCTTCCTTCGACGTCCGTGACGTCCGTGATGTCCTCGTCGCCCTCAATACCCTTGACGTCCTTGACGTCCGTGACCGCCAGGGCCATCACGGCGTCCTGGGTCGCCTCCCGCGCGGTCAGCTCGCCCGCGATCCGGCCCTGGGCCATGACCAGCACCCGGTCGCTCATCCCCAGGACCTCGGGCAGATCGCTGGAGATCATCAGGACGGCGTGGCCGGACGCGGTGAGTTCGTTGATGAGCTGGTAGATCTCGACCTTGGCGCCCACGTCGATACCGCGGGTCGGCTCGTCGAGGATCAGCACCCTGCTGTCGGCGAGCAGCCACTTGCCGATGACGACCTTCTGCTGGTTGCCGCCGGAGAGGGTGCGCACCCGCTGGTGCAGCCCGGACATCCGGACGGCCAGCCGCTCGGCGACACCGGCCGCCGCGCGCCGCTGACCGGCCCGGTCGACCAGCCCGGCGCGGGTGGCGGAGCGCAGGGTGACCAGGCCCAGGTTCTCCTGCACGGAGCCGTCCAGGACCAGGCCCTGCCCCTTGCGGTCCTCCGGGACGAGGCCGATCCCGGCCCGCATGGCGGCCACCACGTCATGGCGGGGCAGCGGGCGGCCGAGCACCTCGACGGTGCCGGAGTCGTAGGGGTCGGCGCCGAACAGCGCCCGGACGACCTCCGTACGGCCCGCGCCGACCAGCCCGGCCAGGCCCACCACCTCCCCGGCCCGGACCTCGAAGCCGATGTCCTGGAAGGCGCCGTTCCGGGTGAGCCCCCGGACCTTCAGCAGCGGCTCACCGGCGTCCCCGCGCTCCCGTGGGTACTGCTGCTCGATGGAGCGGCCCACCATCAGCCGCACCAGCTCGTCCCGGTCGGTGCCGGCCGGTACCTGGGTCACGCTGCGGCCGTCGCGCAGCACGGTGACGCGGTCGCCCAGGGCCGCGATCTCCTCCAGGTGATGGGTGATGAAGACGATCCCCACACCGTCCGCGCGCAGCGTGCGCACGATCCGGAAGAGCTTGTCGACCTCCTCCGTGGTGAGCACGGCGGTCGGCTCGTCCATGATCAGGACGCGGGCGTCCAGGCTCAGCGCCTTGGCGATCTCCACCATTTGCAGCCGGGCGATGCCGAGGTCCCGGACCCGGGCCCGCGGTGAGACGTCCAGTCCGACCCGGGCCAGCAGCTCGGCGGCCCGCTCGTCCATCGCCTTGCGGTCGATCATGCCGAAGCGGCGCGGCTGGCGGCCCAGGAAGATGTTCTCGGCCACGGTGAGGTCCGGGACGAGGTTGAACTCCTGGTAGATGGTGGCGATTCCGAGCCGCTCGGCGTCCTGCGCGCCGTTGACGCGCACCGGGCTTCCGTCGACCAGGATCCGGCCGCCGTCGGGGCGGTGGGCGCCGGAGAGCATCTTGATCAGCGTGGACTTGCCCGCGCCGTTCTCGCCCAGCAGGACGTGGACTTCGCCGCGGCGCAGGTCGAAGTCCACCCCGTCCAGCGCGACCACCCCGGGGAAGGTCTTGCGGACCCCCTCCATGCGCAGCAGCTCCGCGCCGGGACCGGCCGCGGACGTGCCCTCGGCGTTCGGGGTCCGGCTCATGGCGTGCTCCCTTCGGGCTCGCCGCACGAGCGGCGGGTGACCAGACGGGCGGACAGGGTCACCGACTCGGCGGGCCGCCCCTCGACGAGATCGACCAGCGCCGTCACGGCGGCGTGGCCGAGCGCTCCGGTGGGCTGGGCGATGGCGGTGATCGGCGGATCGGTGTGGAGGAACCAGGGGATGTCGTCGAACGCGGCGAGCGCCACATCGTCCGGCACCCGCAGCCCCCGGGCGCGGATCTCGTCCATCGCGCCGAGCGCCATCAGGTTGTCCGCGGCGAAGACCGCGTCCGGAGGGTGCGGCAGACCGAGGAAGCGGGCGGTCACCCGGCGACCGCTGTCCGCCTGGAAGTCCCCCTGGCCGATGTGGTCGTTGGACAAGACCAGGCCGAACTCGCGCAGCGCGGAGCGGAAGGCGTCCACCCGCTCGCGGCCGGTCGTGGTGGCCGCCGGGCCCGAGATGATCGCGAGCCGGCGGTGGCCCAGGGCGTACAGATGGGCCACCAGATCGCGGATGGCGGCCCGTCCGTCGGTGCGGACCACCGGCACCTCGTCCAGGCCCGCGCCCTCGATCCAGCGGTCGACGAAGACCATGGGGGTGCCGGCGCGGGCGGCGGCCTGCATCATCGGGGAGCCGCCGTCGGTGGGGCTGATCAGCAGGCCGTCTATGCGGCGGTCCATCAGGGTGCGCACATGGTGGTCCTGGAGCTCTGGCCGCTCGTCGGCGTTGCCGATGACCACGCTGTAGCCCAGCTCGCGGGCGGCGTCCTCGACCGAACGGGCCAGCTCGGTGAAGAAGGGATTCAGCACGTCGCTGATGACCAGCCCCAGGGCACGGGTCTGGTCGGTGCGCAGCGAGCGGGCCACCGCGTTGGGGCGATAGCCGAGGTCGGCGACCGCGGCGAGCACCCGTTCGCGGGTGTCCGGGCGGACGGAGGGGTGGTCGTTGAGCACCCGTGAGACCGTCGCCACGGAGACCCCGGCACGCCGCGCCACATCCTTGATGGCCGGCATCGTCCACCTCCTTGTGGAATCGATTACACGGAATTGGAATCGATTACATGAGGGTGGGGCAAGAGGCCGGCCCCCGCTGAAACCGGATCGTGATGTTCCGCCTCACGTCCTCCGCCCAGTGCCCGCCCGGTGGCCGGCCCAGTGCCCGGCCCAGTGCCCGCCCGGTGGCCGCCCGGCGACCGTCCGGCGGCCGTGCTCGCGCGCCGCCGCGGGCGTTGTCCACAGGCCCGAACCGCCTGTCGGCTCCCGGCGGTACGGTCGGGGCATGCTCAAACTCGCGGTGGTGGAAGGGGTCCTGGAGCGGATCACCTACGCCAATGAGGAGAACGGCTATACGGTCGCGCGGGTCGACACCGGCCGTGGCTCCGGTGATCTGCTGACCGTCGTCGGCTCGTTGCTGGGCGCCCAGCCGGGCGAGTCGCTGCGGATGGAGGGCCGCTGGGGTTCGCATCCGCAATACGGCAAACAGTTCACCGTCGAGAACTACCAGACCGTCCTCCCCGCCACCGTCCAGGGCATCCGGCGCTATCTCGGCTCGGGTCTGATCAAGGGCATCGGCCCCCGCATCGCCGACCGCATCACCGAGCACTTCGGCATCGACACCCTCGACGTCATCGAGCAGGAGCCCGAGCGGCTGATCGAGGTGCCGGGCCTCGGCCCCAAGCGCACCAAGATGATCGCCGCCGCCTGGGAGGAGCAGAAGGCCATCAAGGAGGTGATGGTCTTCCTCCAGGGGGTGGGGGTCTCCACCTCCGTCGCGGTGCGGATCTACAAGAAATACGGCGACGCGTCGATTTCGGTCGTGAAGAACGAGCCGTACCGGCTGGCGGCCGACGTCTGGGGCATCGGCTTCCTCACCGCCGACAAGATCGCCCAGTCGGTCGGCATCCCGCACGACAGCCCCGCCCGGGTGAAGGCCGGTCTGCAGTACGCGCTGTCCCAGTCCGCCGACCAGGGCCACTGCTACCTCCCCGAGGAGCGGCTCATCGCGGACGCCGTGAAGTTGCTCCAGGTGGACACCGGCCTGGTCATCGACTGTCTGGGGGAGCTGGCGGCGGAGGAGGAGGGCGTGGTGCGCGAGCCGGTCCCGGGCCCGGAGGGCGGTGAGCCGGTCTCCGCCGTCTATCTGGTGCCCTTCCACCGCGCCGAGATCTCCCTCGCGGGCCAGCTGCTGCGGCTGCTGCGCACCGAGGAGGACCGGCTGCCCGCCTTCCGCGATGTGGACTGGGACAAGGCGCTGGGCTGGCTGGCCCGCCGCACCGGCGCCGATCTCGCGCCCGAGCAGAGCCAGGCGGTGCGGCTCGCGCTCACCGAGAAGGTCGCGGTGCTGACCGGCGGGCCGGGCTGCGGCAAGTCCTTCACCGTGCGGTCCGTGGTGGAGCTGGCCCGTGCCAAGAAGGCCAAGGTGGTGCTCGCGGCGCCCACCGGCCGGGCCGCCAAGCGGCTGTCCGAGCTGACCGGCGCCGAGGCGTCCACCGTCCACCGGCTGCTGGAGCTCAAGCCCGGCGGGGACGCGGCGTACGACAGGGACCGCCCGCTCGACGCCGATCTGGTGGTGGTCGACGAGGCGTCGATGCTCGATCTGCTGCTGGCCAACAAGCTGGTCAAGGCGGTCCCGCCCGGCGCCCATCTGCTCTTCGTCGGAGATGTGGACCAGCTGCCCAGCGTGGGCGCCGGGGAGGTGCTGCGCGATCTGCTGGCCCCCGGCAGCCCGGTCCCGGCGGTGCGGCTGACCCGGATCTTCCGCCAGGCCCAGCAGTCCGGGGTGGTCACCAACGCCCACCGGATCAACGAGGGGGTGCCGCCGGTCACCCAGGGCCTGTCGGACTTCTTCCTCTTCGTCGAGGACGACACCGAGGAGGCCGGGCGGCTCACCGTCGATGTCGCGGCCCGCCGCATCCCCGCGAAGTTCGGTCTCGACCCCCGCCGTGACGTGCAGGTTCTGGCCCCGATGCACCGGGGCCCGGCGGGCGCCGGCACGCTCAACGGACTGCTTCAGCAGGCCATCACCCCGGCCCGCCCGGACCTCGCGGAGCGCCGCTTCGGAGGCCGGGTCTTCCGGGTCGGCGACAAGGTGACCCAGATCCGCAACAATTATGAGAAAGGAGCCAACGGGGTCTTCAACGGCACGGTTGGCGTCGTCACCTCACTCGACACCGATGAGCAGCGGCTGACCGTGCGGACGGACGAGGACGAGGAGGTACCGTACGACTTCGACGAGCTGGACGAGCTGGCTCACGCCTATGCCGTGACCATCCACCGGTCACAGGGCAGTGAGTACCCGGCCGTCGTGATTCCGGTGACCACCGGAGCCTGGATGATGCTGCAGCGCAATCTCCTGTACACGGCCGTGACCCGCGCCAAGCGTCTTGTGGTGCTGGTCGGCTCGCGCCGGGCACTGGGGCAGGCGGTGCGCACCGTCTCGGCGGGGAGGCGTTGTACCGCGCTGGATCACCGACTCGGCGGCGAAGTGCGAGTCGAGCGTGTCGGATGGGTTTCCGAACGATGACGAACGGGGCAAGATGGCCGTGAAGGCGGCACTGAGTGCCGCCAAAAGGCTCTTCAGCCGACCCCGAGTGCACGTTCGCGACCCGAGTAGGGGAAGGTGGGGGGAGTCAGGGCACCTCGAAGAAGAGAACCAGACGTCGGTGAGGGATGACGTGAGCGACAACTCTGTAGTAGTGCGGTACGGGGACGGCGAGTACACCTACCCGGTGGTCGACAGCACGGTCGGCGACAAGGGCTTTGATATCGGCAAGCTGCGCGCCCAGACCGGTCTGGTGACCCTGGATTCCGGTTACGGCAACACCGCCGCGTACAAATCCGCGATCACCTATCTGGACGGTGAGCAGGGCATCCTGCGCTACCGCGGCTACCCCATCGAGCAGCTGGCGGAGCGCGCCTCCTTCCTGGAGACGGCCTTCCTGCTGATCAACGGGGAGCTGCCGACCGTCGATGAACTGGCGGCCTTCCGTGAGGACATCACCCGCCACACGCTGCTCCACGAGGACGTCAAGCGGTTCTACGACGGCTTCCCGCGTGACGCCCACCCGATGGCGATGCTGTCCTCCGTGGTCAGCGCGCTGTCGACCTTCTACCAGGACAGCCACAACCCCTTCGACGAGAAGCAGCGCAACCTCTCGACGATCCGGCTGCTGGCCAAGCTGCCGACCATCGCGGCCTACGCGTACAAGAAGTCGGTCGGCCACCCCTTTGTCTACCCGCGTAACGACCTCGGCTACGTCGAGAACTTCCTCCGGATGACCTTCTCGGTCCCCGCCCAGGAGTACGAGCTCGACCCGATCGTGGTCAGCGCGCTCGACAAGCTGCTGATCCTGCACGCCGACCACGAGCAGAACTGTTCGACCTCCACGGTCCGGCTGGTCGGCTCCTCGCAGGCCAACATGTTCGCCTCCATCTCGGCGGGCATCAACGCCCTGTGGGGCCCCCTGCACGGCGGTGCCAACCAGTCCGTGCTGGAGATGCTGGAGGGCATCCAGGCGTCGGGCGGCGACGTCGACACCTTCATCCGCAAGGTGAAGAACAAGGAAGACGGCGTGAAGCTCATGGGCTTCGGGCACCGCGTCTACAAGAACTTCGACCCCCGGGCGAAGATCATCAAGTCGGCGGCGCACGACGTCCTCTCCGCGCTCGGCAAGTCCGACGAGCTGCTCGACATCGCGCTCAAGCTCGAGGAGCACGCCCTCGCGGACGACTACTTCGTCGAGCGCAAGCTCTACCCGAACGTGGACTTCTACACCGGTCTGATCTACCGGGCGATGGGCTTCCCGACCGAGATGTTCACCGTGCTGTTCGCGCTCGGCCGGCTGCCGGGCTGGATCGCCCAGTGGCACGAGATGATCAAGGAGCCGGGCTCCCGCATCGGCCGCCCGCGCCAGATCTACACCGGCGTGGTCGAGCGCGACTTCGTCCCGGTGGAGCAGCGCTGACCCTCACTTCTCCGGTGCCCCCGTCCTGCTTGGGCCGGGGGCACTTGGTGCATACGGGTGCTTGGTCCCCGGCCGGGCGCCCCTCTGAAAGGGCGGGCACCTCAGTCATATCCGGCCCCTTGGGTCTTCCGGCCGGGGGTACCTCCCGGCGGTAGCTGGGGGCGAGCCGAAGGGGCGCGTCGCTGTCGAAAGGGAGAGCGCGCGCAGGGAGCGAGTGCCCCCGTCCTGCTTGGGCCGGGGGCACTTGGTGCATACGGGTGCTTGGTCCCCGGCCGGGCGCCCCTCTGAAAGGGCCGGGCGCCTCAGTCGTATCCGGCCCCTTGGGTCTTCCGGCGCCCTTGGGTCTTCCGGCGAGTGAGCCGAAGGGGCGCGTCGCTGTCGAAAGGGAGAGCGCGCGCAGGGAGCGAGGAACGAGCGACCGAGCACGGTCGACCGTCGACAGTGACTGAAGCGCCCCGGAGGCGAACCGAGCCTCAAAAAAAGCGACTGAAGCGCCCCGGAGGCGAACCGAGCCTCAAAAAAGAAGGTACGAGAAGCGCCCCGCTTCCGATCCCCCCACGGGTCGGAGCGGGGCGCTCCCCTTGCCCCGGAGCGGATTCCCCCCACGGGATCCGGCCGGGCGTCTACGGGCCCTCGCGGGCCGTATGGTGACGCGATCTGCCGGGACGCGTACCTACGGGAGGGCCGCTCAAAGCTCCCCGAGTACGTCGCCCCGGCCACGCGTAGCAGGATTGCGTCCCCCAAGACGAATCCCCACCGTCCCATTAGACTCGCGATCCCCCGCGATGGTTACGTTGGGTTGTCTGTGATCTGCGTCTCTTGCCATATGGGCCGCAAAAGGGCAAGAGCCTCGATTTGAAGATCGAGGCTCTGCCGTATGGGTGTTGTGCGGCTTATGGGGACTTGGTGAAGCTATGTGGACGCTGTGAAGGACCGCAGTCGCAGACTGTTCGTCACCACGAACACCGACGAGAACGCCATGGCGGCCCCCGCGATCATCGGACTGAGCAGTCCGGCCGCCGCGAGCGGCAGCGCGGCGACGTTGTAGCCGAACGCCCAGAACAGATTGCCCTTGATGGTGCCGAGCGTACGGCGCGCCAGCCGGATCGCGTCCGCCGCCACCCGCAGGTCGCCCCGGACCAGGGTCAGGTCCCCGGCCTCGATGGCCGCGTCCGTGCCGGTGCCCATCGCGAGACCGAGGTCGGCGGTGGCCAGGGCGGCCGCGTCGTTCACCCCGTCGCCCACCATGGCGACCGTACGGCCCTCGTCCCGCAGCCGTCGCACCACGTCCACCTTGTCCTGCGGCAGTACGTCGGCGATGACGTCCTCGATGCCGACCTCGCGGGCCACCGATTCGGCGACGAGCCTGTTGTCCCCGGTCAGCAGGACCGGGGTGAGGCCGAGCCCCCGAAGCTGGGCGACCGCCTCGGCGCTGGTCTCCTTGACGGCGTCGGCCACCAGGAGGATGCCGCGCGCCTCGCCGTCCCAGGCCACCGCGACCGCCGTCCGGCCCTCCGACTCGGCCGCCGCCTTGGCGGCGGACAGCTCCTCGGGCAGCTCGATGGCCCATGCGCCGAGCAGCTTCTCGCGGCCGACCAGCACCGCGTGTCCGTCCACCACGCCCTGGACGCCGAGGCCGGGTTCGGACCGGAAGTCCGAGGGCACCGGGAGGGTGCCGATCCGCTCGGCCGCGCCGTCCGCGACGGCACGGGCGACCGGGTGCTCGGAGGCGTGCTCCAGGGCGCCCGCGAGCCGCAGCAGCTCCTCCTCGTCCACACCGGGTGCTGGGACGACCCCGCGCAGCCGCATCCGTCCGGTCGTCACCGTGCCGGTCTTGTCCAGGACGACGGTGTCCACCCGGCGGGTCGACTCCAGCACCTCGGGGCCCTTGATCAGGATGCCCAGCTGGGCGCCGCGGCCGGTGCCGACCATGAGCGCGGTCGGGGTGGCCAGGCCCAGGGCGCACGGGCATGCGATGATCAGGACGGCCACCGCCGCGGTGAAGGCGGCGACCGCGTCGCCCGTGGTGAGCAGCCAGCCCAGCAGGGTGCCGACGGCGATCAGCAGCACGATCGGCACGAAGATCCCGGAGACCCGGTCGGCGAGGCGCTGCACCTCGGCCTTGCCGTTCTGCGCGTCCTCCACCAGCTTGGCCATGCGGGACAGCTGGGTGTCCGCGCCCACGCGGGTGGCCTCGACCACGATCCGGCCCGCCGTGTTGACGGTCGCGCCCGCGACCGCGTCGCCGGACACCACGTCCACCGGCACCGATTCGCCGGTCAGCATCGAGGTGTCCACGGCGGAGGAACCCTCGACCACCGTGCCGTCGGTGGCGATCTTCTCACCGGGACGCACCACGAAGCGGTCGCCGACCGACAGTTCGCCGACGGGGATCCGTACCTCGCGGTCCCCGCGCAGCACGGTCACGTCCTTGGCGCCCAGCTCCAGCAGCGCGCGCAGCGCGGCGCCCGCCCGGCGCTTGGACCTCGCCTCCAGGAAGCGGCCGAGGAGGATCAGAGTGGTCACCCCGGCGGCCGTCTCCAGGTAGATCGAGGACGACCCGTCGGACCGGGAGACGGTGAGGTCGAAGCCGTGCCGCATCCCCGGCATCCCCGCGTCGCCGAAGAACAGCGCCCACAGGGACCAGCCGAGGGCCGCGAGGGTGCCGATGGAGACGAGGGTGTCCATGGTGGCCGCGCCGTGCCGGAGGCCCGTCCAGGCGGCCTTGTGGAAGGGCGCGCCGCCCCAGACGACGACCGGCGCGGCCAGGGTGAGCGAGAGCCACTGCCAGTTGTCGAACTGCAGCGACGGCACCATCGCCAGCACCACGACGGGCAGCGACAGGGCGAGGGAGACGAGCATGCGGTGGCGCAGGGGGTCCGGCCCGGACTCGCCGTGCCGGTCGTCCGGCGGGGTGCCGGTGTCCTCGGTGGTGCGCGGCTCGGGCGCGGCGGGGCGCGGTTCCTCGGCGGTGTAGCCGGTTTTGACGACGGTGGCGATCAGGTCGGCGACCTCGATCCCCTCGGCGTAGGACACCTTGGCCTTCTCGGTGGCGAAGTTCACCGTGGCGGTGACGCCGTCGAGCCGGTTGAGCTTCTTCTCGATGCGTGCCGCGCAGGACGCGCAGGTCATGCCGCCGATGGCGAGCTCGACCTGGGAGGAGTGCCCGCCGGCCGGCGCCGGAGTGCCGGCGGTGGGCGCGGCGGGGGAAGCCGTGCTGGTCATGTCTGGTCTCCTGGGAGGAGGGCCGGGCCGTACGGCGGCTGTATGAGCAGGGCGGTACGGCCCGGCGGAAGCTGGGTGGGGCTCAGGCCCGGCCGGTGAGCTCGTATCCGGCCTCGTCCACGGCGGCGCGGACGGCCTCGTCGTCCAGCGGGGCCGCCGAGACCACGGTGACCTGGCCGGTGGAGGCCACGGCCTTGACGGAGGTGACGCCGTCGAGGGCGCCGATCTCCTCGGATACGGCGCCTTCGCAGTGGCCGCAGGTCATGCCGGTCACCTGGTAGACGGTGGTGACAGCCTCGGAGCTCATGGTGGTTCTCCTGTGTGGGGTGAGCGTGACGGTCGGTGCGCAGGGGGCGCCAGAATGCCCCAGCGTCTCCTGGCACTACCAACTCTATACCCCTAGGGGGTATTCCCGGAAGCCGGTGGCGCACCGGTCCGTGGAACGGGCCCCGCGCCCGCGCGCACGCCCCTCGATCCGGCGCGCGGGCGGGAGGGCGGGCGGATGAAGGGGTGGGGAGCGGCGCGGGGGTGCTCAGGGGCGGGCGGGGACTCCCCCGGTACCGAGCGCGGGGGCGAGATGGCCGTACCGGGCGGACCCCAGCGTGGACCCCAGCGTCGCGGCATGCGCCTCCCGCTCCGCGCCCGCATGGCCGAGGACCAGCGCCGCCCTGGCCTGCCCAGGGCGAACGCCATGCTCGCCACCGTGAGCCCGAGGCCGCACGGGTCGTCGGCGCCATCAGTCCGCGGCGCGGCAGGCCCTCGGCGCCGCTGGCCGTCGGCGCCCTCGGTCCGGCCTTCGGTGTCGCTGGCCGTCGGCGCCCTCGGTCTTCGGCGTCGCTTTCTTCGGGCGCTCTCGGCCCCTGGCGCCCTCGGACTTCGGCATGGCCTGCCCCTGGCGCCCTCGGTCTTCGGTGTCGCTTGTCTTCGGGCGCCCTCGGCCCCTGGCGCCCCGGCCCCCGGCATGGCCTGCCCCTGGCGCCCTGAGCCCTCGGCGTCGCTAATCCTCGGCGTCGCGCCGGGCGCGGCGGTTGCCGGGTCTGCGGACCACCCAGGAGCGGATCGTGTCCGCGTACCAGTACGGCCTGCCGTTCTCCACCAGATCGGGGGATGGCAGCAGGCCGTGCTTGCGATAGGACCGTACGGTGTCGACCCGCACACCGATATGCGCGGCGATCTCCTTGTAGGACCACAGCCTCCGGTCGGTCATCTCCCCTGCCCTTCCGCAGGCGCCGCGGCCACGGCCCGGTGGGGCCGTCGGGGGAGCCGCGGCGCGCCTGCTCGCGCTCATCAGCCTGTGCTCGGTCAACGACGCCGAGTGAAGGGCGGCCGGGGGCTGTTGAGCACCTGTGACGGAAGGCGTGTGGAGACGTGACGGCTGTGACATCCGGGTGACACCGGCGGCGAGCCGGGTCGTTGGGTGTCGGCCGAGCCCGGTGGGTGTCGGCCGGGTCGCGGGTGTGGGTCGGGTCGTTGGATGTGGGCCAGCCGCAGGGCATGGGCCGGGCCCGCTGGGTGTCGGCCGAGCCCGGTGGGTGTCGGCCGGGTCGCGGGTGTGGGTCGGGTCGTTGGATGTGGGCCGGGCCCGCGGGGCGTCGGCCGGGCCCGCTGGGTGTCGGCCGAGCCGCGGGGCGTGGGCTGGGCCCGTTGGGCGTGGGCCAGGCCGTTGGGTGTGGGCCAGGCCGTTGGGTGTGGGCCAGGCCGTTGGGTGTGGGCCAGGCCGTTGGGTGTGGGCCAGGCCGCTGGGCGTCGGCCGAGCCGCGGGGCGTGGGCCAGGCCGCTGGGCGTCGTGCGGCCCGCTGGCGTCGGCCGGAGACCTGGGCGGAAGGGGCGTCAGCGGTAGAAGGCGGGGCGCTCGATCATCTCGACGGCCGTGCGCTGCCCCGTGGCCTGGGCCCGGATCCCCGCCTCGCAGACGGCGGCCGCGGCGTAGCCGTCCCAGGCGCTGGGGCCCTCGACCTCCCCGCGCCGGGCGGCGTTGACCCAGCTCTGCACCTCGCGGTCGTACGCCTCCTCGAAGCGGACCACGAAGTCGGGGGCGATCTCCCCGCCCCAGGTGCCGGGCCGGTTGACCAGCATGCCGTGGGCGTCGCCGACGCGGGCGGTGCCCCGTTCGCAGACCGCCTCCGTCTGTACCTGGTAGCCGAAGCCACAGGTGGCGAAGATCTCCACATTGACGAGCGCGCCGCCGGTGGTCTCGAAGATCACCAGCTGGGGGTCGCTGAGCGGTTCGGGGGAGAGCGAGCTGGGGGCCGGTTTGAGCACGGTGACCGCGGCGATCTCCTGCTCCAGCAGCCAGCGCGACTGGTCCATCTCATGCACCACCGAGTCGCTGATCATCATCTCGTTGGTGAAGTACGAGTGCACCGCGAGGTTGCGGTGGCGGCAGTGCAGCAGCAGCGGCCGGCCCAGCTCGCCGCCGGCCAGCAGCGCCTTGAGCTTCATGAACTCGGTGTCGTAGCGGCGCATGAAGCCCACCTGGACCCGGCGGTGGCCGAGCTTCCGCTCGGCCTCCAGCACCCGCAGCGCGGACACCGAGTCCGGGGTGAGCGGCTTCTCACAGAGCACCGGCAGATCGTGTTCGAAGGCGCTGAGCAGCGCGGCCTCATGGGCGGGCCCCGGCGAGGCGATCAGCACCGCGTCCACGCCGGGCGCGGCCATCGCGGCGGCCGGGTCGGTGAACGCCTGGCAGCCGTCGGCGGTGTCGGCCACCGCTTTGGCCCGTGTCTCGTCGATGTCGACCACGGCGGCCACCCGGGCGCCGCTGATCACGTCGTTGATGCGACGGACGTGGTCGGCGCCCATCTTGCCGGTCCCGATGACCGCGACCCCGAGCGTCCCCTGCTGCGTCATAGGCTTTTCTCTCTTCTGTCCGTGCTCTGTTCTGTCCGTGCTCTGCGTGGGTGTGGGAAGCCCGTGGGGCGAGGGGAGGTCAGGCGCCGCAGGAGCGCAGGAAGCGCCGGGTGCGCTCGGCGATGGGGAAGGGCTGGTCGGGCGGGCAGGGGTACATGTCCTGCTCGACGATGGCGAACAGGTCCACCTCCAGGTTCTGGGCCGCCGTCAGGACCGGCCCAAGCGCCGGGACGCCGTTCGGCGGCTCGCACATGACGCCGCGCTGGACGGCCGGGCCGAACGGCACCCCGTTCTCGACCACATCGGCGAGGATCTCCGGATCGACCTGCTTGAGGTGGAGATAGCCGATGCGCTCGCCGTAGGTCTCGATCAGCTTGACGCTGTCGCCGCCGCAGTAGGCGTAGTGGCCGGTGTCCAGGCAGAGGCTGACCAGGCCGGAGTCGGTGGCGTCCAGGAAGCGGGCCACGTTCTCCTCGGTGTCGATATGGGTGTCGGCGTGCGGGTGGACGACGATGTCGAGCCCGAAGCGCTCACGCACCTCGCGGCCGAGCCGCTCCATCCCGGTGGACAGATGGCGCCACTGCTCGGCGCTGAGCGTCGGGGGCTCGATCAGCTCGGCGGTCTTGTCGTCCCGCCAGAAGGAGGGGATGACCACCAGGTGGCCCGCGCCCATCGCCCGGGTCAGCTCGGCCACCTGCGAGACATGGTCCCAGGTGGCGTCCCAGACCTCGGGGCCGCGGTGCAGCGAGGTGAAGACGGTGCCCGCGGAGACCTTGAGGCCGCGCCTCCCGGTCTCCTCGGCGAGCCGGACCGGGTCGGTCGGCAGATAGCCGTACGGGCCCAGCTCGATCCACTCGTACCCGGCCTCCGCGACCTCGTCGAGGAAGCGCTGCCAGGGGACTTGCTGGTCGTCGTCGGGGAACCACACCCCCCAGGAGTCGGGGGCCGAGCCGACCCGGATGCGGTTCAAGGCGGGGGCGGGGGAGGCGTCGGCGGTCATGGCAGAGGGTCTCCTCGCTGTGCTGGGTTGCCCGCGTCGTGCTGCTCCGGGCAGCTTCACCGGCCGGACGGGCGGCCGTCAAGACTTCGTCAGGACATTCGGACGTCTTGTCAGGGGTGCGACACTGCGGGGGAGCGGCCGTCTGGGCCCGCCCCCGCGCCATCGCTCATATGGTCACGTCAGTATGTCAGGACAAAGTCTTGACAGTGTGGGGGCAACACGTCTAGACCTGGAACGCCGGGTGTCCCGGAATTTTTTGTGCACCAGTTCCTGAGCCGCGTCTTTCCCGAAGGGGCAGGCATGACTGAGCCGTACGACCTGATCACAATGGGCCGCATCGGAGTGGACCTCTACCCGCTGCAGACCGGTGTGCCCCTGCCGCAGGTCGAATCGTTCGGAAAGTTCCTCGGCGGCTCGGCGACCAATGTCGCGGTGTCCGCGGCCCGGTTCGGCCACCGCGCCGCGGTGATCAGCCGCACCGGGGCGGATCCGTTCGGCGACTACATCCACCAGGAGCTGCGCGCCTTCGGGGTGGACGACCGCTTCGTCACCCCCGTCGAGCGGTACCCCACCCCGGTCACCTTCTGCGAGATCTTCCCGCCCGACGACTTCCCGCTGTACTTCTACCGCCGCCCCAAGGCGCCCGATCTGGAAATCCACCCCGACGAGCTGGACTACGACGCCATCCGCGCCGCCCGGATCTTCTGGATGACCGGCACCGGGCTCAGCGAGGAGCCCAGCCGCACCAGCACCCTCGCCGCGCTCGCCGCCCGCGCCAAGAGCGGCACGACCGTCTTCGACCTCGACTGGCGGCCGATGTTCTGGTCCGACCCGGAAACCGCCCGCCCCTTCTACGCCGAGGCGCTGCGCCACGCCACGGTCGCCGTCGGCAACGTCGACGAATGCGAGATCGCCACCGGTGTGCGGGAGCCCAAGGCGTGCGCGCAGAAGCTGCTGGACGCGGGGGTGGAGCTGGCCGTCGTCAAACAGGGCCCCCGCGGCGTACTGGCCGTGCACCGCGACGGCACCACCGCCGAGGTCCCGCCCGTCCCGGTCGAGGTGGTCAACGGACTCGGCGCGGGCGACGCGTTCGGCGGCGCCCTGTGCCACGGGCTGCTCACCGGCCGGCCGCTGGAACACGTCATGCGGTACGCCAACGCCGCGGGCGCCATCGTGGCGTCCCGGCTCGCCTGCTCCTCCGCGATGCCCACGGAGGCGGAGGTCGAGGCCCTGCTGGCGGGGGACTGACGTTCCGGCCCCCTGGGGACGTCCGGCCGGAGCCCTCCCGGCGGTGGCTGGGGGAGGCAGAAGTGCCCCGGAGGCGATCGAGCCTTCACAAAGGCGAACGAGCCTTCACAGAAGAAGGAGCAAGAACCTTGAGCATCAGCATCTCCGACCTCGTCACGGTCCGGAGCCGTCACCCGGAGGCCATCGCCGAGGCGGCCGCCCGCCGGGTCCGCCGCCCCCTCATCGGTGACAGCGGCCGTCTGATGATCGTGGCCGCCGACCATCCGGCGCGCGGCGCCCTCGCCGTCGGCGGCCGCGAACTGGCCATGGCCAACCGGGCCGATCTGCTGGAGCGGCTGTGCGTGGCGCTGTCCCGCCCCGGTGTCGACGGGGTGCTCGCCACCGCCGATATCCTCGAGGACCTGCTGCTGCTCGGGGCCCTCGAAGGCAAGGTCGCCATGGGCTCGATGAACCGCGGCGGTCTCGCCGGGGCCTCGTTCGAACTCGATGACCGGTTCACCGGGCACCGCCCCCAGGACCTGACCCGGCTGCGCTTCGACGCGGGCAAGCTGCTGCTGCGGATCGACTACGACGACCCCGGCTCGCTGACCACCATGGCCACCACCGCCCGCGCCATCGACGAGATGGCCGAGCGGCGGCTGCCCGTCTTCGTCGAGCCGTTCATCTCCCGCCGGGTGGACGGCAGGGTCGTCAACGATCTGAGTGCCGAGGCCGTCACCAAGTCCATCGCCATCGCCTCGGGCCTCGCCGGGACCTCCGCCTACACCTGGCTGAAGGTGCCGGTCACCAGGGACGCCGACGAGATGGCGACGGTGATGGAGACGAGCACCCTGCCGGCGGTGTTGCTCGGCGGCGATGTGGGGAAGTCTCCGCGGGACCAGGAGGAGGCGTACGAGAAGTGGCGCAAGGCGCTGGGCCTGCCCACCGTACAGGGGCTGGTCGTCGGGCGCTCCCTGCTCTACCCGGCGGAGGGCAGTGTCGCCACCGCCGTGGACACCGCCGTCGGCCTGCTGTGACGCGACGAAAGGCAGAGACTTCACACCATGACCACCACCGATCCCCTCCCCGGCCGCCATCTGCCCGCCGGCACGGCGGCCGACGGCCCCTACACCGTGCACATCGACCCCGCGCGGGCCGGCTGGGGCTACTCCAGTCTGCGGATCCTCGATCTGCCGCCCGGCGGTTCGCACTCCCTGGCCACCGGGGACAGCGAGTGGATCGTGCTGCCGCTGAGCGGCGGCTGCACCGTGATCGCCGAGGGCGAGGTCTTCGAACTGCACGGGCGCGAGAGCGTGTTCAGCGGGGTGAGCGACTTCTGCTATCTGCCGCGCGACTCCCACGCCCGGATCGCCGGCGGCGCGGGCGGCCGGTTCGCGCTCACCGGCGCCCGCTGCGAGCGCCGGCTGCCCGCCCGCTACGGACCGGCCTCCGCCGTCCCCGTGGAACTGCGCGGCAGCGGCGCCTGCTCGCGCCAGGTCAACAACTTCGCCGCCGCGGCCCCCGCCGGGGGCGGAACATCAACGGGCGGTTTCGTATGCGACAAGCTCATCGCCGTCGAGGTGCTCACCCCGGGCGGCAACTGGTCCTCGTACCCGCCGCACAAGCACGATCAGTGCCGCCCCGGCGAGGAGAGCGAGCTGGAGGAGATCTACTACTTCGAGATCGCCGCGGCCCACGGCACCGAGGGCCTCGGCTACCAGCGCGTCTCCCCCTCGGGCCACGGCAGCGGCACCGACGTCCTCGCCGAGGTCCGCTCCGGTGACACCGTCCTGATCCCCGACGGCTGGCACGGCCCCTCCATCGCCGCGCCCGGCCACGACATGTACTACCTCAACGTCATGGCCGGCCCGGGGGAGGAGCGCGCCTGGCTCATCCGCGACCACCCCGACCACGCCTGGATCCGCGCCACCTGGCCGGACCAGCCCGTCGACCCCCGCCTGCCCCGCTACCAAGCACCCGCTGGAGACCAACGATGAACGCTTCGGCCGTGCGTCACCTCACCGTCGCCCAGGCCCTGGTGGAGTTCCTGGCCCACCAGTACACCGAGCGGGACGGGCGGCGGCACCGCCTGATCAACGCCACCTGGGGCATCTTCGGCCACGGCAATGTGGCCGGGCTGGGCCAGGCGCTGCTGGAGTCCGGACCGGACACCATGCCGTACCTCCAGGGCCGCAACGAGCAGGCGATGGTGCACGCCGCGGTCGGCTACGCCCGCCAGAACAACCGGCTCGCCGCCCAGGCCGTCACCACCTCCATCGGCCCCGGCGCCACCAACCTCGTCACCGGCGCCGCGCTCGCCACCGTCAACCGGCTGCCGGTGCTGCTGCTGCCCGGCGACATCTTCGCCACCCGCCCCGCCGACCCGGTGCTCCAGCAACTGGAGGTGGGGTACGCGGGCGACATCTCGGTGAACGACGCGCTGCGCCCGGTCTCCCGCTACTTCGACCGCGTGGTGCGCCCCGAGTCGCTGATCCCGGCCGCGCTGCAGGCCATGCGGGTGCTGGCCGACCCGGCCGAGACCGGCGCGGTCACCCTGGCCCTGCCGCAGGACGTCCAGGCCGAGGCGCTGGACTGGCCCGAGGAGTTCTTCGCCGACCGGGTCTGGCCGGTCCGCCGCCCCGCCCCGGAGCCGGCCGAGGTGGCCGCCGCCGCGCGGGCGATCCGGGCCGCCCGCCGGCCGCTGATCGTCGCGGGCGGCGGGATCCACCACAGCGAGGCCGAGGACAGCCTGCGCGCCCTCGTCGACGCGACCGGCATCCCGGTGGCCTCCACCCAGGCGGGCAAGGGCTCGCTGCGCTACGACCACCCCGCCGACATCGGCGGCATCGGCCACACCGGCACCGCCGTCGCGGACGACCTCGCCCGCACCGCCGACCTGGTCATCGGCGTGGGCACCCGCTACAGCGACTTCACCACCGCCTCCGCGACCCTGTTCGCGGACCCGGCCGTCCGCTTCCTCAACCTCAACATCACGCCGTTCGACGCCCACAAGCTCGGCGCCACCACCCTGGTGGCCGACGCCCGCGCCGGGCTGCAAGCGCTTGCCGAGGCGCTGTCCGGACACCGGGTCGAGGACGCCTACCAGGCGGAGTACCGCGCGGGCAAGGAGCGCTGGGAGCGCCGGGTGGACGCCGCCTACGCCGCCGGGGACGGGACCGCCCGCCCGTCCCAGACCCAGGTGCTGGGCGCGCTGGACGCGGTCGTCGGCGACGAGGACGTGGTGATCAACGCCGCGGGCTCGCTCCCGGGTGACCTGCACAAGCTGTGGCGGGCCCGCTCCCCGCGCCAGTACCACCTCGAATACGGCTACTCCTGCATGGGCTACGAGATCCCCGCGGCCATCGGCGTACGGCTCGCGGCGCCCGGCACCCCGGTCTGGGCGCTGGTCGGCGACGGTACGTACCTGATGATGCCGACCGAGATCGTCACCGCGGTCCAGGAGGGCATCAACATCAACGTCGTGCTGGTCCAGAACCACGGCTACGCCTCGATCGGCGGTCTGTCGGAGGCCACCGGCGCCGAGCGTTTCGGCACCGCCTACCGCTTCCGGGCGGCCGACGGCCAGTACACCGGCGATCCGCTCCCGGTCGATCTGGCCGCCAACGCCGCCTCGCTCGGCATGGACGTGCTGCGGGCGGGAAGCGTGCGCGAGCTGCGGGAGGCGCTCGCCGCGGCCCGCGCCTCGGACCGGCCCACATGTGTCTATGTGGAGACCGAAACGGCCGACACAGTGTCCGGCGCACCCGAGGCACAGGCGTGGTGGGATGTGCCTGTCGCCCGGACCGCGACCCGTCCGGCCGCCGTGAAGGCCCGTGAGGAGTACGACCGGCAGGCCGCCGCACGCCGCCGCCACCTCTGACGTTTTTCGAGAGAAAGGCTCCGCACCCATGAAGACCGTCAACCACTGGATCGGCGGAAAGACCGTCGAGGGCGCGACCGGGGCGTACGGCCCGGTCTACAACCCCGCCACCGGTGCCCAGGACACCCAGGTCGCCCTCGCCTCCGTGGAAGAGGTCGACACGGCCGTGGCCGCGGCCAAGGAGGCGTTCCGCACCTGGGGGTCGGTGTCCCTCGCCAAGCGCACCGCGATCCTCCACGCGTACCGCGGGCTGCTGGACGCCCACCGCGACGAGATCGCCGAGCTGATCACCGCCGAGCACGGCAAGGTCCACTCCGACGCGCTCGGCGAGGTGGCCCGCGGTCTGGAGATCGTGGAGCTGGCCTGCGGGATCGCCGAGAAGCTCAAGGGCGAGCTGTCCACCCAGGTCTCCACCGGGGTCGATGTGTCCTCGATCCGGCAGCCGCTCGGCGTGGTCGCGGGCATCACGCCGTTCAACTTCCCCGCGATGGTGCCGCTGTGGATGTTCCCGGTGGCCATCGCCTGCGGTAACACCTTCGTCCTCAAGCCCAGCGAGAAGGACCCCTCGGCCGCCCACCGGCTGGCCGAGCTGGCCGCCGAGGCGGGGCTGCCGGACGGGGTGCTCAATGTCGTCAACGGCGACAAGGTGGCCGTCGACCGCCTGCTGGAGCACCCGGACGTCGCCGCCGTCAGCTTCGTGGGCTCCACCCCGATCGCGAAGTACATCCAGTCCAAGGCCGTCGAGCACGGCAAGCGGGTGCAGGCGCTCGGCGGGGCCAAGAACCACATGCTGGTGCTGCCCGACGCCGATCTGGACTTCGCCGCGGACAACGCCATCAACGCGGCGTACGGTTCGGCCGGTGAGCGCTGCATGGCGGTCTCCGTCGTGGTCGCGGTCGGCGGCATCGGCGACGAACTGGTGAAGAAGATCGCCGACCGGGCCGCCCGCTTGCGGATCGGCCCCGGGAACGACCCGTCCTCCGAGATGGGCCCGCTCATCACCAAGGAGCACCGCGACAAGGTCGCCTCCTACGTGCACGGGGCCGCCGCCCAGGGCGCCGAGGTGGTCGTGGACGGCACCGGGTACACCGTCGAGGGCCACGAGAACGGGTTCTTCATCGGCGTCTCGCTGCTGGACAAGGTGAAGCCGACCGCCGACGCCTACCGCGACGAGATCTTCGGCCCGGTGTTGTGCGTGGTCCGCGCCGAGACCTACGACGAGGCCATCGAGCTGATCAACAGCTCCCGGTGGGGCAACGGCACGGCCATCTTCACCCGGGACGGCGGCGCCGCGCGCCGCTTCCAGCTGGAGGTCGAGGCGGGCATGGTCGGCGTCAACGTGCCGATTCCGGTGCCCGTCGGCTACCACTCCTTCGGCGGATGGAAGGACTCGCTCTTCGGCGACCACCACATCTACGGCAACGACGGGGTGCACTTCTACACCCGCGGCAAGGTCGTCACCACCCGCTGGCCGGAGCCGTCGGAGGAGGTCGGCATCAACCTCGGCTTCCCGAAGAACCACTGAGGCGTAGCACCACTGCGGCGCCGTGCTACCGAGGCATCGTGCCACTGAGGACGAACGCGAAGAACCACTGAGGCACAACTGACCTTATGTGACGTGTGATTCGCACGTCCGAGTGGTTTCCCCGCCCCCTGCCGGACCCGGTCCGGCAGGGGGTTTCGCCGTCCCGGAGGGCGGGGAATCCAGGCCCAACAAGCCTCAGGGGGCGGGGGAACGGGGGAGCGGCATGCCTGGGTTCACGGCAGGAGAAGGGGCCGAGGAGTTCATCGAGGCGTTCAAGGGCGCTGTGCTGCCCCGGGACCGGAAGGCCACATTGCGGGATCTGCTGCCGCCCGTGCTGCTGCTCGCCGAGGGCGAGCGGGCGGCGGTCCGCGCCCATCAGGTGATGCGGGGGCTGCTCGAGGTCCTGCGTCCCGACGGCGCCAAGCGGGTGCCGTACGCGGCGCTCGGCCCCGATGAGATCCGCGAGGCCGCGGGGCGGCGGCCGCTGACCCTGGCCCTCGGCGAGGAGCTGTGCGTCGATGTGCCCCGCCGCACCGGCGGACTGCGGGTCCCCGACTTCCACCTGATGCGGGACATCGTCGAGCAAGCGCTGGACCCGCGGGCCCCCGAACCGGACGGCACCGCGCTGCGGGACCACTGCTACGCGCGCCGGATCGCCCGGGGGCCGCTGCTGGGGGCGCTGTGGACGCTCGGCGGGGAGGGCGGCGACGGTGGCGGCACCGCGGGGCCGGGCTGGGTCGCGGAACTGCGCCGGCTGCTGGTGCGCCCCGTCTTCCAGTCGCTGCCGCGCTGGTGGTGGGGGCGCCGCCGCACCCGTCGGCTGCTGCGCTCCACCCGCCGCGGCTGGTACGCCGACTGGCGGGGCATCAGCCACGGCCGCACCGCCGAGGAGTTCTTCGAGAACGTCGCGCGGCTGCTGCGCGCCGAGCGCGGACGGGACCGGGCGGCGGCGGTCGGCAGGTTCGAGGAGCTGCTGCTGCGGGCGCTGCTGGCGGATCTGCGGCGGGTGGCGCGGCCGGGCCGGATCTCGCCGTGGCGGCGCCGGCGGCGCACCCGGTGCGTCTTCCTGCTGGAGCTTCCGGAGGACGCGGGCGGCGCGGCGGCCGGGGAGCGCTTCCTGGAGCGGTACGGGGCCGCGGCCCGGGACACTCGGTGCGCCGCGGCCGTGGTGGTGGCCGTCGTCCCGGCGGGCGGGGCGGCCGAGGGAGAGCGCGGTGGGCTGGGCCGTGCGGCGGCCAGGCTGCGGGGTGCGAGCGGGGTGCCGCAGCGTGCGCCGGGGCCGCTGCGGGCCGTGCTGCCCGAGCCGGCGCCGGAGTCGGAGGCGCTGGAGCCGGACGCCGTCTCGCCGCCCACGTTCCGGCTCGGCCCGGTCGCCGAGCTGACCCTGACCGGAGTGCTGGTGGCGGCCGTGCTGAGCGGGCTGGGCGGATGGCTGCTGGACCGGGTCCCGGACGAGCCGGACCGCTCCTGTCTGGGCGGGGCGTCCAGCGAGGTCGTCGCCGCCCGGCCCGAGCTGAGCGCGGACTCGCCGCGGAAGAGCTACCAGGACGCCCGGCGGCTGATCCGCGAGGAGAACGCGCGGGTGGACCGCGCGGTCGCGGACCACCACGGCACGGCCCGTACGGTGGTGCACATCGGCTCGGACGTGGCCGCCGACCAGGAGGGGCAGCGGTACAACGCGGCCGTGCCCGAGCTGCGCGGTATCGCACTGGCCCAGCGGGCGTTGAACGACGAGGCGCGCAACGACTCCCAGAAGGTGTGGCTGCGCGTGGACAGCCGTAACGCGGGCCAGGACTTCGCGGACGCGCCCCGCATCGCCCGCCGGGTCGCCGAGGACGCCCGGAAGAAGGGGTCCGGGATCATCGGTGTGGTGGGCTTCTCCAAGAGTCTGAGGCAGACCCAGGAGGCCGTGCGGATCCTGGGCCGGGCGCAGATCCCCGTCGTCGGCACCACGGCCACCGCCGATCTGATGCAGGTGGACGGGTACTACCGCCGGGTGGCGCCCACCAACAGCCGTGAGGCGGCGGTCGAGGCCGGCTTCGCCCGCCGGGGCAACATCATGGACGACGGCACCGGGAAGTGCTCCCCGGCCGCCGCCGCCGTGGTCGTCAAGGACCCCCGGGACCTGTACAGCGACGAGGTGGGGACGCTGTTCGCCGAGCGGTTCGGCGCCCGGCCCTTCACCCTGGAATACACCCCCGGCGGCCGGGCCGACGGGGGCGCCCAGGGCCCGGGGGAGGACGGTGTCGCCCGCACGGACAGCATCAGCGATCTGGCCGACGCGGTGTGCGAGCGGATCAGCGGCAACCCCCGTACGGTCGTCTACTGGGCCTCCCGCGCACTCCAGTTCAGCGCGTTCCTCGACGACTTCGAGGACAACACCGCGTGCGAGGGCAGAAGCCTGACGGTGCTCGGCGGCAACGACCTCACCACCGCCGCCCTCGCCGGTGAGTACGCGGACCGGCCCTGGCTGCGGCTGTACCACACCGTCCATGTGCTGCCCGCGGGCCATCCGCGGCTGAGCGACATCGCCAAGAAGTTCAACGCCGACTACGCCCGGCGCTTCGGCTCCCACGACCTGTGGCGCGACGACGGACGGGCCGCCCTGGCCCACGACGCGATGCAGCTGATGGCCGAGGCGGCCAACCGGGCGTACCGCAGCACCCACGACGTGGAGCGCTCCAATGTGCAGATCGGCCTCGACAACGGCATCCGGAAGCAGGGGGCCAGCGGCTATCTGGACGTCGGGCGGGGCCGTTCGGTGCCCCGGGACAAACCGGTGATCGTCCTGCACCACACCGACCGGGGCTCGGAGCCGGTGCTGTACTGCGGCGCGTTCACCCAGAATCCGGCGGGGCGGATCACGCGCTGGGGTCCGCACGGCGAGTTTCGGTGTCCCCGCGACAGCTGAGGCAACCATTCGGGCGGCTGAAAGGTCTTCTCGGGTGTGCGACCGCTTAAAGAGCGATTCATCACCGCACATCTACACACCGGGGGATTTGCCATGCTTCGTATGCTTCGTTCCCGTGTCGCGGCGGCCGGAGGCTGTGTGGCCGCGCTCGGCATCGCAGCCGCCCTGGCCGCCGGGGCGCCCGCCTCGGCCACCGACCGGACCGACCCCAACGACCGCTACACCGCCGAGGAGATCCACCACTTCCTGGAGGGCTTCTACGGCAACCACGGCCCGCGCCCCTGGGAGCGCGAGCACCTGGTCTCGGACCGGCTCAAGGAGCGGATCGCCCAGACACCCGGCTACGACCTGCTGCTGTGCGCGCAGAACGAGCCGCGGGACATCGAGGTCGGCGAGGTGACCACCGCCCAGTCCGCGCGGGTCGGCTGGGCGACCATCACCACCCACTGGTCCCAGTCGCCGCGAACCGCGGCCTTCACCGCGTACGTGGACCTCGACGGCAGTCGGCCGCTCCAGCTCCTCGACGTGGACTGCGCCCCCGGGGACTGATCCCGCCGGGGCGCGGCTAGGAGTGCTGGATCGTCTGTCCTTCGGGGACCCGGTAGCAGCCCGAGGTGACCTCGATGCCGATGCTCGGGGTGTCCCGCTTGCTGTACCCGACGATCCAGACACTCATCTTCTTGGCGTCGTTGTCCGCGACGACATTGAGGTTCTTGTTCGCACTGTTGTCGCGGTAAGAACTCTTGATCACCCAATCGCCCGTACCGAGTTTCTCCTTGAGGTTCTCCATGGCGACGTCGTTGTCCGCGCCGGACTCGGGCGTGAAGTTCCACGGGTGGTAGACCTGGAAGTACGTGTCCGGGTCCTTGCCGGAACACGCCTTGACACCGGGCCCCGCCTGGGACGCCGTACCGGGCACCCCGAGGAAGTCGTAGATCTGGCTGGAGACCGCTTTCACGGCGGCGACCGCCTCGTCGGTGCCGGCCGTGCCCGCGTGGGGAATCCCCGACGCCGAGTCGCCCGACTCGCTGGTGTTGGTGGTGGGAGATTCGGGGGTGTCGTCGTTGGTCATGCCGCATCCACTGAGAAGAAGGCCGGTCAACACCAGAGGGAACACGGCACGCCCCGGGCGACGCCGATGAGCGGTGGGAAGCGGTGCGCGGAGCATGCGAGTCCTTGGTGTTGTCCGGCAGGCCGATGGGGGTGGGTGTTTGCACGCCTGGGTGGGGTTCGTTACCGGGGAGCGGTGACGTCGCCGTACTCCCCGACCACGACCAGAGCCTGGTTCTTCAGCGCGGTCGTGCCCTTCTCCCAGTACTCACTGTGACCCTCCGCTCCCGTGGTCGCCTGGGGGCCACTGCCCTCAGCGTGCGTGTTCATCTGGTGCGCGCCGAAGGCATCGTCGCTGGGGATGAGGAATACGCCGCCGCCCATCTTCCACTGACTGCCGCCGTGACCCCAGCGGCCGATGTCCGGGACCTTGTCCCCGTCCGCTTCCTCGTTCCACACGTGCCCCTTCGGAACGTCCATCTCATCGGCCGACCCCACCTTCACCCCTGGGCTCCCGGCGAAGATCACATCATCCGCATTGAGGTCGCCTGTCTGGGCCGCTGCCCCGATGAGGGTGGTGCCGTAGGAGTGCCCGATGGCCGTGCGGTGCGGCTCGCTGGAACCACTGTACGAGGCGTCGAGACCGTCCAGGAACTTCCGATAAGCGGGCGCTCCGTCGTAGGCGTAGTGCTCGAACGGGGCATCTTTGACGATGCTCTGCGGGGCGTCGTAGCCGAGCCAGGTGATGGTCGA
Source organism: Streptomyces hygroscopicus subsp. hygroscopicus (assembly GCF_001553455.1). Classification (GTDB taxonomy): domain Bacteria; phylum Actinomycetota; class Actinomycetes; order Streptomycetales; family Streptomycetaceae; genus Streptomyces; species Streptomyces hygroscopicus. The sequence goes on from NZ_BBOX01000072.1 coordinate 36,700, forward strand.
CACGGAGGCATTCGATGTCGCCTGCTGTGTCTGGCGCCACAGCTCGGTCATCCGGTCGACGTTGCCCCCGATACTGCCCAGGTTCGACGTCGTGCCGGGCACGTATACGGCCTGGTGCCGAGCGGTGTCCGGGTTGCCGTTGGCCACGATGGCCCGGCCGTTGCCCTCCGGACTGAAGCCGAGCAGATACGCCTCGGGCAAGCCGCCCACGCCGGTCTGGTCGAACCGGGTCTGGATGGCGTTCATGCCTTTGAGGGACGACTTCAGGTGCCGGTACTGGTCGCCGTACTTCTTGTCCCACTCCATCCACTCGTCGGTGTGTACCTTGGAGGATAAACATGCCGGCGGTGATCCATGTCCACTCGTTCGCGGGCGGCTTGGGGATCCCGTTCAGCTCCGTCCGGTACTGGCCCCGCTTCTCGTCGAGGACGATACGGTTGGCCTCGTCCCGAGCCGTGGCGGGCAGGCCATCGAGCCCGCCGACGGTGTTCGGCTGGAGCGCGGTCCAGGCCGCCTGCTGTTCGGGGTCGAGCCCCTTCCACCAGTCCGCGTTGGCTTTCGGGCTGCCGTCCTTCGGGGGCTGCGGCAGGGAGTCCAGATAGTCCCGGCCCACCCTGCGGACGCCCTCCGTGTCCTTCCCCGCATCTGCCCAGTCCTCGGCGGACACGACCAGGTCGTCGTCCGCCTTGAGCTTGCGCAGCTGCGGCGCCCACTTCTGGTCCGCGTCCGTGGCCTCCTTCAGAGCCTCCGCGATGCGGTTGGCGATACCCTGGGCTATCGCGTAGTTCGGGTTCGGGTCGAAGTTGCCCGCCTGGCGCTGGATCGCCCGGACCTGTTCGGACAGGGTGCGCTGGCCGAACCGGGCTGCGGCGGGGAGCCGCCCGGGTTCTCACCGGCTGCCGGATAGGCCACAGAGCCATCGGCGCCCACCGTGAACGTGTGCTCGGCCGCCTCCGACAGCGCCCGCTTCAGTTTGTCCTGCGCCGGGCGCATGTCCGCCGCGAAGGCGTTCAGGGCTGTGGCGACCAGACCGCACTCGACCTGCACGTAATGAAAGTTTTCCGCCACCGCGCGCAGTTGGACGACCGCGGCATCGACCGCCTCACCTTTCAGCGCTTTCCGCATCTGGATGGTGATCCGCTGCTCCAGCGCGTCCTTCGCCTGACTCGCCATGTCGCTGACCGAGCGGTAGCCGGTCGCCTGGTCCTCGAACTCGTGCAGCTTGAGCGTCTTCAGCGCCTCGATGTCCATGGCTCAGGTCACTTTCCCCGCCGCCGCCGTGCACGGCGCCCGCCAGCCGCATCCCGGGCCCGCTCGTGGCGCCGCCCTTGAGTCGCGCCCGTTCCTCCTCGAAACGAACTCATCTTCCCCCTCCACCACGCTTGAGCCGCGCATCACCCTCATCAGTCGCGGCCAGGCTAGAGGGAACAATACGGCGGCTCATGAGTACACGTACTCACAAGCCGGGCCGCATTTCCGGGCGCGGCCCGTCGTGGTCCAAAGATGAGGGGCCAGCCGTCCGCCTGGACCGCCGTGAGTCCTCGACCATGCCGTTGGGGCATCGCCGCTTTGCTGCGGCGGCGCGTCGACAGGTGACCCGTTGCGGAAGGGCCGGGCCGCGGCGGGTGAGCGGGTGGCAGGGATGTGGCGGGCGTTACCGAGGCGGGTCCGGAACGGTTGGTTCAGTTCTCCTGGGGCCACCCCGTAGTCTCGCCGTATGACCTGGTCGCACGCGTTGAAGGAGACCGCCCGCACAGGACTCGCCATCGAGCGCACCAGGACCGAACCGCTGGTGGCGATCCGCGGCGCCTGCGGTGTCGCGCTCATCATCGGGATGGCGCTGTGGCTCGGCTCGCCGACGCTCGCCGTCTCGGCGGCCTTCGGCGCCTTCTCCGCCGGGATCGCCACCTTCCAGCGCAGCTGGCGGCCCCGCCCCTGGCTGGCGCTGGCCGCCGCGGCCGGGCTCGCGGTGAGCACCTTCCTCGGCTACCTGGCCGCCAGCCACACCGCCACCTTCGTCCTCATGCTCGCCGTCTGGACGCTGCTGACGGGCATGTCCTGGGCGGTCGGCCCGGTCTCCGGGCTGGTCTCCACGCAGATGGTGGCCGTCATGCTGGTCACGGTCACCCTCCCGACCTCGGTCCTGGGCGCACTGGGGCACGCCCTGCTGATCGGGCTCGGCGGTGTGGTGCAGGCCCTGCTGATCGTGCTCTTCCCGGTGCGGCCCTGGGGCGTACAGCGCGACGCCCTCGCGGACGCGCTCGCCGCCGTCGCGGACTACGCCCGCAGACTGCGCCACGACCCGATGGCGCCGTTCGACCCCAAGCCGCTGATGGAGGCCCGCAGCGCGGCCGCCCTCACCCCTCGTCAGGCCCGGCGGCGCCCGCGCCAGCTGCGGGGCTACCGGCTGCTGGCCGAACGGATCCGCCCGGTGCTCGCCTCGCTCGCCGACCCGGTCGTCGGTGCCCCCGAGGAGGGGCCGGAGCGCGACCGGGTGCGGGAACTGCTGGCCGCCACCGGCACCGTCCTGGACGCCGTGGCCCACGCCATCCGCCACGGCAGACCGGTGCGGGTGCCCTCCGACGCGATGTCCGTCCTGCAGGTGCCGGAGGAGGGCCCCAAGCTGAGCGGCCCCGCCCGCCGCGCCGCGCTGCGGCTCATCTCCCTGGTGGCGGACGTGGTGGAGGCGTCCGAGGAGCCGGTGGAGGAGGTGTCCGCCGAGGGCCGGACGGTCCACCGCTTCCTGCCCCGCCCCGGTATCCCGGGCACCGTGGCCGCGGCGCTGCGCGCCATCCGCCGCGAGGCCCGCTGGTCCTCGCCGGTGCTGCGCCACGCGGTGCGCCTGTGCGCGGTCGCCACCAGCGGCTATCTGCTGAGCACGGCTCTGCCGCTGGGGCACGCCTACTGGGCGCCGCTGACCTCCACGATGGTCCTGCGGCCGGACTTCGCCCAGACCTACTCCCGCGGCATCGCCCGCTTCCTGGGCACCCTAGCGGGGGTGCTGGTCGGCGGCGGGCTGGTGGCGCTGGTCCACCCCGGCCCGTACCTGAGCGCCGTACTGGCGGTGCTGTGCGTCCTGTCGATGTACCTGCTGCTGCGCACCGGTTTCATCGTCACCTCCGCGTGCGTGAGCGCCTATGTCGTCTTCCTGCTCAGCATCCCGGGCGAGGCGTGGGCGCAGACCGTCCAGGCGCGGGTGGCGCTGACGCTGCTCGGCGGGGTGATCGCGATGGCCGCGTACGCGGTCTTCCCCGCCTGGGAGACGCCACGGCTGCGGGACCGGCTCGCGGACTGGCTGGCCGCGAACGGCTCCTTCGCCACCGCCGTCTTCGACGCCTACGCCCGCCCCGCCGACCGCCGGCCCCGCCAGGTGCGGGACGCCCTGCTGGACGCCCGCGCGGCGCGGGCGGCCTGGGAGCGGAGCGAGGCACAGGCCCACCGGGAACCGGTGCGCCACCGCGGACTGTCCCGGCACGCGGCACGGGCGGCGCAGACGGCGCTGTCCACGATGGGACGGGTCGTCATGTTGCTCGAGGCGCATCTGCCGGAGCGTGACGCGGCGCCGTCCGAGGAGGCCGCGGACTTCGCCGCGGCGCTGCGGCAGGCGCTGCCGAAGGCGGTCGAGGCGGTGCGGGAGCGGCAGCCGCTGGACTGGGAGGCGGTGCGCCGGTCGCTGGAGCGGTGGCAGCGGAAGGCCGGGGACCGCCCGGGGGTGGCGCTGCGCGGGGCCGGTCAACTCCAGGACGCCCTGGACGATCTGGCGGAGGCGCTCGGCAAGAGCGCGCGGCAGCGGCGCACGCCCCGAGGCCCCAGTCAATGAGGATCCCCCTAAACTAGGGGTGCCCCCTACATCATTGGTCGTGTTAGTCATGAGGGGGCAGTGCTGTTCCGGCGCGTCCTGGGATGCTTCGCCGGGAGGCTGCCCTGCCTGTCCCCCCACGGATTGCCCGATGAGTGAAAGACTTTCCCAACGCATGGGTGCACAGCGAGAAGACAGCGTCTGGATACGACGATTCCATCCGGCGCCCGGCAGCCGCGCCCGGCTGGTCTGTTTGCCGCATGCCGGGGGTTCCGCGTCGTTCTTCTTCCCGATGTCCCAAACGCTTTCCTCGTCCGCCGATGTCCTGTGCGTGCAGTATCCGGGGCGTCAGGACCGGCGGCAGGACGCGCTGATCGAGAACATCGGTGAGTACGCCGACACCATCGCCGCGGAGTTGAAGCCCTGGCTCGATCTCCCGCTGGTCTTCTTCGGGCACAGCATGGGCGCGGTTCTCGCGTTCGAGGTGACCCGCCGGCTGGAGGAGGCCGACGCGGAGTTCTCCGCGCTCGCCCTCTTCGCCTCGGGCCGCCGGGCGCCGTCCTGTTACCGCGAGGAGAATGTGCACCGGCGTGATGACGACGGTGTCGTACGCGAGATGAAGCTGCTGAGCGGCACCGATGCGCGCGTCCTCGGAAATGAGGAGATTCTGCGCATGGCGATGCCGGCGATTCGCGGTGACTACAAGGCGATCGAGACCTACCGTTGTGCGCCCGGCGCCGCCGTCCGCACCCCGATCACCGTGCTGACCGGCGACAACGACCCCAGGACCAGCCTCGAGGAGGCCACCGCGTGGCGGTCGCACACCACCGGGGCGTTCGACATCCGGGTGTTCCCGGGCGGCCATTTCTTCCTGGCCGGACATCAAGAGCAGATCATGAGCCTCGTCGCGGAGGCGCTTTCGGGGCCGAGACCCTGAGCCGACCGCTTCGAAACCTAGCCGACGCACTGGAAAACACCGCGCGCCACGCCCGATGTACCCGGCGGTCCGTCAGGGGGCACCAGGTGGCGTTCCTCGGGGGATGAATTCTTTGCCTGCGAACCTCTTCGAGTGGGAGAACCACCTGTCGGCGCTGCGCGAAATGCTTCGCGGTGCGACGCAGGGCCGCGGCCGGCTGGCTCTTGTCAGCGGTGCGGTGGCCAGTGGGAAGACCACGCTGCTGAACACCTTTGCCGAACAGGTCATCGAAAATGGCGCGTTGCTCCTGGAAGCGACCGGTTCGCGCGCCGAGAGCGACCTTCCCTTCGGAATTCTGCGCAAGATTTTCGACAACGCCGCGATGCCCCCCGATGTGCGATCCGAAGCGATCGCGCTGCTTGACGGGAACGCACTGGAAAGCACCGCCGCGGGACGCATGCACGTGATGTCCCAGATTTCCTCGGTACTGCTGCGAATGGTCGACGATCGCACTCTTGTCGTCCTCGTCGACGATGTGCACTGCGGTGACGACCAGTCCCTGGAATTCCTGCTCCATCTGGCCCGCCGGGTGCGTCAGGCGAAGGTTCTCATCGTCCTCACCGAATCCCCCCGGCTCCGCCAGGAACAGTTCACCTTCCACGCCGAACTGCTCCGCCAGCCCAACTGCGTCCGCATGCGGCTGCACATGCTCACCGAGGCGGGTGTCGCCGAGGCGCTGGCCGGCTCGATGTCCACCACCGTCGCCGCCCGCCTGGCCCCCGAATGCCACCGCGTCTCCGGCGGCAACCCGCTGCTGCTGCGCGCCCTGCTGGAGGACTGGCGGACCCTCGGCGAGCACGGCGAAGCCCTTCAGCGCCCCGCGCCCGGTGAGGCGTTCGCCCACGCCGTCCTCGGCTGTCTGCACCGGGGCGAGCCCGAGGTGGTGCCGATCGCCCGCGGGATCGCCGTCCTGGGCGACGCCCGCTCCCCGCGCCTGCTGGGCCAGCTCCTGGACCTGAGCGTCAACACGGTCCAGCAGGGCGTCCAGGACCTGCACCAGTGCGCCCTGCTGGAACACAACGCCTTCCGCGACGAGGTGGCCCGCACCGCGGTGCTCGACGCGATCCCCCCGGCCGCCCGCTGCGCCCTGCACGCCCGCGCCGCCCGGCTGCTGCACACCGACGGCGCCTCCGCCCTCGACGTCGCCCGCCAGCTGGTCTCCGCCCGCCAGGACGCCGAACGCTGGACCGTCCCGGTGCTGCGCGAGGCCGCCGAGTTCGCCCTGGTCGACGAGGAGCTGGAGTTCGCGCTCCGCTGCCTGGAACACGCCCACCGCGCCTGCGAGCCCGGCCCCGAGCGCACCGCGCTCAAGGCCCGGCTGGCCGGCGTCGCCTGGCGGAACGGCCCGGCCGCCGCCGAAAGCCATCTGCCGGAGCTCACCGAGGACGCGCGGAAGGGCCTGCTCGCCCCGCGCGACATCGCCCCGATCACCTCCTACCTCGCCTGGTCGGGACGGCTGGACGCGGCGGCCGACGGTGTCAGCGCCCTGGCCCGCACGGCCGGCACCGGCGACGACCCCGCGACGACCGCCGCCGTCTCCGCCGCCGCCCAGTGGCTGACGATGCTCAGCCCGCCGCTGCGCGACCGCCTCCCCACCGTCGGGGCCGGCGGCGCGGCGGCCACCGGCGCCCCGCGCGACCCGGCCGGCCTGGCCCACGCCCACGCCGCGGCCACCATGTCCGCCGCGCTCACCGACGGCCAGGCCGACCGGGCCGTCATCGAGGCCGAACGCGCCCTCCAGCGCTACCACCTGAGCGACAGCACCCTCCAGCCGCTGGTCGTCGCGCTGCTGGCGCTGGTCCTGGCCGGCCGGCTCGACCTCGCCCTGTCCTGGTGCGAGCGGCTGCTGGGCGAATGCGCCTCCCGCCGCGTCCCCAGCTGGCAGGCGCTGCTGTCCGCGGTACGGGCCGAGATCGCGCTGCGCCAGGGCGATCTCCAGGTCGCCGCGAACCAGGCGCGCACCGCGATGGCGCGGATCCCGGTCCAGGGCTGGGGCGTGGGGCTGGGACTGCCGCTGTCCACCCTGATCCAGGCCGAGACCGGGATGGGCCACTACGACGAGGCCATGGCGCTGCTCGAACAGCCGCTGCCCGACGAGCTCTTCCGGACCCTCCCCGGGCTGTTCTACCTGCGGGCCAGGGGCCGCTGCCATCTGGCCACCGGCCGTTACCACGCCGCGCTCGGCGACTTCACGACCGCCGGTGAGCTGATGGACACCTGGCGGATGGACATGCCCCTGCTCATCCCCTGGCGGCTGGACGCCGCCGAGACCTGGCTCGCCCTCGGCGATCCGGGGCGTGCCCGCGCGCTGGCCGAGGAGCAGCTGCGGCGCGGCCCGGACGACGCCCGGCTGCGCGGCGCCCTGCTGGTCGTCCTGGCCCGCACCGACGAGCTCAAGCGCCGGGTGCCCCGGCTCAAGGAGGCCGTCGAGATCCTGGAGGGCGGCGACGACCGCGTCCAGCTGGCCGGCGCGCTCGGTGAACTCGGCCGCGCCTACCGCTCATTGGGCGACTTCAACCGGGGGCGGGTGTTCGTCCGCAAGGCCTGGCACGTGGCGAAGACCTGCGGCGCCGATCCGCTGTGCCGGGAGCTGATGCCGCGGCACGCGGACAGCGGCGAGTTCGCCGCGGCCGCCGCCCAGCCGGGCCAGGGGAGCGAGCCGCAGCGCGATGTGGAGGCCCTGACCGAGGCGGAGGTGCGGATCGCGGTGCTGGCCGCGCACGGCAACACCAACCGGGAGATCGCCTCCAAGCTGTTCGTCACCGTCAGCACCGTGGAGCAGCACCTGACCCGCATCTACCGCAAGCTGAACGTCAAGCGGCGCCGCGACCTGCCCGCGAAACTCTCGGACAGCAGCCTGACCGGGACGGTGTGAGGGCCCGTCGGCCACCGAGTGCCGCGGGGAGCGCGCCGTGTGCCGCGGGGGGGACGCGGCGTGTGCCGCACGGAACGTGCCGTTGGCCGCGGGGAGCGCGCCGTTCGCCGCACGGAACGCGGCGTTGTGTCCGCAAGGCGGCGTTCGGCCACGGCGACGGCGTCGTCAAGCCGCGGTCAGGAGAGCAGACCGCGTTCCATGGCCGTCATCACCGCCGCCGTGCGGTCGGAGACGCCGAGCTTGCGGTACGAGCGCAGCAGATGCGTCTTGACCGTGGCCTCGCTGACGAACAGCTGCGCGCCGATCTCCGCGTTCGTCAGCCCTCGGCCGACCAGCCGCAGCACCTCGCGCTCACGGCCGGACAGCGGGGACGGTTCGGCCACCCGGGTGCGGAAGAGCTTGCCCGCCAGGGACGGGGTGAGCACCGTCTCGCCGCGCGCCGCCGTCTGCACCGCGTCGATCAGCTCCTGACGCGAACTGCCCTTGAGCAGATAGCCCGCGGCGCCCGCCTCCACCGCGCGCAGAATGTCGGAGTCGTCCTCGTACGTGGTCACGATGACCACCTTGCAGCCCGGCACCTGCCGCAGGATCTGCCCGGTGGCCTCGACCCCGTCCATACCGCCCATGCGCAGGTCCAGCAGGGTGATGTCCGGCCGCAGCGCGACCGCCTGGACCACCGCCTCCTCACCGGAACCGGCCTGGCCGACCACTGTGATCCCGTCGGCCGACTCCAGCATGGCGCTCAGCCCCTCCCGCACCACGGGATGGTCATCGGCCAGCAGGACCCTGATCGGACCGCTCCGGCCGCTCGCCGTTGGCTCAGCCATTCACTGCCTCCCCGGTCAGCGCCGTCACCGGCACGCTCACCTCCACGGTGGTGCCCCGTCCGGGGCTGCTGGTGACGGACGCCACCCCGTCGATCTCCTCCACCCGGGCCTGCATTCCGCGCAGCCCGTAGCCTTCCTGCGTACCGTCCGGGGTGAACCCCTCGCCGTCGTCGCGGACCAGCAGCCGCACCCCGCCCTGGTCGAAGACCACGATCACATCCACCGTACGGGCCCGCCGGGCGTGCTTGCGCACATTGGCGATGGCCTCCTGCACCGTGCGCAGCAGCACCACGCTCACCGCCATCGGCAGCGGCTTCTCCTCGCCCCTCACCGAACACCGCACCTCCAGGCCGGTCTCGGCGATCAGGCCCTCCGCCTGGCGGCGCACCGCCTGGGTGAGCGAACCGCCGCGCAGCGCGGGCGGGGTGAGGGCGGCCACGAAGTCACGGGCCTCGGCGAGCGACTCCTTGGCCACCCGGCCGGCCAGCGACAGATGGTTCACCGCCTGGTCGGGAGCGTCGCGCACCTCCGACTCGGCCGCCTGTACCAGGCTGATGATGCTGGTCAGACCCTGCGCCAGGGTGTCGTGGATCTCCCGGGCCAGCCGCTCGCGCTCGGCGGAGATACCGGCCTCGTGGGAGAGCCGGGCCACCCGCTCCCGGCTGTGCCGCAACTCCTCGATGAGCTGCCCGCGCTCCTTGCTCTGCCGCACCACCCGCTTGATCCACATCCCCAGCAGCACCGACAGCGCGATGCTCAGCAGCGAGACGGGCAGCACGCCCCAGACGCTCAGCCCCAGTTCCTCGCCGATGAACGCGACCACCAGCACGGGACACAGGTTGGCCACCGTGGCCAGCGCCACCGCCGAGCCCATCGGCAGGCTCATGATGAGCATCGGGATGACCGCGAACAGCGCGAACGCGCCGATCAGGTTGAACGCCGTGGTGACGCAGAACAGGGTCACCAGGCCCGCCGCGAAAACCAGGTTCCGCGGACCGTGGACGTCCTCGATCATCAGCGACCGGCCGACCGCCGCGTACCAGGGCACCATCAGCGTCAGCGCCGCGATCGGGACGGAGCCGTTGACCTGGGAGTCGCTGGAGAGGAAGAGCAGGATCGCCGTGACGAGATAGGAGACGGCGAAGAAGCCGTCCCACAGGCCGAACCAGCGGGTACCGGACTCCGGACCGTAGTACGCCCCGGTCGGCGAGCCCTCCCCCGGAGAGTGATTGCGCACGGCCTCAGTACTACCACGCGTGTCCACCGTGTCCACCGGACGGTTGACAGTCAGAACCCACCGTTCAGTCGTCTCGCGGCGATCGGTCCGCTCCTAGCGTTGAGCTGGGTGGGACGGAAAGCCGTCGCACCGGACGCACATCATCCCTTGGCTTGGAGAACGTCGCATATGCCACAGATGAGCCAGTTCATGTCCGCACTGATCGCCAGTGGCACGATCCTGATCATCATCCTGGCGACCGATATCGGCCGCCGCCGCATCACCACGATGCGGATGGTGCGCTCGGTCATCGCCGTCGCCGTGGTCATCGCGATCTTCGTCGATTCCTTCCCGACCAAGGGCAACGACCTGTCCCTGCAGCTCGTGGGCGTCGGCACCGGTGTCATCTGCGGTCTGATCGCCGGAGTGCTGCTGCCCGCCTACCGGGACGCCACATCCGGTGAGCTGTACACCATCGGTGGCATCGGCTACGCCCTGGTGTGGATCGTCCTGTCCAGCGGACGCATCCTCTTCGCCTACGGCGCCGAGCACTGGTTCACCATGGACCTGGTCAAGTTCTCCATCGACTACAAGATCAGCGGCCAGGACACCTACGCCAACGCGTTCGTCTTCATGTCGCTGGCCATGGTGCTGACCCGCACCGCCGTCCTGCTGGCCAAGATGCGCAAGCTGAACGCCCAGGGAACGGGCGGCGGCCGGCTGCCGCAGCAGAGCGCCACCGGTGCGTCGGTCTGAACCGCCTGGTTTCATAGTCCATCAACCCCCGCCGGGCCGGACCCGGCACCCGTCTGACGCAAGAGCAGGGTGAACCAGTGGAACGCCATGACAACCTGAGGCTCCGACCGCCTCGGCACCGGGTCGACCGCCGCGCCATCGGCTGGTGGACTCTGCAGTCCGCCGTCTTCGCCCTGCCCCTGCCGCTCACCTTCGGGATCCTGTGGGCCTCCATCCCGCCCACCCGCGAGTTCTTCATGTGGGCCACGCTGATCTCGCTCGTCCCCGGGCTGCTCTACATGGCCGTCATGCCGGCCTGGCGCTACCGGGTGCACCGCTGGGAGGCCACCAACGAGGCGGTCTACGCGGCCTCCGGATGGCTCTGGCAGCAGTGGCGGGTCGTTCCGCTGTCCCGGGTCCAGACGGTGGACACCCTGCGCGGCCCGCTCCAGCAGATGTTCGGGCTCTCCGGAGTCACCGTGACCACCGCCTCCTCCTCGGCCGCCGTGAAGATCAAGGGCATCGACCACCAACTGGCCAGTGATCTGGTCGAGTACCTGGCCAAGTGCACCCAGGCCGTCCCGGGAGACGCCACATGACGTCCGACACCTCCGTGCGGTCGCCGTCCCACGCGGCCGACCACGACTGGGGGCGGCTCAACGGCCGGCTGCTCCTGGTCAACCTCTCCATCCTGGCCGCACCGGTGGCCATGTTCCTGGCCAGCCTCGCGATCACCGGCGGCGAGGCCAACCTCCAGGTCATCATCACGCTCGGCTCGCTGTTCGTGACCCTCCTGGTCATCAGCGGCATCGGGCTGATGCGGCTGTTCACCACCCGCTACCGGCTCACCGAGGACCGGTTCGAACTCCACTCCGGTCTGCTCTTCCGCAGCCGTCGCTCGGTCCCGATCGGGCGGATCCGCGGCGTGGACCTCACCGCCAACCCGGTCCACCGGATCTTCGGCCTCACCACCCTGCGGATCGACAGCGGGGAGCAGAGCGCCGACGCCGGCCGCCGGCTCTCCCTCGACGGCATCACCAAGGCCGAGGCCCTCGAACTGCGCCGCCGGATCATCGCCCTGCGCGACGCCGGACGGGCCCGGCCGGTGGCCGACAGCGACGGCGTCCTCAGCCGGCTGGACTGGTCCTGGCTGCGCTACGGCCCGCTGACCGTATGGGGCGTGGGCGGTGTCTTCATCGCCGCGGCCAGTGCCTTCCGCGTGCTCCACGAACTCCAGGTCAACCCGCTCGAACTCGGCATCGTCAAGGACATCGAGCACCGCTTCGGCACCATTCCGCTCTGGTACGGCATCCTGCTGGCCGTCGTCGTCATCGTCGTCCTCGGCATGGCCGGCTCCACCGCCACCTTCATCGAGAACTGGGCCGGCTACGAACTGCGCCGCGAGGACGGCGGAGTCCTCCGCATCCGCCGCGGACTGCTGGCCACCCGCTCCGTGAGCATCGAGGAACGCCATCTGCGCGGCCTGGAACTCGTCGAGCCCATCCCGCTGCGCTGGGCCAAGGGCGCCAAGCTCAACGCCGTCGCCAGCGGCCTGGGCGACCGCGAGGACAACCGCAGGCGGCGCGGCCTGACCCCGCCCACCCCGCGCGGTGAGGCGCTGCGGGTCGCCGCCCAGGCGCTGCCGGGCGGACCCGGTCTGATCGAGCGCCAGGGCCTGCTCCCGCACCCCAAGGCGGCCCTGCGGCGCCGGATCAACCGGGCCCTCATGTGGTCGGTCCTGATCGCGGCCGTCCCCGTGGTGCTGGGCCTGTGGTTCGGTTCCTGGCTCATCACCACCGGTGTGATCACCGGCGTGGTGCTGGTGGTGGTCCTGGTGGCGTTCGCCTTCACCGCCTACCGCACCCTGGGCCACGGACTGCGCGGCCACTATCTGGTGGCGTCCTCCGGGGCGTTCGCCCGCCGCACCGTCGCCCTCCAGCGCGAGGGGATCATCGGCTGGAAGTTCTCCCGGACCCCCTTCCAGCGCCGGGCCGGACTGCTCACCGTGGGCGCCACCACCGCCGCGGGCGAAGGCGTCTACCACGTGCACGACCTGACCGAGGGCCAGGGAATCGCCTTCGCCGAGACCGCGGTACCGGGGCTGCTGGCCCCGTTCATCGAGAGAGCCCCCGACCGCGGCTGACCCTCCCCGAGACCAACTGGCGATCCCCCGAGAGGTGGAGGGGCGGACCGAAAGGCCGCCCCTCCACCTCTGAAACAACCGAATACTGGACGCGTTTATTTGCGAGAGATCCTTGTCGCCACCGGAATTCTCATGCACTCTGGTGAATTAAGCGTGGCCCTTGCGCGACACCCCCCGGATACGGGACTCCACAGGGATGATAGGGGTCCATAGGGGGTTTGAAGGGGTTTCTAGCGGCCCTGCCCTGTGTAAAGCTGACGTACGGTCTTGGTGTTATGTCTGCGAGGGTAATGGGGCGCGCGATGGTGAGTGAGTCCGTGGATTTCACGCCCGAGCACACCGAAATGCGGGGCGCGAGCCCCGACGGAGCGTCCCCGTGGCGGGAGCGGCTCGCCGGGCTCCCCGAGGCCGAGCGCGCCGAGGCCCTCACCGCATGGGTCGGCGAGATCGTCGCACAGGCCCTCAAGGACAAGGCGCCGGATGTCATCGACCCCGAGCGCCCCTTCCTCGACCTGGGCTTCGACTCCCTCGCCACGGTCGAACTGCACGCCCGGCTGACCGCCGCCACCGGACTGCGGCTGCCGGTCACCCTCGCCTTCGACCACCCCACCCCCGCCGACCTCGCCCGCCATGTGCGGGCCGAACTGCTCGGTGAGAGCGACGGCTCCGGCCCGGCCGCGGCCGACGCCGCAATGGGCCCGATCGCCGCCGACGAACCCATCGCGATTATCGGAATGAGCTGCCGGTTCCCCGGTTCGGTCGACTCCCCCGAAGAACTGTGGGAAATCGTCGCGGGCGGAAAAGACGTCATCTCCGAATTCCCGGTGGGCCGGGGCTGGGATCTCGCCGGGCTTTACGACCCCGATCCGGACAGGGCGGGCAGCAGCTATACCCGTGAAGGCGGATTCCTGCACGACGCCGATGAGTTCGACCCGGCGTTCTTCGGAATTTCGCCGCGTGAGGCGCTGGCGATGGATCCGCAGCAGCGGCTGCTGCTGGAGACCTCCTGGGAGGTCTTCGAACGCGCCGGTATCGACCCCGCCACCCTCCGGGGCGGCCGGGCCGGTGTGTTCGTCGGCGCCGAGGCCCAGGACTACGGCCCCCGGCTGCACGAGGCCGAACAGGGCTTCGAGGGCTATCTGGTCACCGGCAACGCCGCCAGCGTCGCCTCCGGCCGGATCGCCTACACCTTCGGCTTCGAAGGCCCCACCGTCACCGTCGACACCGCCTGCTCCTCCTCCCTGGTGGCGCTCCACCTGGCCGTCCAGGCGCTGCGCGCGGGCGAGTGCACCATGGCGCTCGCCGGCGGCGCGGCGGTCATGGCCAACCCCGGCTCGTTCATCGCCTTCAGCCGCCAGCGCGGACTCGCCCCCGACGGCCGCTGCAAGCCGTTCGCCGCCGCGGCCGACGGCACCGCCTGGGGCGAAGGCGTCGGCATGCTGCTCGTCGAACGGCTCTCGGACGCCCGGAGACACGGCCACCGGGTCCTCGCCGTCGTCCGCGGCACCGCGATCAACCAGGACGGCGCCAGCAACGGCCTCACCGCCCCCAGCGGCCCCGCCCAGCAGCGCGTCATCCGCCAGGCCCTCGCCAACGCCGGGCTGTCGGCCGGTGAGGTGGACGTGGTGGAGGCACACGGCACCGGCACGACCCTCGGCGATCCCATCGAGGCGCAGGCGCTGCTCGCCACGTACGGGCAGGAGCGGGACGGCGACCGGCCGCTGTGGCTCGGCTCGCTCAAGTCCAACATCGGCCACACCCAGTCCGCGGCCGGGGTCGGCGGCATCATCAAGTTGGTCATGGCGATGCGCCACGGCGTCCTGCCGCGCACCCTGCACATCGACGAGCCCACCCCGCACGTCGACTGGACCGCCGGTGACATCCAGCTGCTGACCGAGGAGCGGCCCTGGCCGGAGACCGGCCGCCCGCGCCGCGCGGGCGTCTCCTCCTTCGGCATGAGCGGCACCAACGCCCACGCCATCATCGAACAGGCCCCGGCCCCCGCCGACGGTCAGCAGGGGGTGGCCGTCCAGCACGGACTGGACGGGCTCGGTGGTCAGGACGGTCTCGGTGGCCAGGGCGGGCTCGACGGTCAGGGCGACGAGGGGAGCGCGGAGTCCGCCGGGCGGGTCCCCGCCGTACTGCCCTGGGCCCTCTCCGCCAAGACCCCCGACGCCCTCCGCGGCCAGGCCCGGCGGCTGCACGCGCTGCTGGAGGCGGACCCCGGGCTCGCCCTCACCGATATCGGCCACTCCCTGGCCACCACCCGCGCCACCTTCGAACAGCGCGCCGTGCTCCTCGCCGGTGACCGCGACGGCTTCCTCGCCGCCCTGCGCACCCTCGCCGAGGGCGGCGACGGGCCGTCCGTCGTCCGCGGCGCGCCCGCCGCCGGAAAGCTCGCCCTGCTGTTCACCGGGCAGGGCAGCCAGCGCCTCGGCATGGGCCGCGAGCTCTACGACACCTACCCCGTGTTCGCCGAAGCCCTCGACGACGCCGCCTGGTATCTCGAGGAGCAGCTCGAACTTCCCCTGCTCGACGTGCTCTTCGCCGAGCCGGGCACCCCCGAGGCCGCCCTCCTCGACCGCACCGACTACACCCAGCCCGCCCTGTTCGCCGTCGAGGTCGCGCTCTACCGCCTCGCCGAGTCCTGGGGGCTGCGCCCCGACCTGCTCGCCGGACACTCCATCGGCGAGATCGCCGCGGCCCATGTGGCCGGGGTGCTGTCCCTGGAGGACGCCGCCGCGCTGGTCGCCGCCCGCGGCCGGCTGATGGGCGAACTGCCCGCCGGTGGCGCCATGGTGGCCCTCCAGGCCACCGAGGACGAGGTGCTGCCGCTGCTCGCCGGACGCGAGGACCGGATCGGCGTCGCCGCCGTCAACGGCCCCCGTTCCGTCGTCGTCTCGGGCGCCGAGGAGGTGGCGCTGGAGATCGCGGCGGCGTTCGAGGCGCGGGGCCGGAAGACCAAGCGGCTCACCGTGAGCCACGCCTTCCACTCCCCGCTCATGGACGGCATGCTCGCCGAGTTCCGGCGCGTCGCCCAGGTGCTGGAGTACGCGCCGCCGCACATCCCCGTGGTCTCCACCGTCACCGGGCGGGTCGCCACCGCCGAGGAGCTGTGCTCGCCCGAGTACTGGGTGAACCATGTCCGTGCGGCGGTCCGCTTCCTCGACGGTGTGCGGACCCTCGCCGACAAGGGCGCCACCACCTTCCTGGAGCTGGGCCCCGACGCCGTGCTCACCGCCATGGCCCAGGACTGTCTGTCCGACGCCGACGCCGACGCCGACGGCACCGGGTACGCCCCCGCGCTGCGCGGCGGGCGCCCCGAGGCGGAAACCCTGACCGCGGCCGTGGCGCTGGCGTACGTCCGGGGCAAGAAGGCCGACTGGGCCGCCCCGTACGCCACCACCGGCGCCCGCACGATCGACCTGCCCACCTACGCCTTCCAGCGCCAGCGGTACTGGCTCAACGCCCCGGCCCCGGCCGGACCGGGCGCGGAGGTTGTGCCGGGTGGTGCCGTCGATGGGCGGTTCTGGGATGTGGTGGAGCGTGGGGATGTGGCCGCGTTGGCGGCGGAGTTGGCGGTGGATCCGGGGGTTTCGCTGGGTGAGGTGTTGCCGGCGTTGTCGTCGTGGCGGCGGCAGGAGTCGGTGCGTTCGGTGGTGGACGGTTGGCGTTATCGGGTGGTGTGGAAGCCGGTGGGGATGGGGTCGGCGGCTGGTGTGGTGGGTGGCTGCTGGGTGGTTGTGGTGCCTGCTGGTGAGGCTGCTGGTGGGGCTGGTGGTGTGTGGTTGGAGGGTGTGGTGCGTGGGTTGGCGGGGCGTGGGGTTGATGTGCGGGTGGTTGAGGTGGGGGCTGGGGATCGGGCTGGGGTGGCGGGTGAGCTGCGTGCGGCGGTGGGTGGTGTGGTGGTGTCGGGTGTGGTGTCGCTGTTGGCGGTGGGTGAGGGCGAGGGTGAGTTGGGTTTGTT
>NZ_BBOX01000073.1 GCF_001553455.1 Streptomyces hygroscopicus subsp. hygroscopicus
CCGGCTGATACGGGCGTCCGCCTCGGCCTCTGCCTCTGCCTCGGCGTCGGTATCGGCCGCTGCCGCGGAGTCGGCCTCGGCCTCGGGCGAGTCGTGGGTGCCGGGGGCCGGGTCGGTGCTGGTGACGGGTGGTACGGGTGCGCTGGGTGCGCAGGTGGCCCGCTGGCTGGTGGCGAACGGTGCCGAGCATGTGGTGCTGACCAGCCGCCGGGGGCTGGCGGCGCCGGGCGCGGCGGAGCTGCGGGACGAGTTGGTGGCGTCGGGTGCCCGGGTGACGGTCGCGGCGTGTGATGTGGCGGACCGGGAGGCGCTCGCCGAGCTGCTGGCCGGGCTTCCGGCGGAGCTTCCGCTGACCGCCGTCATCCACGCGGCCGGTGTCCTCGACGACGGCGTACTGGACTCGCTCACGCCCGAGCGGTTCGCCCCGGTGCTCAGGGCGAAGGCGGACGCCGCCCGCCATCTGGACGAGTTGACCCGTGACCTGGACCTTTCGGCGTTCGTGCTCTTCTCCTCGATCACCGGGTCGGTGGGCGCGGCCGGGCAGGGCAACTACGCGGCGGCCAACGCCTACCTCGACGCGCTGGCCGAGCGGCGGCGGGCCGAGGGGTTGCCCGCCACCTCGATCGCCTGGGGTCCGTGGGCCGACTCCGGCATGGCCGGTGACGACGCCATGGAGCGGCGCATGCGCCGCGAGGGCATGCCGCCGATGGCGCCCGAGTCCGCCGTCGCCGCGCTGCGGCAGGCGCTGGACCTCGATGACACCGCCGTGACGGTCGCCGACATCGACTGGGAGCACTACGCCCGTACCCTCACCGCCGTACGGCCGAGCCCGCTGATCGCCGACCTGCCGGAGGCCGGACCGCGCGCCGCGACCGGCGCCGACACCGGACAGGTCGTCACCGACGCCGACTCCGCGTCCCCCCTCGGCGCGCGCCTGAGCGGTCTGCCGAGGGCCGAACAGGACCGTGCGCTGCTGGAGCTGGTGCGGGCGCAGGTCGCGTCGGTGCTGGGGCATGACGGGGCCGAGGCGGTCGAGGCGGGGCGGGCGTTCAAGGAGCTGGGCTTCGACTCGCTGGCCGCGATCGAGCTGCGCAACCGGCTGAACGCGGCGACCGGCCTGCGGCTGGCCGCCACGCTCATCTACGACTACCCGAACGCCACCGCCCTCGCCGACCACCTGCGCGCCGAACTGCTGGGCGCCGGGCCCGTGGCCGACCCGACCGGCGCCCCCGTTGCGGCCGTCGATGACGATCCGATCGCGATCGTGTCGATGAGCTGCCGTTTCCCGGGTGGGGTGCGGTCGCCGGAGGAGTTGTGGGAGTTGTTGACGGCGGGTGGGGACGCGATCGCCGCGTTCCCGTCCGACCGTGGCTGGGATCTGGCGGGGTTGTACGACCCCGATCCGGATCGTCAGGGGACGTCGTACGCGCGTGAGGGTGGTTTCCTGTACGACGTCGCGGACTTCGACGCGTCGTTCTTCGGGATCTCGCCGCGTGAGGCGCTGGCGATGGACCCGCAGCAGCGGCTGCTGCTGGAGACCTCGTGGGAGGCGTTCGAGCGCGCGGGCATCGACCCGGCCACCCTGCGTGGCAGCCGTACCGGTGTCTTCGCGGGCACCAACGGCCAGGACTACGCCTCTCTGGTCGCCACCCCGCCCGAGGGCCTGGAGGGCCACCTCGGCACGGGCAACGCGGCGAGCGTGGTGTCGGGACGCGTCGCCTACACCTTCGGTCTCGAGGGCCCGGCGGTCACCGTCGACACGGCGTGCTCGTCGTCGCTGGTGGCCCTGCACATGGCGGTGCAGGCGCTGCGCGCGGGCGAGTGCACGATAGCGCTCGCGGGCGGTGTCACGGTGATGTCCACGCCGGAGGCGTTCGTGGACTTCAGCCGTCAGCGCGGACTCGCGGAGGACGGCCGGATCAAGGCGTTCGCGGCGGGTGCGGATGGCACCGGCTGGGGCGAGGGCGTGGGCATGCTGCTGGTGGAGCGGCTGTCGGACGCGCGGCGCAACGGTCATCCGGTGTTGGCGGTCGTGCGGGGTAGCGCGATCAATCAGGATGGTGCGTCCAACGGTCTGACGGCGCCGAATGGTCCGTCGCAGCAGCGGGTGATCCGGCAGGCGCTGGTCAGTGCGGGGCTGTCCGCCGGTGATGTCGATGTGGTCGAGGCGCACGGTACGGGGACGACGCTGGGTGACCCGATCGAGGCGCAGGCGCTGCTGGCCACGTACGGTCAGGAGCGGGACGGGGATCGGCCGTTGTGGCTGGGGTCCATCAAGTCCAACATCGGTCATACGCAGGCGGCGGCCGGTGTCGCGGGCATCATCAAGATGGTGCTGGCGATGCGGCACGGGGTGTTGCCGCAGACGTTGCATGTGGATGAGCCGTCGCCGCATGTGGACTGGTCGTCGGGTGCGGTCGCGCTGCTGACCGAGCAGGTCGAGTGGCCGGAGACCGGCCGTCCGCGCCGCGCGGGCGTGTCGTCCTTCGGACTCAGCGGCACCAACGCCCACACCATCCTCGAACAGGCCCCGGCCCTCCCCGCCGCCCCGGCCGAGGAGCCCGAACCGCGTGACCTCGCCGCGCTGCCGTGGCTGCTGTCGGCCAAGGACGGGCAGGCGCTGCGCGCCCAGGCCGCACAGCTGGCCACCCATCTGCGCACCCACCCCGAGCTGAGCGCGACCGACCTCGCCTTCTCGCTCGCCACCAGCCGCACCGCGCTGGAACGGCGCGCCGCGCTCGTCACCGCCGACCGTGAGGCGTTCCTCGCGGGCCTGGACGCGCTGGCCACGGGCGAAGACGTGGCCGAGCTGATCGAGGACGCGGCCGGTGA
>NZ_BBOX01000074.1 GCF_001553455.1 Streptomyces hygroscopicus subsp. hygroscopicus
CGCGGTGCAGGCGTCGGAGGACGAGGTGGCGCCGCTGCTGACCGAGCGGGTCAGCATTGCTGCCCTCAACGGGCCCACGTCGGTGGTCATCGCGGGTGATGAGGACGCGGCGCTGGAGATCGCGGCGGGCTTCGAGGCGCGGGGTCGTAAGACCAAGCGGCTGACGGTGAGCCATGCGTTCCACTCGCCGCTCATGGACGGGATGCTGGAGGCGTTCCGTGAGGTGGCGCAGGGGCTGACGTATGAGGCCCCGCGTATCCCGATCGTGTCCAACCTGACCGGCGACGTCGTGTCCGCCGAGGAGATGGCGTCGGCCGACTTCTGGGTGCGGCATGTGCGGGAGGCCGTGCGGTTCCTCGACGGTGTGCGCGCGCTGGAAGCGCAGGGCGTGACGACCTTCGTGGAGTTGGGCCCGGACGGTGTGCTCTCCGCGATGGCGCAGGAGTGCGTGACCGGCGAGGACACCGCGTTCGCCGCCACCCTGCGCAAGGGGCGGGCGGAGGCCGAGGCGGTGACCGCCGCCCTCGCCCTGCTGCATGTCCGGGGCCGGCGCCCGGACTGGGCCGCGTACTTCGAGGGCACCGGAGCCCGGCGGGTCGAGCTGCCGACGTACGCCTTCCAGCGCCAGCGGTACTGGTGGGAGGAGACCCCGGCGGCGGAGGTTGTGCCGGGTGGTGTCGTCGATGGGCGGTTCTGGGATGTGGTGGAGCGTGGGGATGTGGCCGCGTTGGCGGCGGAGTTGGCGGTGGATCCGGGGGTTTCGCTGGGTGAGGTGTTGCCTGCGTTGTCGTGGTGGCGGCGGCAGGAGTCGGTGCGTTCGGTGGTGGATGGTTGGCGTTATCGGGTGGTGTGGAAGCCGGTGGGGGTGGGTTCGGCGGCTGGTGTGGTGGGTGGTTGTTGGGTGGTTGTGGTGCCTGTTGGTGGGGCTGGTGGTGTGTGGTTGGAGGGTGTGGTGCGGGGGTTGGCTGGGCGTGGGGTTGATGTGCGGGTGGTTGAGGTGGGGGCTGGGGATCGGGCTGGGGTGGCGGGTGAGCTGCGTGCGGCGGTGGGTGGTGTGGTGGTGTCGGGTGTGGTGTCGCTGCTGGCGGTGGGCGAGGGCGAGGGTGTGGGGGAGTCGGGTTTGTT
>NZ_BBOX01000075.1 GCF_001553455.1 Streptomyces hygroscopicus subsp. hygroscopicus
TCGGCTGACGCAGGCTTCCGGGGCCCGGACATCGGGCGAGTCGTGGGTGCCGGGGGCCGGGTCGGTGCTGGTGACGGGTGGTACGGGTGCGCTGGGTGCGCATGTGGCCCGCTGGCTGGTGGCGAACGGTGCCGAGCATGTGGTGCTGACCAGCCGCCGGGGGCCGGCGGCGCCGGGCGCGGCGGAGCTGCGGGACGAGTTGGTGGCGTCGGGTGCCCGGGTGACGGTCGCGGCGTGTGATGTGGCGGACCGGGAGGCGCTCGCCGAGCTGCTGGCCGGGCTTCCGGCGGAGCTTCCGCTGACCGCCGTCATCCACGCGGCCGGTGTCCTCGACGACGGACTGGTGGACGCGCTGGACGCGGAGCGCATGGAGCGGGTGCTGCGCGCCAAGGCGGCCTCCGCGCAGAACCTCCATGAGCTGACGCGTGACCTGGACCTTTCGGCGTTCGTGCTCTTCTCCTCGCTCGCCGGGTCGGTGGGCGCGGCCGGGCAGGGCAACTACGCCGCGGCCAACGCCTACCTCGACGCGCTGGCCGAGCTGCGCCGCGCCGAGGGGCTGCCCGCGACCTCGATCGCCTGGGGCCCGTGGGCTGAGGGCGGCATGGCCGCCGACGAGGCGCTGGAGCGGCGGATGCGCCGCGACGGTGTGCCGCCGATGGCGCCCGAATCGGCGCTCGCCGCGCTGCGGCAGGCGCTGGACCTCGATGACACCGCCGTGACGGTGGCCGACATCGACTGGGACCGGTTCCTCGCCGAGTTCACCGCAGTACGGCCGAGCGCGCTGTTCGGCGAGCTGCCCGCGGGGCGTCCGGCACCGGCCGCCGAGGGCGCGCCGCGCCCGGCCACCACCGCCGGGAGCGGCACACTGGCGGAGCGGCTGTCCGGGCTGACCGGGACCGAGCGCACACAGGCGCTGCTGGAGCTGGTGCGGGCGCAGGTCGCGTCGGTGCTGGGACATGACGGTGCCGAGGCGGTCGAGGCGGGGCGGGCGTTCAAGGAGCTGGGCTTCGACTCGCTCACCGCCGTCGAGCTGCGCAACCGGCTGAACGCGGCGACCGGCCTGCGGCTGCCCGCCACGCTCATCTACGACTACCCGAACGCCACCGCCCTCGCCGACCACCTGCGCGCCGAACTGCTGGGCGCGGATGCGGCGGTGACCGGCGGCGTGGCCGCGCCGACCCTCGCGGTGTCCGACGATCCGATCGCGATCGTGGCGATGAGCTGCCGTTTCCCGGGTGGGGTGCGGTCGCCGGAGGAGTTGTGGGAGTTGTTGACGGCGGGTGGGGACGCGATCGCCGCGTTCCCGTCCGACCGTGGCTGGGATCTTGCGGGGTTGTACGACCCGGATCCGGATCGTCAGGGGACGTCATACGCGCGTGAGGGTGGTTTCCTGTACGACGTCGCTGACTTCGACGCGTCGTTCTTCGGGATCTCGCCGCGTGAGGCGCTGGCGATGGATCCGCAGCAGCGGTTGCTGCTGGAGACCTCGTGGGAGGCGTTCGAGCGCGCGGGCATCGACCCGGGCGCGCTGCGCGGTCAGCAGATCGGCGTCTTCGCCGGGACCAACGGCCAGGACTATCTGTCGCTGCTGATGCAGGCGCCCGAGGGCCTGGAGGGCCATCTGGGCACGGGTAACGCGGCGAGCGTGGTGTCCGGCCGGGTGGCGTACACCTTCGGTCTCGAGGGTCCGGCCGTCACGGTGGACACGGCCTGCTCGTCCTCCCTGGTCGCGCTGCATCTGGCGGTGCAGGCGCTGCGCCAGGGCGAGTGCACGATGGCGCTCGCGGGCGGCGTCACGGTGATGTCCACCCCCGAGAACTTCATCGACTTCAGCCGTCAGCGCGGGCTGGCCGCCGATGGCCGGATCAAGGCGTTCGCGGCGGGTGCGGATGGCACCGGCTGGGGCGAGGGCGTAGGGCTCCTGCTGGTGGAGCGGCTGTCGGACGCGCGGCGCAACGGTCATCCGGTGCTGGCGGTCGTGCGGGGATCGGCCATCAACCAGGATGGTGCGAGTAACGGTCTGACGGCGCCGAATGGGCCCTCGCAGCAGCGGGTGATCCGGCAGGCGCTGGCCAGTGCGGGGCTGTCCGCCGGTGATGTGGACGTGGTCGAGGCGCATGGCACGGGGACGACGCTGGGTGACCCGATCGAGGCGCAGGCGCTGCTGGCCACGTACGGTCAGGAGCGGGACGGGGACCGGCCGTTGTGGCTGGGGTCCATCAAGTCCAACATCGGTCATACGCAGGCGGCGGCCGGTGTCGCGGGCATCATCAAGATGGTGCTGGCGATGCGGCACGGGGTGTTGCCGCAGACGTTGCACGTGGATGAGCCGTCGCCGCATGTGGACTGGTCGGCGGGCGCGGTCGCGCTGCTGACCGAGCAGGTCGAGTGGCCGGAGACCGGCCGTCCGCGCCGCGCCGGTATCTCCTCGTTCGGTATCAGCGGCACCAACGCCCACACCATCATCGAGCAGGCCCCGGTGGCGGACGAACCGAGCGGGGAGCCGGATGGCAACAGCCTCGGCGGCCTTCTGCCGTTCGTCCTGTCGGCCAAGAACGCCGACGCCCTGCGGGAGCAGGCCGTGCGGCTGCACGACCACATCGCGGCGCGGCCGGAGTCGGCCCCGCTCGACGCCGTCGCCCACGCCCTGGCCGTCGGCCGCGCCGCCCTGGAGCGGCGTGCGGTGCTGACCGTCGCCGACCGGGCCGACCTGCTGCGGACGCTCGACGCGCTGGCCCGGGGCGAGGCCGCCCCCGGCGTGGTCGAGGGCACGGTCACGGAC
>NZ_BBOX01000076.1 GCF_001553455.1 Streptomyces hygroscopicus subsp. hygroscopicus
GGCGGTGCAGGCGTCGGAGGACGAGGTGGCGCCGCTGCTGACCGAGCGGGTCAGCATCGCCGCGCTCAACGGGCCCGCGTCGGTGGTCATCGCGGGTGACGAGGACGCGACGGTTCAGATCGCGGCGGGCTTCGAGGCTCAGGGGCGGAAGACCAAGCGGCTCATGGTCAGCCACGCCTTCCACTCCCCGCGTATGGACGGGATGCTGGAGGCGTTCCGTGAGGTCGCGCAGGGGCTGACGTATGAGGCCCCGCGTATCCCGATCGTGTCCAACCTGACCGGTGAGCTGGTCTCCGCCGAGGAGATCACGACGGCCGACTTCTGGGTGCGCCACGTCCGCGAGGCCGTGCGGTTCCTCGACGGTGTGCGCGCGCTGGAAGCGCAGGGCGTGACGACCTTCGTGGAGCTGGGCCCCGACGGTGTCCTTTCCGCGATGGCGCACGAGTGCGTGACCGGCGAGGACATCGCGTTCGCCGCCACCCTGCGCAAGGACCGCCCCGAGGCAGAGGCGCTGCTGTCGGCCGTCGCACGGGCACACGTCCGTGGGGTGGCGCCGGACTGGGCGGCCGTCTTCTCCGGTGCGGGTGCCGCCCCCGTGGACCCCGCCGAGCTGGCCGTGTTGCCCACGTACCCCTTCCACCGGCAGCGTTACTGGCCCAGTGCCGCCGCCCTCGCGGCGGGCGACCCCGAGTCGATCGGGCTGGGCGACATCGACCATCCGCTGCTCGGCGCCGCCGTGTCGCTGGCGGACGCCGATGGCCTCCTGCTCACCGGTGTGCTCTCCACCCGTACCCACCCGTGGCTCGCCGACCACGCGGTGATGGACACCGTGCTGCTGCCCGGTACGGCCTTCGTCGAGCTGGCGAGCGCCGCCGGTGCCCAGGTCGGCTGCGAGCGGCTGGACGAACTGACCCTGGAAGCCCCGCTCGTGCTGCCGGAGCACACCGGAGTGCGGGTACAGCTCGTCGTGGACGGGCCGGACGAGTCCGGCCGCCGCTCCTTCAGCCTGCATTCGCGTCGGCAGGACGCGCTCGGCACCGAGCCGTGGACGCGCCACGCCACCGGTGTGCTCGCGGTCGCCGCTGCCCGGACCCCCGGGTCCGGCGCGTCCGCCGAGGCCGATGAGCTGGCCGTATGGCCGCCGCGGGGCGCGACGCCGATCGCGGTCGACGGGCTGTACGAGGAACTGGCCGGGGCGGGCCTCGGCTACGGGCCGGTGTTCCAGGGGCTGCGGGCCGCCTGGCGGCTCGGCGAGGACCTCTACGCCGAGGTGGGCTTCCCCGAGGGCGCGGCGCCGGCGCAGGGCGCCGAGGCCGAGCGGTTCGGGCTGCACCCGGCCCTGCTCGATGCCGCGTTGCACGTCATCGGTCTCGACAGCGCCGACCGGGAGGCGGCGCTGGCGGAGGGTGCGCTGCTGCCGTTCGCGTGGAACGGTGTGCGGCTGTACGCGGCCGGGGCCGACGCGCTCCGGGTGCGGCTGTCCGAGCGGTCGTCGAACGCGGTCTCGCTGCTGGTGGCCGACGGTACGGGCCGTCCGGTGGCCACGGTCGAGTCCGTGGCGCTGCGGCCGGCCTCCGCCGACCAGGTGCGCGCGGCCCGTGGCGGGCTGCACGAGTCGCTGTTCCGGCTGGAGTGGACGCCGGTTCCGGCGCCCGCGACGGGCGCGGCCACGGGCGACTGGGCGGTGCTGGGCGCGGACACCGGCGAACTGGCCGTGCTGGAGGGCGCGTTCGGGCCAGAGATCCGGCTCGCCGCCTATCGCGATCTGTCGACGCTGCGTACCGCCGTGGAGGCCGGGGCGCCCGCGCCCGGCACCGTGCTGCTGGCCGGTGCCGGTGCCGGTGCCAATGTCGGTGTCGGTGTCGGTGTCGGTGTCGGGTCCGGTATCGGCGACGGTGTCGGTGACGGCGGCGCGTCGGCCGTGCACGAGGCCACGCAGGCGATGCTCGGCCTGCTTCAGTCGTGGCTGGCCGATGAGCGGTTCGCCGCGTCGCGGCTGGTGCTGCTCACCCGGGGCGCGGTGGAGACCGAGCCGGGGGCGGGCGTGGCGGATCTGCCGGCCGCCGCCGTACGCGGTCTGTTCCGCTCCGCGCAGTCGGAGAACCCCGGCCGCCTGGTGCTGCTGGACGTGGACGGCGAGGAGAGCTCGTACCGCGCGGTGCCCGCCGCGCTCGGCGTGGACGAGGGCGAGCTGGCGCTGCGCGCGGGCGGGGCGCTCGCGCCACGGCTGGCCCGGGTGCCGGTCACCGAGGCAGCCGCCACCGTCACCACCGACGCCGCCACCGCCACCGCCGCCGACGCCACCGCCGACGCGGGCGCCACCGTCACCGCCACCGCCGACGCTGGCGCCACCGTCATCACCGACGCGGGCGCCGTCGTCACCGCCGACGCCACCGACGCCGACGCCCACCGCGTTCCGTCGTACGACCCGAACGGCACCGTGCTGATCACCGGCGCCACCGGCACCCTCGGCGGACTCTTCGCCCGCCACCTCGTCTCCGCCCACGGTGTGCGGCGGCTGCTGCTGGTCAGCCGCCGTGGCGCCGAGGCCGAAGGTGCCGAGCAGCTGGGCGCCGACCTCACGGCGGCCGGTGCCACCGTGACCTGGGCGGCCTGCGACGTGGCCGACCGCGAGGCGCTCGCCGCGACCCTGGCCGCCGTCCCGGCCGAGCATCCGCTGACCGCCGTGGTGCACACGGCGGGTGTCCTGGACGACGGCGTCCTCGGCTCGCTGACGCCCGAGCGGGTGGCGCGGGTGCTGCGTCCCAAGGTCGACGCGGCGCTGAACCTGCACGAGCTGACGCGTGACCACGAGCTGTCCGCGTTCGTGCTGTTCTCCGGCGCCGCCGCTGTGTTCGGCGCGCCCGGACAGGGGAGCTACGCCGCCGCCAACTCCTTCCTGGAGGCTCTCGCCCAGCATCGCCGCGCCCAGGGGCTTCCGGCCACCGCGCTGGCCTGGGGCCTGTGGGCCGGTGCGGGTATGGGCAGCGGGCTGGACGAGGTCGATCTGCGGCGCATCGCACGCGGCGGGGTCGCCCCGATCGCAGCCGACGAGGGGCTCGCGCTCTTCGACGCGGCGGAGGCGGCCCGCGCGGATGGTGCGGCCGGTGCGGCCGTGCTGTTCCCGATGCGGCTCGACTACGCGGGGCTGCGCACCGAGGCCACGGCGACCGGCACCGTGCCGGCCCTGTTCCGGGGCCTGGTGCGGACCCCGGCCCGGCGGGCCGCCGCGGCGGCCAGCGCCGCCGACGGCTCCTCGCTCGCCCAGCGCCTGGCCGGGCTCACCCGCTCCGAACAGGACCGTGAGCTGCTGGAGCTGGTGTGCGGCCGGGTGGCGGCCGTGCTCGGTTACGGGGGCCCGGAGGCCGTCGAGGCGGGGCGGGCGTTCAAGGAGCTGGGCTTCGACTCGCTCACCGCCGTCGAGCTCCGCAACGACCTCAAGACCGTCACCGGACTGCGGCTCCCGGCGACGCTGGTCTTCGACTACCCGACCCCGAACGCCCTGGCCGGTCATCTGCGCGAGGAGCTGCTGGGCGCCGAGGAGGCCACGGCGCCCCTCGTCCCCGTACGGCCGGTGGCGAGCCCGGCGGTGGACGACGACCCGATCGTCATCGTCGGCATGAGCTGCCGCTACCCCGGCGGGGTGCGCACCCCCGAGGAGCTGTGGGAGCTGGTCGCCACGGGTGGCGACGGCATCTCCGGCTTCCCCGTGGACCGTGGCTGGGACCTGGACGGCCTCTACCACCCGGACCCCGACCACGCGGGCACCTCCTACACCCGCGAGGGCGGTTTCCTGCACGACGCGGCCGACTTCGACCCGGACTTCTTCGGCATCTCGCCGCGTGAGGCGCTGGCGATGGACCCGCAGCAGCGGCTGCTGCTGGAGACCTCCTGGGAGGCGTTCGAACGCGCCGGGATCGACCCGGCGACCGTGCGCGGCAGCAAGACCGGTGTCTTCGCGGGCGTCATGTACCACGACTACGTGACCGGTCTCGACGGCATCCCCGACGGTGTCGAGGGCTACATCGGCACCGGCAACGCGGGCTCCATCGCCTCCGGCCGGGTGGCGTACACCTTCGGTCTGGAGGGTCCGGCGGTCACGGTGGACACGGCGTGCTCGTCATCGCTGGTGGCGCTGCACTGGGCGATCCAGGCGCTGCGCGCGGGCGAGTGCACCATGGCGCTGGCCGGTGGTGTGGCGGTCATGGCCACCCCGGAGACGTTCATCGACTTCAGCCGCCAGCGCGGTCTGGCCACGGACGGCCGGTGCAAGTCGTTCGCGGCGTCGGCGGACGGGACGGGCTGGGCCGAGGGCGCGGGCATGCTGCTGGTCGAGCGGCTGTCCGACGCCCGCCGGAACGGCCATCCGGTGCTCGCGGTCGTACGGGGATCCGCCATCAACCAGGACGGTGCGAGTAACGGCCTGACGGCGCCGAACGGTCCGTCGCAGCAGCGGGTGATCCGGCAGGCGCTGGCCAGTGCCGGGCTGTCCGCCGGTGATGTCGATGTGGTCGAGGCGCACGGTACCGGCACGACCCTGGGTGACCCGATCGAGGCGCAGGCGCTGCTGGCCACCTACGGCCAGGACCGGGACGCCGAACAGCCGTTGTGGCTCGGCTCCATCAAGTCCAACATCGGTCACACACAGGCCGCCGCCGGTGTCGCGGGCATCATCAAGATGGTCATGGCGATGCGCCACGGCGTACTGCCGCAGACCCTCCACATCGACGCGCCGTCGCCGAACGTCGACTGGGAGGACGGCGCGGTCGCGCTGCTGACGGAGCCGATGGAGTGGCCGGAGACCGGCCGTCCGCGCCGCGCGGGCATCTCCTCGTTCGGTATCAGCGGCACCAACGCGCACACCATCATCGAGCAGCCGCCGGCCGCCGAGGGCCGGGAAGACGTGGCGGCGCGGCCGTCCGCCGTACCGCCGGTGCTGCCGTGGCCGCTGTCGGCCGTGGGCCGGGACGCGCTGCGCGACCAGGCCCGCCGTCTGCGCGACCGGCTGCCCGCCGCCGACGAGGACGTGGACCTGGCCGCCATCGGCTACACCCTGGCCGCCGGGCGCACCGCCTTCCAGGACCGCGCGGTGCTGGTGGCGGACGGCCGCGAGGGCTTCCTGCGCGCCCTGGACGCGCTGGCCTCCGGCGAACCGGCCACGGGCCTGGTGGAGGGCTCCCCGGTGGCCGGGAAGCTGGCGTTCCTGTTCACCGGGCAGGGGAGCCAGCGGCTGGGAATGGGGCGTGAGCTGTATGACGCCTATCCGGTGTTCGCGGAGGCGCTGGACGCGGTGTGCGCGGCGCTGGACCCGCATCTTGAACGGCCTCTGAAAACGGTGCTGTTCGGGGACGACGCGGCGGTACTGGACCGGACCGGGTTCACCCAGCCCGCGCTGTTCGCGCTCGAAGTGGCGTTGTTCCGGCTCGTCGAGGCGTGGGGGCTGCGGCCGGACTTCCTGTCGGGTCACTCCATCGGTGAGCTGGCCGCCGCGCATGTGGCGGGTGTGCTGTCGCTCGCCGACGCGGCGAAGCTGGTGGCGGCCCGTGGCCGTCTCATGCAGGAGCTTCCGGCCGGTGGCGCGATGATCGCCGTCCAGGCGTCGGAGGACGAGGTGGCGCCGCTGCTGACCGAGCGGGTGTCGATCGCCGCCCTCAACGGGCCCACGTCGGTCGTCATCGCCGGTGACGAGGACGTGGCGATGGAGATCGCGGCGGGCTTCGAGTCGCAGGGTCGGAAGACCAAGCGGCTCACCGTCAGCCACGCGTTCCACTCCCCTCGTATGGACGGGATGCTGGAGGCGTTCCGCGAGGTGGCGCAGGGTCTCACCTACCAGGCCCCGCGCATTCCGATCGTCTCCAACCTCACCGGCGACGTGGTGTCCGCCGAGGAGATCACCACCCCGGACTTCTGGGTGCGCCACGTCCGCGAGGCCGTGCGCTTCCTCGACGGTGTCCGCACCCTCGAAGCCCAGGGCGTGACCACCTGCCTCGAACTGGGCCCCGACGGTGTGCTGACCGCCATGGCCCAGGAGTGCGTCACCGACGCCGACCCGGCCGCCTTCGTCCCGGCGCTCCGCAAGGACCGCCCCGAGGCCGGGGCCGTCACCACCGCCCTCGCCGCCCTCCAGGTGCGTGGTGTCACGCCGGACTGGGAGGCGTTCTACGCCGGGACCGGTGCGCGGCGCGTGGAGCTGCCGACGTACGCCTTCCAGCGGCGGCGCTACTGGCTGGACGTGCGCACGGCCGCCGCCACCGCCGACGCCACGGCTCAGGACGCGGTCGACGCGCGCTTCTGGGAGGCCGTCGAGCGCGAGGACCTGACCTCGCTCGCCACGGCCCTGAACCTCGGCGCCGAGGACAACGGCGCGCTGGAAGCGCTGCTGCCCTCGCTGTCGGCGTGGCGGCGGCGGCAGTCGGAGCGTTCGACCGTGGACGGCTGGCGCTACCGGGTGTCGTGGAAGCCGGTCACCGACCGTTCCGCCGCCTCCGTGAGCGGCCGTTGGCTCGTGGTGGCACCGGCCGAGGCGGCCGGGGACGCCTGGGTCGCCGGGGCCGTACGGATGCTGAACGAGCGCGGCGCCGACGTATGCCGCGTCGAGCTGCCCGCCGAGGGCGACCGCGCCGCCGTGGCCGCCGCGCTGGCCGGGGCCATCGGCGAGGAGGCGGTGACCGGTGGCGTGGTGTCCCTGCTGGCCCTCGCGGACGGTGACGGGCTGCTGCGGACCGCCGCGCTGACGCAGGCCCTGGGCGACGCGGGCATCGGCGCGCCGCTGTGGGTGGCCACGCGGGGCGCGGTGGCCGTGGGCCGCTCGGACGGAATGGTCAGCCCGGCGCAGGCCCAGCTGTGGGGTCTGGGTCTGGCGGCGGCGCAGGAGCTGCCCGAGCGCTGGGGCGGTCTGGTGGACCTCCCGGGGACGGCCGACGAGCGTGCGCTGACGCGGCTGGCGGAGGTGCTGGCCGGGGCCGGTGGCGAGGACCAGGTGGCGGTGCGGGCGTCGGGTGTGTTCGCCCGCCGCCTCGTGCGGGCCGCCGAGCCCGCGTCCGCGGGCGGCTCCTGGACCCCGGGCGCCGGTACCACCCTGGTCACCGGCGGTACGGGCGCGCTGGGCGCCCAGGTGGCCCGCTGGCTGGTCGCGGGCGGTGCCGAGCACGTGCTGCTCACCAGCCGCCGCGGCCTCGACGCGCCCGGCGCGGCCGAGCTGCGCGACGAACTCGCCGCCTCCGGCGCCCGGGTGACCGTCGCCGCGTGCGATGTGGCCGACCGGGACGCGCTCGCGCGGCTCCTCGCCGGACTTCCGGCCGAGCTGCCGCTGACCGGTGTCTTCCATACGGCGGGCGTGCTGGACGACGGCGTACTGGACTCGCTCACGCCCGAGCGCTTCGGAGCCGTGCTGCGTGCCAAGGTGGCCGCGGCGGCCCACCTCGACGAGCTGACCCGCGACCGGGACCTGTCGGCCTTCGTGCTGTTCTCCTCGACCAGCGGCACCCTGGGCGCCGCGGGGCAGGCCAACTACGCGGCGGCCAACGCCCACCTCGACGCGCTGGCCGAG
This sequence comes from Streptomyces hygroscopicus subsp. hygroscopicus, assembly GCF_001553455.1. Lineage (GTDB taxonomy): Bacteria > Actinomycetota > Actinomycetes > Streptomycetales > Streptomycetaceae > Streptomyces > Streptomyces hygroscopicus. The sequence goes on from NZ_BBOX01000076.1 coordinate 7,550, forward strand.
CGGCGCCGCGCCGAGGGGCTGCCCGCCACCTCCATCGCCTGGGGCCCGTGGGCCGCGGGCGGCATGGCCGCCGACGAGGCGCTGGAGCGGCGGATGCGCCGTGGCGGACTGCCGCCGATGGACGCCGGGCTGGCGATCGGCGCCCTTCAGCGGGCGCTCGACCTCGATGACACGGTGGTCACGGTCGCGGACATCGACTGGGAACGGTTCGCGCCGGACTTCACCGCCGTACGGCCCAGCCGCCTGCTCGCGGACCTTCCCGAGCTGCGCGCGGCGGAGCCGGAGCCCGCCACCGGACCCGGGACCGACGGCTCCTCGCTGGCCGCCCGGCTGGCCGGGCTGGGCGAGGCCGAGCGGGACCGGCTGCTGCTGGACCTGGTGCGTACGCAGGTGGCCGCGGTGCTCGGCCACGACGGCTCGGAGTCCATCGGCGCCGACCGGGCCTTCGGCGAGCTGGGCTTCGACTCGCTGACCGCCGTCGAGCTGCGCAACCGGCTCGGTGCCGCCAGCGGCGTCCAGCTGCCCGCGACCCTGGTCTTCGACTACCCGACGGCCTCCGCCCTCGCGGGCTATCTGCGGAGCGAACTGACCGGCACGGCCACCGTCGCCGACCCCGCGGCCCCCCGCCCCGCGGCCGGGCCGGCGGCCGACGACGACCCGATCGCGATCGTCGCGATGAGCTGCCGCTTCCCCGGCGGGGTGCGGTCGCCGGAGGAGCTGTGGCAGCTGCTCACCGCGGGCGGCGACGCGATCGCCGAGTTCCCGGCCGACCGCGGCTGGGACCTGGACGCGCTGTACGACCCGGACCCCGACAAGCGGGGCACCTTCTACGCCCGCGAGGGCGGTTTCCTCTACGACGCGGGCCACTTCGACGCCGCGTTCTTCGGGATCTCGCCGCGTGAGGCGCTGGCGATGGACCCGCAGCAGCGGCTGCTGCTGGAGACCTCCTGGGAGGCGTTCGAACGGGCCGGGATCGACCCGGCGACGCTGCGCGGCTCCACCGCCGGTGTCTTCGTCGGCTCCAACGGGCAGGACTACGACGCCTCGCTGCACACCGTGCCCGAGGGCGTCGAGGGCTACCTGGGCACGGGCAACGCGGCCAGCGTGGTCTCCGGCCGGCTCGCGTACACCTTCGGCCTGGAGGGCCCGGCGGTCACGGTCGACACGGCGTGCTCGTCGTCGCTGGTGGCGCTGCACTGGGCGATCCAGGCGCTGCGCGGCGGCGAGTGCTCGCTCGCGCTCGCGGGCGGTGTGACGGTCATGTCGAGCCCCGGCGCGTACATCGAGTTCAGCCGCCAGCGCGGGCTGGCCCCGGACGGCCGCTGCAAGGCGTTCGCGGCCGGGGCGGACGGCACCGGCTGGGGCGAGGGCGTCGGCATGCTGCTGGTGGAGCGGCTGTCGGACGCGCGGCGCAACGGCCATCCGGTGCTGGCGATCGTCCGTGGCTCGGCGATCAACCAGGACGGCGCGTCCAACGGTCTGACCGCGCCCAACGGCCCCGCCCAGCAGCGCGTCATCCGGCAGGCCCTGGCCAACGCCGGGCTGACCCCCGGTGAGGTGGACGCGGTCGAGGCCCATGGCACCGGCACCCGGCTCGGCGACCCGATCGAGGCGCAGGCGCTGCTGGCCACCTACGGCCAGGAGCGCCCCGAGGACCGTCCGCTGTGGCTGGGCGCCATCAAGTCCAACATCGGCCACACCCAGGCCGCGGCCGGTGTCGCGGGCATCATCAAGATGGTCATGGCGATGCGCCACGGCGTGCTGCCGCGCACCCTGCACGTGGACGAGCCGTCACCGCACGTGGACTGGTCGGCGGGCGCGGTGTCACTGCTGACGGAGCAGGTGGCGTGGCCGGAGACCGGCCGTCCGCGCCGTGCGGGCGTCTCCTCGTTCGGCTTCAGCGGCACCAACGCCCATACGGTCCTGGAGCAGGCCCCGGAGCACGACGAGGCGGTCGGCGGCGAGCCGCGGCACCCCCTGGTGCGGCCCGATGTGGTGGCCTGGCCGCTGTCGGCCAAGGGCGAGGACGCGTTGCGCGCCCAGGCCGAGCGGCTCCGCGCCCACCTGGAGGCCGACCCCGGAGCCGGCGCCGTGGACGTGGCGTACTCCCTGGCCACCACCAGGGCCGCCCTGGACCACCGCGCGGTGGTCCTCGGCCCGGACCGGGACCGGCTGCTCGCGGGCCTGGCCGCCCTGGCCCGCGGCGAGTCCGCCGCCCAGCTGGTCCGGGGCGTGCCCACCGAGGGCCGGACCGCCGTGCTCTTCACCGGGCAGGGCAGCCAGCGGCTCGGCATGGGCCGTGAGCTGTACGAGGCCAGCCCCGTCTTCGCGGCGGCGCTGGACGCGGTCTGCGCCGAACTGGACCGGCATCTCGAACGGCCGCTGTACGACGTGCTGTTCGGCACCGACGAGGAGCTGCTGAACCGGACCGGGTTCACCCAGCCCGCGCTGTTCGCCCTCGAGGTGGCGCTGTACCGGCTGGCCGAGGCCGCCGGGCTGCGGCCCGACGTCCTGGCCGGGCACTCCATCGGCGAACTGGCCGCGGCCCACGTGGCCGGGGTGCTGTCCCTGGAGGACGCCGCCACGCTGGTGGCCGCCCGCGGCCGGCTGATGCAGGAGCTGCCCTCCGGCGGCGCGATGATCGCGGTGCAGGCGTCGGAGGACGAGGTGACACCGCTGCTGACCGAGAGCGTCTCGATCGCCGCGCTCAACGGGCCCACGTCGGTCGTCATCGCGGGCGACGAGGACGCGGCGCTGGAGATCGCCGCCTCGTTCGAGGAGCGGGGCCGCAAGACCAAGCGGCTCACCGTGAGCCACGCCTTCCACTCCCCGCTCATGGACGGCATGCTCGCCGAGTTCCGCAAGGTCGCCGAGGGGCTGACCTACCGGGCGCCGCGCATCCCGATCGTCTCCACCGTCACCGGGCAGCCGGTGGCCGGCGAACTGGGCATGGCCGCCGACTACTGGGTGCGCCACGTCCGCCACGCCGTCCGCTTCCTCGACGGGGTCCGCTGCCTGGCGGCCCAGGGCGTCACCACCTACGTCGAACTCGGCCCGGACGGTGTGCTGTCCGCCATGGCACAGGACTGCGTCACCGCCGGGGACGAGGGCTCCGAGGACGTGGCGGACGCGGCCTTCGTGCCCGTGCTGCGCGCCGGGCGGCCCGAGACCGAGACGCTGACCGGCGCCCTCGCCACACTGCACGTCCGGGGCGCCGCCCTGGACTGGGCGGCGCTGTTCGCCGGGACCGGTGCCCGCCGCGTCGAGCTGCCCACGTACGCGTTCCAGCGGCGGCGCTACTGGCTGGAGGGGGCCCCGCACCCCACGCCCGCCCAGGAGGCCACGGACCTCGGCACGGCCGACGCCCGGTTCTGGGAGGCCGTCGAGAGCGACGACCTCGCCTCGCTGTCGGACGCCGTGGGCATCGACGTGGACCAGCCGCTCAGCACCCTGCTCCCCGCGCTGTCCGCGTGGCGGCGCCGCGAACGCGAGCGGTCCGCGCTCGACGGCTGGCGCTACCGCGTCACCTGGAAGCCGCTGGCGGAGCCACGGCTCGCCGCCGCCCCCGGCGTCTGGCTGGTCGCCGAACCGGCCGCCGCCGCCGGCCACACCGACACCGTGCGGCGCGTCGTCGCCGCGCTGGCCGACCGGGGCGCCGACATCCGGCGCCTCGCCCCGGCCGACGGCGCGGACCTCGACCGGGACGCCCTGGCCGACCGGATCCGCCAGGCCACGGCCGGTGAGCCCGTCCAGGGGGTGCTGTCGCTGCTCGCGCTGGACGAGCGCCCGCACCCCGACCCACCCCGCCCCGCGCCCACCCGGGCCGTCGCTCGCGCACCGGACGGCGCGNGTGGNACGCGGCCTCGGGGACCGGNGGGCCCGGTCGGACGCCCCGG
>NZ_BBOX01000077.1 GCF_001553455.1 Streptomyces hygroscopicus subsp. hygroscopicus
CCCCGCCGTGCCCACCGGGCTGCTGCGCACCGGAGCGCTGGTGCAGGCGCTCGGGGACGCGGGCCTGGACGCCCCGCTGTGGTGCGCCACCACCGGCGCCGTCACCACCGCCGCCGCCGAGCCGCTCGGCAGCGCCGCACAGGCGCAGACCTGGGGCCTGGGCCGGGTGGTCGCGCTGGAGCACCCGGAGCGCTGGGGCGGCCTGATCGACCTGCCCGGCACGCTCGACGAACGGGCCGCCGACCGCCTGGCCGGCGTGCTCGGCGGACACGGCGAGCCCGACGAGGACCAGCTGGCGATCCGTACGGCCGGCATCCTGGCCCGCCGCGTCGGCCACGCCGAGCGCACCCCGGCCACCGGCGCGCCGTGGCGGCCCCGCGGCACGGTCCTGGTCACCGGCGGCACCGGCGCGCTGGGCGCCCATGTGGCCCGCTGGCTGGTCGCGGGCGGCGCCGAGCATGTGGTGCTCACCAGCCGCCGGGGCCCCGACGCCCCCGGCGCGGCCGAGCTGCGCGACGAACTCGCCGCCTCCGGCGCCGAGGTGACCGTCGCCGCCTGCGACGTCACCGACCGGGACGCGGTCGCCGGGCTGCTGGCCCGGATCCGCGACGGCCACCCGCGCCACCCGCTCACCGCCGTCGTGCACACGGCGGGCGCCGGGCAGTTCGCCCCGCTCGCCGAGACCACCCCGGCCGACGTGGCCGAGGTGGTCGCCGCGAAGGTCGCGGGCGCGGCCCATCTGGACGCGCTGCTCGGCGACACCGCA
>NZ_BBOX01000078.1 GCF_001553455.1 Streptomyces hygroscopicus subsp. hygroscopicus
TCGTCGCCGACGACGAGGCGGCCGGGCAGCTGCGCCGCCGCGGACTGCCGGTGATGCCCCCGCACTCCGCCATCGCCGCACTCCAGCAGGCGCTGGACCGGAACGACACCGCCGTCGCCGTCGCCGACGTCGACTGGGGCCGGTTCGCCCCCGCCTTCACCGCGGCCCGCCCCCGTCCGCTCATCGCCGACCTGCCCGAGGTCCGCGCCGCCCTCGCGGCCGACCCGGCGCAGGGCGCGGACGACGGCGCGGCCGAGGCACCGGCGGAGTCCCTGCGGCGGCGGCTCGCGGGGCTCACCGGGCCCGAGGCCGACAAGGTCCTGCTCGACCTGGTCCGCACGGAGGTCGCCGCCGTCCTCGGACACGACGACACCACGGCCGTCGAGGCGGGCCGGGCCTTCAAGGAGCTGGGCTTCGACTCCCTGACCGCCGTGGAACTGCGCAACCGGCTGACCGCCGCCACCGGGCTGAAGCTCACCGCCACCCTGGTCTTCGACCACCCGACGCCCAGGGCGCTCGCCGATGTGCTGCGCGCCGACCTCCTCGGCGAGGACACCACGCCCGAACTCCCCGTCCTCGCCGAAATCGACAAGCTGGAATTCGCCCTCTCCGGCGTCTCCGGCGACGCGGCCGAACGCGAGCGGGTCACCGCCCGGCTCGAAGCGCTGCTGCGGACCTGGAACGAGACCGAGCACGCGGCGGCGGCAGACGGCGCCGACGACGACGAACTCGACCTCGACTCCGCCTCCGCCGAAGACATCTTCGACATCATCAACAACGAATTCGGAAGGTCCTGACGTGATGACCGCCCACAATTCAACTGACCTCAGGAGGTGACGTTTCCGTGGCTAGCGCGAACGAAGAAAAGCTCCTCGACAATCTGAAGTGGATGACCACTGAGCTGCGCCGGGCCCGTCGCCGCCTGACCGAGGTGGAGGCGGACGCGCAGGAACCCATCGCGATCACCGCGATGAGCTGCCGTTTCCCCGGCGGCATCAGCTCGCCCGAGGATCTGTGGCAGCTGGTCGCGGAGGGCGGTGACGCCATTTCCGGATTCCCCGCCGACCGCGGCTGGGACATCGAGGGACTGGCCGATCCGGACCCCGACCGCAAGGGCACCTTTTACAACAGCGGCGGCGGATTCCTCGACGGCGCCGCCGAATTCGACCCCGCGTTCTTCGGCATTTCGCCGCGCGAGGCGCTGGCGATGGACCCGCAGCAGCGGCTGCTGCTGGAAACCTCCTGGGAGGTTTTCGAACGCGCCGGAATCGACCCCACCTCCGTCAAGGGCAGCCGCACCGGCGTGTATGTGGGCGCCTCGGCCATGGGATACGGCTCCGACACCCAGGGCGCCCCGGAGGAACTGGAGGGGCTGCTGCTCACCGGCGGCGCCACCAGCGTGCTGTCCGGCCGGATCGCCTACACCTTCGGGCTCGAGGGCCCGGCCGCCACGATCGACACCGCCTGCTCCTCCTCGCTGGTCGCCCTGCACTGGGCGGCCCAGGCGCTGCGGCAGCGCGAATGCTCCCTCGCCCTCGTCGGCGGCGTCACCGTGATGCCCAACCCCGACGTCTTCGTGGAGTTCAGCCGTCAGCGCGGCCTCGCCCCCGACGGCCGCTGCAAGTCCTTCGCCGCGTCGGCGGACGGCACCGGCTGGTCCGAGGGCGTCGGCGTACTGCTGGTGGAACGGCTGTCGGACGCCCGCAGGAACGGCCATCCGGTGCTGGCCGTGGTGCGCGGCTCGGCCGTCAACCAGGACGGCGCGTCCAACGGTCTGACCGCGCCGAACGGCCCGTCCCAGCGGCGCGTCATCCGCCAGGCCCTGGAGAACGCCCGGCTCTCCGCCGCCGAGATCGACGTGGTCGAGGCACACGGCACGGGCACCACACTGGGCGACCCGATTGAGGCGCAGGCGCTGCTGGCCACCTACGGCCAGGAGCGGCCCGAGGGCCGACCGCTGTGGCTGGGCTCGCTCAAGTCCAACCTGGGCCACGCCCAGGCGGCGGCGGGTGTCGCGGGCGTCATCAAGATGGTCATGGCGATGCGGCACGGAGTGCTTCCGAAGACCCTCCACATCGACCAGCCGTCCCCGAACGTCGACTGGTCGGCGGGCGAGGTGGCGCTGCTGACCGAGGCCCGCCCCTGGGACGACACCGGCAGGCCGCGCCGGGCCGGTGTCTCCGCCTTCGGCGTGAGCGGCACCAACGCCCACACCATCCTGGAGCAGGCCCCCGAGCCGGAGGAGCCGCCGGCCACGGACGAGGACACCGGCCCCGCCGCCGCGGTCACCGCCGCCGTGCTGCCGTGGCCCATGTCCGCCAGGAACACGGCGGCGCTGCGCGACAACGCCCGGCGCCTCACCGCCCACCTGGATCGCGAACCCGCCCTCGGCACCGCCGACATCGGCTACTCGCTGGCCACCGGCCGGGCGGCCCTGGAACGCCGCGCGGTCATCGTGGGCGAGGACCGCGCCGGGCTGGCCGCGGGCCTGGCGGCGCTGGCGCGGGGGGAGTCCGCGCCGGGGCTGATCGAGGGCACGGTCACGGAGGGCGAGACGGCGTTCCTGTTCACGGGGCAGGGGAGCCAGCGGTTGGGGATGGGGCGTGAGCTGTATGACGCCTATCCGGTGTTCGCGGAGGCGTTGGACGCGGTGTGTGCGGAGTTGGATCCGCGTCTCGAACGGCCGTTGAAGGATGTGCTGTTCGGGGATGACGCGTCGGTGCTGGACCGGACCGGGTTTACCCAGCCCGCGTTGTTCGCGGTGGAGGTGGCGCTGTTCCGGCTGGTGGAGGCGTGGGGGCTGCGGCCGGATTTCCTGTGCGGGCATTCGATTGGTGAGCTGGCCGCGGCGCATGTGGCGGGTGTGTTGTCGCTGGCGGACGCGTGCGCGTTGGTGGCGGCGCGTGGCCGTCTGATGCAGGAACTGCCCGCCGGTGGCGCGATGATTGCCGTGCAGGCGTCGGAGGACGAGGTCACGCCGCTGCTGACCGAGGGCGTGAGCATCGCCGCGGTCAACGGGCCCGCGTCGGTGGTCATCGCGGGGGATGAGGACGCGGCGGTTCAGATCGCGGCGGGCTTTGAGGCGCAGGGTCGTAAGACCAAGCGGCTGACGGTGAGCCATGCGTTCCATTCGCCGCGTATGGACGGGATGCTGGAGGCGTTCCGTGAGGTGGCGCAGGGGCTGTCGTATGAGGCTCCGAAGATCCCGATCGTGTCGAATCTGACCGGTGGCGTGGTGTCCGCCGAGGAGGTCGCGTCGGCCGATTTCTGGGTGCGGCATGTGCGGGAGGGCGTGCGGTTCCTCGATGGTGTGCGCACGCTTGAGGCCCGGGGTGTCACCACGTTTGTGGAGCTGGGGCCGGACGGTGTGCTGACGGCGATGGCGCAGGAGTGTGTGACCGACGCCGCGTCCGACGCCGGGTTCGTCGCCGTGCTGCGCAGGGATCGTTCCGAGGTCGAGGCGCTGACCACGGCCGTCGCGCGGGCGCATGTGCGTGGGGTGGCGGTGGACTGGGCCGGGTTCTTCGCCGGGACGGGTGCCCGTCGTGTGGATCTGCCGACGTATGCCTTCCAGCATGAGCGGTTCTGGTTGGAGCCGGGTGCGGTGTCGGTGGGTGATGTGGCGTCGGTGGGGCTGGAGTCCGTGGGGCATCCGTTGCTGGG
>NZ_BBOX01000079.1 GCF_001553455.1 Streptomyces hygroscopicus subsp. hygroscopicus
GGACGACACCGGGCACCGCTCGTTCACCGTCTCCTCCCGCGCGGAGGAGGCCCCGGCCGAGGAGCCGTGGACGCGGCACGCCGACGGTGTGCTCGCCTCGGGTGCGCCCCGGCCGTCGTTCGCGCTGACCGCGTGGCCCCCGCAGGGCGCCGAGGCGGCCCGCACCGAGGAGCTGTACGCGGCCCTGGCGGACGGCGGGCTGCGGTACGGCCCGGTGTTCCAGGGGCTGACGGCCGCCTGGCGGCGCGGGGACGAACTCTTCGCCGAGGTACGGCTGGACGAGTCGGCCGCCGCCGACGCGCAGGCGTACGGACTGCACCCGGCGCTGCTCGACGCCGCGCTGCACGCGCTCGGCCTGGACGGCCTGGGCGACGGTGACGGCCAGGGACGGCTGCCGTTCGCCTGGAGCGGGGTGTCCCTGTACGCGAGCGGCGCCTCGGCGCTGCGGGTGCGTCTGGTGCCGCGGGGCGCGGACGGTGTCCGGCTGGAGGTCGCGGACCCGGCCGGTGCGCCGGTCGCCGCCGTGGACTCGCTGGTCCTGCGCGCCGTCTCGGCGGAGCAGATGCGGTCCGCGCGGGCGGCGTACCACGAGTCGCTGTTCCGCGTGGAGTGGACCGGACTCCCGGCCGGAGCGGGCGCCGGGGCGCCCACCGGTGGCCGGTGGGCGGTGCTCGGTGCGGACGCCGTCGGGCTCGCGGGCACCGGGGCCGAGGTCGTGGCGTACGCGGATCTCACGGCGCTGAGCGAGGCCGTGGCGTCCGGGGCGGCCGTACCGGAGTACGTGTTCGTGACGCCGGCCACGAAGGGCGGCGACGGGGTGCCGGGCGCGGTGCGGCAGGCCACGGCCGGGGCGCTGGGCCTGGCGCAGGCGTGGCTGGCCGAGGAGCGGTTCGCCGCCTCGCGGCTGGTGTTCCTGACCCTGGGCGAGGGCGAGCCGGTGCGCGATCCGGCGCAGTCCGCGGTGTGGGGTCTGGTGCGTACGGCGCAGGCCGAGAACCCGGACCGGTTCGTCCTCCTGGACATCGACGGGCAGGACGCGTCGCTCACGGCGCTTCCGGCCGCGCTGGCGACGGACGAGGAGCAGCTCGCCGTCCGCGCGGGCGCGGTGTCCGTCCCGCGGCTGGCGCGGGTGCCGGTGGCGGAGGAGACGGCCGCCGGGGGCGCCTTCGGCGCCGCGGGCACGGTGCTGGTGACGGGTGCGTCCGGTTCGCTGGGTGGTCTGGTGGCGCGGCATCTGGTGGCGGAGCGCGGGGTGCGGCAGCTGCTGCTGGTGAGCCGGCGTGGCGAGCGGGCGCCGGGTGCGGCCGAACTCGGCGCCGAACTCGCTGAGTTGGGTGCTCAGGTGCGTTGGGCGGCGTGTGATGTGGCGGACCGGGACGCGCTGGCGGAGGTGCTGGCGGGTATTCCGGCCGAGCGTCCGCTGACGGCTGTGGTGCACACGGCCGGTGTGCTGGACGACGGGGTGATCGGTTCGCTCACCCCGGAGCGGCTGGAGCGGGTGCTGCGGCCGAAGGTGGACGCGGCCTGGAACCTGCACGAGCTGACCCGCGACCTGGACCTGACGGCGTTCGTGCTGTTCTCGTCCGCCTCGGGCGTGTTCGGCACCCCGGGCCAGGGCAACTACGCGGCGGCCAACGCCTTCCTGGACGCCCTGGCCGCACACCGCCGGGCCGAGGGGCTGCCCGCGATCTCGCTGGCCTGGGGCCCCTGGGCGGGCGCCGGTATGGCCGGTGGCCTGGACGAGGCCGACATCGCCCGGATGCGGCGCGCCGGACTGCCGCCGCTGTCCCCGGCGGAGGGCCTGGCGCTCCTGGACGCCGCGCTCACCACGGACGAGGCGGCACCGGCCCCGATGCGCGTGGACGCCGTGGCGCTGCGCGCCCAGGCCGCGGCGGGCGCGCTCG
>NZ_BBOX01000080.1 GCF_001553455.1 Streptomyces hygroscopicus subsp. hygroscopicus
GAGCTTGGCAGCCCGGCAGCCCGGCGGCCAGGCGGCCAGGCGGCCCGGGAGCTTGGCGGCCAGGCGGCTCGACGCCCCGGCAGCCCGGCAGCCCCGCGGCTCGGCGGCCCCACCGCTTCGCGGCCTAGCTCTCCGCCTCCGCCGCCGCCGTCTCGCGGACCGGCTCGACCAGCACCGTGACGATGCGGTTGCGGCGGCCCGCCGGGGACTCGGCGGTCAGCCGCAGCGCCTTCAGGGCGGGATCGGTGCCGCCCTCGGGGACGTCCACCTCGGCCTTGGCGCCCGCGATCGGCACCCGGCCCAGCGCCTTGGCGAGCAGCCCGCCCACCGTCTCGACGTCCTCGTCCTCCAGGTCCGTGCCGTACAGCTCGCCCAGGTCGCCGAGGGCGAGCCGGGCGGTCACCCGGTGGGTGCCGTCGCCGAGGTCCTCCACGGGCGGCAGCTCGCGGTCGTACTCATCGGTGATCTCGCCGACGATCTCCTCGAGGATGTCCTCGATGGTGACGATGCCGGCCGTGCCGCCGTACTCGTCGATCACGACGGCGACGTGATTGCGCTGCTGCTGCATCTCGCGCAGCAGATCGCCCGCGTTCTTGGTGTCCGGGACGAAGACGGCGGGCCGCATCGTGGTGGAGACCAGCTCGGACTCGGCCTCGCGGCTGATGTGCGTCTTGCGGACCAGGTCCTTGAGGTAGACGATCCCGACGATGTCGTCCTCGTTCTCCCCGGTGACCGGGATCCGGGAGAAGCCGGAGCGCAGCGCGAGGGTGAGGGCCTGCCGGATGGTCTTGTAGCGCTCGATGACCACGAGGTCGGTGCGCGGCACCATCACCTCGCGCACCAGGGTGTCGCCGAGTTCGAAGACGGAGTGGACCATGCGCCGCTCCTCGTCCTCGATCAGCGACTCCTGCTCGGCGAGGTCCACCAGGGCGCGCAGCTCGGCCTCGGAGGCGAACGGGCCCTTGCGGAAGCCCTTGCCGGGCGTGAGCGCGTTACCGATGAGGATCAGCAGGGGCGGGATCGGGCCCATGACCCGGGCCAGCGGGATCAGCGCGTAGGCGGCGGCGGTCGCGGTGTTGAGCGGGTGCTGGGCGCCGATGGTGCGCGGGGAGACGCCGACGGCCACGTACGACACCAGGACCATCACGCCGATCGCGACGGTCAGCGCCTTCCAGGTCTGGTCGAACTCGCGCAGACACGCGTAGGTGACGACCGCGCCCGCCGCCATCTCGCAGGCGACCCGGACCAGCAGCGCCACGTTGAGGTAGCGGGTGGGGTCCTCGGCGACCAGCCTCAGCTTGGCGCTGCCCCGCCGCCCGGACCGCACGGCCTCCTCGGCGCGGAACCGGGTGGTGCGGGCGAGACCGGCCTCGGCGCAAGCAGCCAGCCAGGCCACCACGACCAGCAGGACGGCCGCGGTGACGAGCTGCGCGCTCATCGGACGGTGGGGGCCGGGGAGGGGCCGGTCAGGCCCTGCTCCGCGCGCCAGCCGTCGATGATGGCGGCCTGGAGGCCGAACATCTCGGCGCGCTCGTCCGCCTCCTCGTGGTCATAGCCGAGGAGGTGGAGGACGCCGTGGACGGTGAGCAGCTGCAGTTCCTCGTCCATGGAGTGCCCGGTCGGCGCCTCCTCCCCCTGCTTCCTGGCCACTTCGGGGCAGAGCACGATGTCCCCCAGGAGGCCCTGCGGGGGCTCGTCGTCGTCCTTGGACGGCGGGCGCAGCTCGTCCATCGGGAAGGACATGACATCGGTGGGGCCCGGCAGGTCCATCCACTGGATGTGCAGCTGCTCCATGGCATCGGCGTCGACGACGATCACCGAGAGCTCGGAGAGCGGGTGGATACGCATCCGGGCGAGGGCGTAGCGGGCGACGTCGAGCACCGCCCGCTCGTCGATATCGATACCGGATTCGTTGTTGACGTCGATCGCCATGGGGGTTTTTAGTTACTTTCCGTTGCGGCTGTCGTACTGATCGTATGCGTCGACGATGCGGCCGACCAGCTTGTGACGGACCACGTCGGTGCTGGTGAGCATGGAGAAGTGAACGTCCTCGACGCCCTCCAGGATCTCCCGCACCTGGCGCAGACCGCTCTTGGTCCCGCCCGGGAGGTCGATCTGGGTGATGTCGCCCGTGATCACTATCTTGGAGTCGAAGCCGAGCCGGGTGAGGAACATCTTCATCTGCTCGGGGTTCGTGTTCTGGGCCTCGTCGAGGATGATGAACGCGTCGTTGAGCGTACGGCCACGCATGTACGCCAGCGGCGCGACCTCGATCGTGCCCGCGGCCATCAGGCGCGGGATGGAGTCGGGGTCGAGCATGTCGTGCAGCGCGTCGTAGAGCGGCCGCAGATACGGGTCGATCTTCTCGTAGAGGGTGCCGGGCAGGAAGCCCAGCCGCTCCCCCGCCTCGACCGCCGGCCGGGTGAGGATGATCCGGTTGACCTGCTTGGACTGCAGTGCCTGGACCGCCTTGGCCATGGCCAGGTAGGTCTTACCGGTGCCCGCGGGGCCGATGCCGAAGACGACCGTGTGCTTGTCGATGGCGTCGACATAGCGCTTCTGGTTGAGCGTCTTGGGGCGGATGGTGCGGCCGCGGTTGGAGAGGATGTTCTGGGTGAGCACCTCGGCGGGGGTCTCCTGCACCCCACCCTCGCCGTTCTCGGCCGCGCGCAGCATGGAGATGGAGCGCTCCACCGCATCCTCCGTCATCGGTTGACCGGTGCGGAGCACCAGCATCATCTCGTCGAACAGACGCTGGACCAGGGCGACTTCCTTGGGATCCCCGGTGGCGCTGACTTCATTGCCCCGAACGTGGATGTCGGTCGCCGGGAACGCGTCCTCGATCACACGTAGCAGCGCGTCACCGGAGCCCAGGACCATGACCATGGGGTGCTTGCTCGGGACCGTGAACTGCGCGTGCGCCTGCGGCGCTGTGGTTGGTTGCGTCATGGGCCGGCTCTCTGGCCTGCTTCTACCTCCTGTGACAAAGGTTCTCGCCGCTCGACAACCTCGGCTTCCAGGGTACGACGGAGCACCGACAAGACCCGAGCCCTTTTACTCCACGCTCACGCATCGCCCCGGTCACCGGAGACTCCCGGGAGTCCCGGCTCACCGGGACTCCCGCGAACCGGCTCACCGGGACTCCCGCGAACCGGCTCACCGGGACTCCCGGGAACCGGCCCGCCCCGGACGGCCGGGTCCTCGGCACCGCACCCGTCCTCTGCACCGCATTCGTCCTCGGCCCCGGCCCCGTCCCTGCCCCCGTCCCCGTCCTCGGCCTACGCCTGGCGGAAACCGATCGTCGGAACGGCCCTGCGCAGAGGCCAGGGGCGGGCGGCGGCCGGGAGCAGACGGTCGAGGAAGGCGTAACGGCGCAGCGCCCCCGCGGGCTGGTCGTCGTAGGCGCGGGCGTGCTGCCACCAGGCGGCGATCTCCACCCAGCCGGGCGCCGACAGCGACCCGCCGAACTCCTGCACCGACAGCGCGGCGGTCAGCCCGGCGAAGGCCAGCCGGTCGGCGAGCGGCCAGCCGGCGAGCGTGCCGGTGACGAAACCGGCGACGAACACGTCCCCGGCCCCGGTCGGATCCATGGCCTCCACCGCGATCGCGGGCACCTCCGCGGTCTCGCCGGTGCGGCCGTCGACCGCGTACGCCCCCTCGGAGCCGAGGGTGACGACCGCGAGCGGGACCAGGTCGGCGAGGGCCCGGGCGGCGGCGCGCGGGCAGTCGGTGCGGGTGTAGCGCATCGCCTCCTCGGCGTTGGGCAGGAACGCCTCGCAGTGCTCCAGCTCGGCGAGGTCGGCCGGGTCCCAGCGGCCGGTGTCGTCCCAGCCCACGTCCGCGAAGACCCGCCCGCCGCGACGCGCGGTCTCGGCGACCCACTCCTGGCGGCGGCCGGGCACCAGGGAGGCCACGGCGGCGCGGGCCGGGGGCGGGCAGCTGGGCGCGGGCTCCTCGGGCGGCGGGGCCTCATGGCCGTGCGAGACCATGGTCCGCTCGCCCTCGTAGGCCATGGAGACGGTCACCGGGGAGTGCCAGCCGGGGATCGTACGGGACAGCGAGAGATCGATACCCTCGCCGCGGTCCAGGGCGTCGCGGCAGTAGTCCCCGTAGTGGTCGTCACCGAAGGCGGCGGCGAGCGAGGTGCGCAGGCCGAGCCGGGCCAGGGCGGTGGCCATGTTGGCGACGCCGCCGGGGCTCGAGCCCATGCCGCGGGCCCAGGACTCGGTACCGCGGACGGGGGCGGAGTCCAGACCGGTGAAGATGATGTCGAGGAAGACGGTGCCGGTGAGATAGACGTCGCACTCCGGGTCACCGGGCCGGCGAACGGCCGCGAGCGGGTCGAGCAGGGGATAACCCGCCGCGAGCTTGTCTCCGTCGTGTGTGGTCACCGCGCTCTCCCAGATCTGGCCGGTCCGCCTCCGTCGTCGGATGCGGGTGCGGCCAGTGTGCACGATGGGACGGGCAGGGGGCTGGGGTCCGCCCGTATCCCACTCGTCCGGGCCGCCGTCCGCCCCGGTTCGTACCGCCACCGTCCCGCGCGGCTCGTACCGCCACCGTCCCGCGCGGCTCGTACCGCCGCCGTCGCGCCCGGCTCGTACGGCCGCCGTTCCGCTCGGCACGTACGGCCACCGTCCCGCCCGGCACGTCCCGGCCACCGTCCCGCACGCCCCCGATGCGCCCTTTCGCCCCGGCCGCGACCGTTCGCACCGGACGCACCCGCTCGGCACGGGTATGGCCCGCGCCAGCCGCCCCAACCGCGACCCCAGCCATCACCCCGGACGCCCCCAGCCCCGCCCCGCTCGGCACGCAGCCGCGTCCGGCGCCTCGTCGCCGGGTCCGCCCTCAGCGGCGTTTGGGGAGTGCCACGGTCATCAGGTCCTGGGCCACCGTGAGTTCCCCCTCGAACCCCGCGGCCCGCGCCTGGCGCTCGAAGTCGGACGGGTCGCCGTAGCGCTGCGAGAAGTGCGTCAGCACCAGATGCCGCACCCCCGCCCCGGCCGCGACCCGGGCCGCCTGCCCGGCGGTCAGGTGCCCGTACTCGACGGCCAGCGCCTCGTCCTCGTCCAGGAAGGTCGACTCGATGACCAGCAGATCGCACCCCTGCGCGAGCGCGTAGGCGCCGTCGCACAGCCGGGTGTCCATGATGAACGCGAAGCGCTGCCCCCGGCGGACCTCGCTGACCTCCTCGAGCGTGACCGTGCGCCCCTCGCGCTCCAGCACCCGCTCGCGCTGCAACCGGCCGATCTCCGGGCCGCGGACGCCGAGCGCGGCCAGCCGCTCGGGCAGCATCCTGCGGCCGTCCGGTTCGATCAGGCGATAGCCGTACGACGCGACGGGGTGCGAGAGCCGGGCCGCCTCCAGCGTGTAGGCGGGGGGGCGGGCCAGCAC